>CBIHOZ010000169.1:0-15191 GCA_966211525.1 uncultured Chitinophaga sp. | reverse complement strand
GATCTATATACTTCCTCCGTATGTTATTACCAACGAGCAACTAGCAGAAGTATATACTGCGATCCGCGCTTTCCTGGACCAACTGAGTTGATCTATTGCGCATCAATGCGAACAGATGTCATGGAGATTGATCCCATCACAAGTTTATCGTTAAAGATGGTGGTCTTCTCCTTGCTATTCGTCAAGCCCAAAATATAGAGCAGCGGTAAGTAATGTTCAGGTGTAGGTATAGAAAGTTTACCTGCCTGTCCGAGACCTTCGTAATTGATCAATGTTTTGTGATCGCCCGATAAAATTGATTTCTTGAATGTCTCATTGATATCAACGGCCCAGTCGTAACCTGAATCAGCACGATGCCAGTCGAGTATGCGCAGGTTGTGCACCATGTTTCCGCTGCCGATAATTAGCACACCTTTTTTACGAAGCGCTTCCAACTCACGTGCGAGTTCATAATGATACTGTGGCCCTTTACTATAGTCAATGCTGAGCTGCAGCACCGGTATATTTGCTTCAGGATACATGCGTTTTACAATAGACCATGTCCCATGATCAAGTCCCCACTCATGGTCAAGTCCTACGGAAGTTTTATGAATCAGCGATGCTGTCTCTTTTGCCAACGCAGGATCACCAGGAGCAGGATACTGCACATCAAACAACGCCTGCGGAAAACCACCAAAGTCATGAATCGTTTGTGGATGTTCCATCGCAGTAATGAGCGTTCCCTTGGTAAGCCAATGCGCAGAAATACAGAGTACCGCTGTCGGTAAAGGAATCTCCTTTCCGAGCTTTTCCCACTTCAAACTAAACTCATTGTCTTCAATACCATTCATGGGAGAGCCATGCCCTATAAATAGCAACGGCATTGTATGATCTTGTCGCGACAGGGTGTCGGTAAAGTTTTGAAACGCTTTGATAGAACTCATAACCAGTTAACATGTTTAACCATCCATAAAGTTCAAATCGAACTCATGCTGTCATTTTTATATGAAATCACCTGGCGACAATGAGATTGCGCGAACCTGGCCGGCACTGTTCCGTATTACTAATTTTTAGTAAGTTCGAACTATGCGATTTATATACTTGCTTATTCTTGTCCCTTTTCTTTCAGCCGCTCAACCTATAACAGCCGTTCAGCAAAAATCATTGAATGCTTACGTTGATTATGCAAACCAATCGGCGGACGAAGTAACCAACGTGGTAAAAAGTATAATTCAATACTATCCGTCTATCCATCAGAAAAGCTCGTGGGGAGCACCGCGTTATACCTGTCCTGTCCAATTGGACGATTATTATTTTAACAATGCCATTGCGTTGAGCAAGAACTTAAGCGCGACTACCTCAGGCAACCTTTTGCCTAAACTGAAAGAACTGCGCGCATCGGCGGAAAGGATTGATGCACAGTGCAAGGCGCTTGATACCTATCATAAGCTTGAAGATTACAAGCAGGACAATTTTGCAAAAGCAGAACAGCTGATCAACGAACTACCATCGTTACTAAATGACTATCAGAAAAAGCAAGGTATATTAAAAGATGCGTTAGATGCCATACAAAAGAAAAGTATAGCGACAGCGTCAGCCGCCTACCGTACTGCCGATGCGTTTATGCGTGGTGAAATTGAACGCGAGCGAAAGTTTCTGGACAGCTGGACATTCAACCTGAAGCAGGATGTACACACCGGCTGGCCTGTTGACAAACTCGAGCAAAGTATATTGGATACGGATAAGCAAGCTGCTTCCATGCTTACGTCCAAGCCTGTACTTAAGTACCCGGCATCAAGTATGTGGTCGTCTTTCTATGAAAATATGATGCAGATACTGGAAATAAAACGCAGGGCGCTGAACGAGTATAATTTCGAAGCTAAAAAATCAGACAAACACAGCAACGATGTATACCTCGAGCTGATCAATTACCTCAACGGTACATTGGTAGCGGATTATAATAGCTTTATACAATTTGCCATGGGAGACAATTACCATGGTGTGAAGACGGTAAAGTATTTCCCTGCTATTGATATTCGCACACAGCCTGCGTCTACGGCAGTCGTTGTAAAGCCGTTTGAAGATATACCACATGCACCCATAAATTTAGCAGCGCAGAAAACAGCATTACCCAAAGCACAATACAATGCGCTGGTAAACTATATTACTTATATAAACGAAACCTGGCGACAAACGCGAAATCTCCAATCTATACTGGAAAATTTTAATTCCAGTGCGGCTTATTTCAGAACCCTGGATTCGTACGAACGCCATGGCGCATTGCATTTTGATTATGCCAATTACCAGGTACCCAAAGCAGAATATCAGAAGACAGTTGCCGATAGTAAGAACCTCCAACCTGCTGTTGCCAAATCGTTGAACGATCAGGCCACTGTTCTGCAAAGTATTTTAAAAGAGCTCGATGATCTGAGTGCTTCCATCGCGATTGAAGTGAGCGAGAAGCAATACGAAAAAGATCGCCTGGCCAATATCTATAAAATGCTCGAGCGACAAAAAGTATTGCTTCGGGAATGGGACAATCGTAAAGAGCAACTTTATAATGACGTTCGCAAAGTGTTTGATGCATACCCTGTAGCAACAGCAAATTCATGGTATATATCCGGAAGAGCGTTACGTAATTTAACCGACCTGGACCGCGAAGCATTGTTCAAGGCCAAAGCATACTATACCGGTGATACAACTATAAAGATCTCTACCACCGCGATTGATGAAAACCTTCGCGATGTTATTGCGCGGGAATACGACAACATGAAGGGGATTCAAAAAATAGGGCGCAACAACGGCCTGTGTCCCTATACTCCCTATGAAGATTTACCGGAAACATCAAAATCATTTAGTGAAGAGCTGCGAAAACTTCGCCCTGCAGCCGGCAAGTCGCGCTACGACCATCCCTACTATAAATTAGTTTACTACTACAATGATATTGTAGACGACTATAACAAGTTTTGTGAGCTCTCCACACAGGTACAGCATTTACCAACGGTACACCAGCCGGAGTTATTCATTCTGAAATACCCCGAAGCAAAAGGAGCAACTACTACGAAGACACCGGCCAGCAGCCCTCCCGTTGTAAAAACATCGGAAAACCAGGTAGCGAAAAAAGAAAATACACAACAAGGCAGCACACGTCCTTCGTCATCTGTTAAAGTGATGCACGATACAGTGTATATCGAGAAGCGTGATACGGTATACTTATCTGATGGCGGTGAAGATATCCGTTCGATGGAGGGCTATGCCATCAATAACATGGTATTGCTGCTGGACGTATCGGGCTCTATGAATGCACCGGAAAAATTGCCATTGCTGAAGAACTCCATCATCAGTCTGCTTTCGATGATGCGTCCGGAAGATCGAATCTCTATCATCGCGTTTTCTGATAAACCGAAAGTACTTCTTGAATCAGCATCATTCAAAGACGAAGACAAGATCAATAAAGCAATCAGCAGTCTTAAATCATCTGGTAAGACGGATGGCAATGCCGGTATTAAGCTGGCCTATAAAACAGCTGACGAAAACTATATACGCGGTGGTAACAATCGTATCGTACTGGCTACTGATGGCGAGTTTGCTACCACCGATGAGACACTTCAGTTGATCTCAAAATTTTCCAAGGAAGATATATTCCTCTCCATCTTCAACTTCGGAAAAGGTGCCGGTGCCTCTAAGGCGCTGCAGCAACTCACCGCACTCGGAAACGGAAACTATGCACAGATTTCAAAGGAGAACGTGGATGTGAAGTTGATCCGCGAAGCGAAAGCGAAGAAGAAAAAGTAGAACGTGTTTATGTGTTTATGTGTTTAAGTGTGTAGGTGTGTAGGTGTGTAGGTGTGTACGGGTGTGACTATAAAAAAAACATCCCGGGCGGGTTAGGCGCGGGATGTTGGGAAGGTATATAACTTTAAGTAACGTCTGAAATTACTTGTATAGCTTGGTATAGTACTCGTCTGCCATTCGGCCGGAATCAAAGTAGGGGAGTACATCTTTCATACTGCTCTTTACGATGCTGAGCCATTTTTCAGGATTCTCGTAGTATAGCGGTATAATTTCATTCTCCAGAAGGTCGAGTAAAGCCTGTGCTTCGATCTTGTCTTTCGACTCCTGTGTTAACTGATCATTCGCAGTGTCAATGATAAATGAATTCTTTCCATGCTTGGCAAATTCAGGAACCCATCCATCCGGAATCGACAAGTTTACGGAAGCATTCATCGCAGCAGTCATGCCCGATGTACCGGACGCTTCATGATATAGTCTTGGATTGTTCAGCCACAGATCCGATCCTTTTTTAAGATGACCTGACAGCCATAGTTCATAACCGGTTACAACAGTACAGTTCGGTAAATCTTTAGTCTTCCAGTATATCTCGTTAAAGATGTTGATCGCTCCATAATCTTCCGGATATGGTTTACCAGCCCAGATGATCTGTACCGGGTACTTGGTATTCTGTGCTATACGAAGAAAACGGTTATAGTCTGTCAATAGTAAATTTGCTCTTTTATAGGCTGCAAAACGTCTTGCCCATACAATGGTGAGTACATTTTCGTTGAACAGTTTACCGGTCTGGTTTGCCACCGTGCGGAAGAGTTTATACTTCAGTTCTTTTTTGCGCGCAACAAGCGCTTTGTCGTCACCATCATGCAGGGCTTCGGCAAGTTCTTCATCCTGCCAGTACGTTTTATTCTGCGCATTGGTGATCGCGGTAATCTCGCATATACTTTTATAATCGCCCCACATCTTTCTGGATACTTCGCCATGCAACTGCGAAACTCCATTGGCACGTTTGGCAAAGCGCAATGCAGTAAGGGTATAATTCAATACTCCGTTTTCAGGATGTACATATTCTTCGATTTGCTTTGCAGTAAAACCATTGAAGAAGCTCATGCTGTTCAGCAATGGTATACTATGTTCTTCGTTGCCGGCTTTCTCAGGCGTGTGCGTGGTGAAAGCAACACGCTTCCTCACTTCATCCATGCTTCTGTACTTGTCCAGCAAATAAAAACACATGGGGAGTGCGTGTCCTTCATTCATGTGGTATATATCCGTTTCGCGTCCGAGTATATCCAGCAGTTTCGCGCCCCCTATACCCAGCAGGATAGACTGCGCAATACGCGTTGTCTCATTCGGGTCGTATAGCCTGTGACTGATTGTTTGCGCGAGGTAATCGTTCTCCTGTATATCGGTAGTAAGCAGGAATAATGGAGCCGTGTGAAACACATCGGCCTTCAGCAGGTAAGCTTTTACAAACACGCGTGCTCCATGAATCGTGATGGGAAATACAATGTTTGTGTCGGTAAGAAACGAATAGTCCTTATCACGAAAGTTTACATGAAGGGTTTGATCCTGGTTGCGCTCCTGGTCGTAGTAGCCTTTCTTCCAGAGGATACCTATACCAACCATGTTTTGCTTTAGTTCATAAGCGCTGCGCAAGTGCGAGCCTGCCAGAAAACCAAGACCACCGCTATAGATCTTCAGTGGCTGGTCAACAGCGAACTCCATGGAAAAATACGCTACAGGCTTTGAATATTTTTTGTCGAATTGATAGGGGAACAGTTCATTTAATCGGATCATACTATATAATGCTTGATGCTATTTTGGGGTAAACAGTTACAAACTAATAAAAGAGATTGGATACAGGTTAATGAATGTGGATAAAGAACTTACAAGGGTTTGTTGCAAACGTTTGTAGTTTGGTTGATCAAATTCAGCGAAGTGCTTTGGTGAATAATTACTTTCCGTTGCAAATCGTAGAATATAATGCACAGCTAATCGTTATGATAGCAATGCATCCGTGCGTTTGATTTTAATTACCACCAAAGGTTTAGTATCTTGGAATAGAGAGAAACAGTTTGATGCCATTGAAAAAATCGTCCCGGAAAATAGTGCTTCGCATCGCTGTTGCCATGATACCGCTGGCTATTCTTTTTAGCGGATTGGTATATGCGAAACTCTATGGCTTTAAACGCGCACTTTCAGAATTGGTGCAGTCCAAAACCGATGGTATGTATACGCTGAACATCGGACGTTCATCCATTGATATACTAGCCTTAACGTTTACACTTGATGATGTAAAAATAGTTCGCTCGCCTCACGCACCATCCAAAGGTATAGTAGGTGTAACGATTCCCTACATGCAACTGAAGTTCGGATCGATAGCGTCCATGTCGATGGTGCGGCAGTTTGATATCAAGAACCTCATCATTGAGGAACCGATTATCGAGATCGATGCACAGCAACAACAGCGCAGTGCCACAACACCGCGAATAACTACGAGCAATATATCGTACCAGGTGGTAAAATTATACCCTGCTATAGAATCATTATTGGGAAGATTTGATATCGAGTCGCTTTCTATCCGCAGAGCTACAGTTGGTATGAAGAATATAGCGCGTACATCCGTGAGACTTAACCTGGTTGACCTGCTGGTAGAGCGTTGGAATATACAGAAGCTCACCGAAGAAAGTCAGATACAACTGAAGGTTGGTGCGCAGGCTCTTGTGTTCCCCAAAGCATCCCTAAATTTTTCGGGTATAGAGTTTAATTTCCGGCAGCATCACTTGCAGTTTACGGATTTCAACTTTACGTCATTGGACACCGTGTCGCAGTCGCGTGTAGAGGTGTCGGGTAAATCATTGCTGCTACAACGACTCGACTATAAAGCGCTTTATGAAAATCAACGCTATGCTATTAAACGGGCTACCATCGATCAGCCGCATGTTATAGCGGAATTCAAATTAAAGAAGGATACCACACGCATTAAAGATCGCGATCTGCTCACGCGCATTCTCAAGCAGGCTATAGGAGAATGCTCCATTGACAGCACGGTGATACGCGATGCGCGTATCCACCTCGTTGTGCAGAAAGACAAAGACTCTGTTAAGATAGATTTACCACATGTGAATGTAAATGTATATGCCTTTAAGGTAATTCGCGACAGCAGTGCTTTCCAGGTAGGCGGACTTGAAGTGGGGCTGGATCGTACGGCCATTGCGCTGCGCAGAAATTTATCGTTCAATTGTAACACGATACTCTTCGATAAATATCGTGACCTCACACTGACCGATGTTGCGTTGTATGATTCCGTCAGTCGTAAGAATATAGCGAACTGTGGCAAGCTAAAATTGAAATATTTTAACCTG
Organism: uncultured Chitinophaga sp.; assembly: GCA_966211525.1. GTDB lineage: Bacteria > Bacteroidota > Bacteroidia > Cytophagales > Cyclobacteriaceae > Ohtaekwangia. The sequence continues at coordinate 8,058 of CBIHOZ010000169.1, read as the reverse complement.
CTCGATTTTGCCTTCGATAAAAAATTTCAGGCAGACGAACTTAGTGTGGAAGATGCCGATGTAAACCTTACACCGGAAAGGATCAAGAGAAAAGGCACTCAGACTGCTGATGATAAAATCGATAATGTAAACGTACGCCTGCTATCATTCAAGAATGTAACGGTACGTTATGCTGATGAAAGTAATTCGCTTTGGGTAAATAATCTTTCACTAACCGTTAACAACCTGAAGATACAACCTGCCGGAGGTTATACGTATGCGGTTAGCGACATACGATTTGCCAATGGATGGGTGCGCAACACCTCAGGAACGCTGGTGTCCAAAATGAAAGGTGTTGACTTTGACGGCCGGTTACTGCGCGCAGCAGAGGTAGATGTGCAAAAAGATAGTTTGCATCTGTATGCCCTGCAGATTATAGCGTTGAAAGAAGGTGATGAACCGTTGCAAAAAAACTATAAACACTGGAAGGCAATACATTTCAATTCGCTGGAGATAACGGGGAGGCTACCCGCCCGTTCGGGTGAAAAGGTGAACCAGGAACCGAAAGATGATCTGTTTGAATCAATCGGACAGCTCTCGGCAGGCAATGTTAAAATTAACATACACCGCGATCAAAAATATATAGTATGTCAGGGCAAAGACCTTGAAATTGAAAAGATGATTTCTGAAAACGGCCATGTGAAGTTTGATTCCCTTCGCGGGCAGCTTACCGATGTGGATGTAAAATTAAAAACGTTGTTGATGCAGGCAGGGCACATCGCGATGAATTACCCGGCACATTTTCAGGTGACAAATCTTCAGGTCAAAAAGAACACTATAGAAATTTCAGCTCCGGTTCTGGACCTGGATAACCTCGTGCATGATGAGGATTTTTGGAGCGTGCATAAACTTAAAGCGAACAAACTTGAAGTTATCAAAGATGGTACGCTATGGTTTAGCTCCGATGCTCTGATGATGAACGATGCTGAGGTAGCGAAAGATGAACCGCCATCCATAAAGCGACTTGAAGTATATAATCCTTTATTGATAATCCCCACGAAAGAGAAGAGACAGAAACGATCCGATCGCGAACGTGTAGCACCATCTGCCATTGTTCACCAGTTTGTGGTTCATCCCGGGCAGATAAAATGGAAAGACAATCAATCCTTAACGTTTGGCAAGCTGGAAGGAGATACTCGCAGTGGAAACATTCGCTGTGCTTCACTGAAAACAGAGACCGAAAAAAGTTCGATCCAGGTGTATGATATAGTACTGAAGGATAGTAAAGTAAATATAGACTCGGTCCATATCAGTCCGCGAAAAGAATGGGTGTATAGCAACACGACAGAAAGCGACATCATTGATGCGCGCTTTCACGGAATTATACTTCACGGTTTTTCAGTCAACGACATGATTGAACATCGGGTATTGAAAAATGCAGATATAGCAGTTGAACGTTTTTCGTTTGATATAAAACGTGATAAGCGAATGCCCGATCCGCCTATGATCGAAAAGCCTGTAACATTAGAAGGCTTGTTGAAGCTTCCTCCGTCTGTTACCATTAATCGTGTTGATTTGAAAAATGGTCGCATCCAGTATACCGAAACATCGGAGAAAACTGGTGAAAACGGTGTGGTGGTGTTCGACAATATAGCAGCCAATCTCAAAGTTGGTAAAACGCGCAATGAACCGCCATTCGTTATGCTTGCAACGGCACGGCTATACAACGAAGGATTGTTGCACGTAACGTATGAAACGCTGGACTCCTCTTCATTCAAACTCAATGTGCGTCTCAGGGATTTAAATCTTGCGGCCCTGAACCGTGTAGTGGTGCCGTTGCAGGGCATTCACATCAAATCCGGATACCTGAAAAAATTTGATCTTCAACTTACCGCCGATGCCGAACAGGCCAATGGTGCTTCCGTGATTTCGTACAACAACCTGCATCTCGAAATACGAAAGCCCGGAGATTCCGAAAAGAAACGCTGGGGTAATGAAGTGCTTACATTTCTCGCAGACGGCATTTTAAAAAACAGCAAGGAAAATGCAACAACCGTTATTAATCAGCCGCGTGTCAGGCATAAAGCCATTTTTAACTACTGGGTTAAGTCGGCCATGCAGGGCGCTGTAGGCGGTGTTCTGCGCGGAAAACACAAGAAAATCAGGGCTTAATGGTAACCCGAAAATTCAAATAAATATTGTTGTAACTCTTAATGCATTCTTTTGTATTTTCAGGGCTTGGAGATTGTGTGAGCTTATGAAAAAGTATGAAAGTAGTTTGGTTAAAGCATCCCTCTGCATTCTCAGAAGCCATCTGTCAATTCTGTTTGTACTGACATCGGCAGTATATATTATTAATCACTTTAGTCTTCCGGAAATTGATGCGCGACTGGTGCTTGCGTTCCTGGGGCTATACTTGTTGGGCGTATATAGTTATCTCGGTATAACCAATAATGATTTTATACTTACGGATGACACGCTCGAGGTTGTTGGCAAAGTGCCGCTGTTCAGAAGAAGAAGAAAATTTTCGCTATACGATATCAACATGGCGTTGTTCCGGCACGACTGGACCGACACAGTAGGGGAGGGCATCAAGCCGCGCATCCTGCAGTTTTTCGTGAAGGAGATCTCGCACTTGTTATTTCCCTTTGATTACAAGTGGGTTGAAATCACCACGCACCACACGTTTCGTTTTTATTGCTTCGGTCTCTCCTATAATTATTTTGATAACAAAGGACCTTTGTTCGAAGATCTTCACAAAGCGTTACGCGCAAAAGGTATACCTGTGAAGTGGACCCGATATGCTTCGGTGTTAACCCGAAACAATGGATTTGAAAGAGCACAGGAAGATCAATCGCATAAATATTTCAGCAAACCCTGAAGCGTGGTATACCGGTTATCTCCGGCTGTCCATATATAAGTGCTATTGTTCGGTTCTATGTTTACAGTAGTCTCTCCGTTGTGCTGAACGATCTCAAAACCATTTCTTTCCAAGGCGTTCCTCGTCCATAGGTATTCCGAACCATTTCCAGTCAATTGAATTGTTCGCGAGCGACTAACTTCATGCTTTACTTTTCCGGTTCGAAGGTCAAAACCTTTAAACCTGAATATATCATCGAACGAACCATTTAAGACTAAATCTTCCGGTATGCCGGCGATGATATTTTTCTGGTTACCGGCAAGCCATATATAGTCTGCTGTTTGCAGCGCCAGGTCAAGTTCATGTGTTGCAATGAGTATAGCCTTGTTGGTATTGCGTGCAAGGTTCCTGAGCATGCGCATGATCTCAACACGATTATTCAAATCCAGGTGCGCAGTAGGTTCATCCAGTAAAATGATCGGTGTAGTCTGGGCGAGTGCGCGCGCAATCATTACCATCTGTAATTGCCCATCACTAAGTTGATATAACTTTTTGGAAATGATATTCCGAATGTTAACCTGGTCGATCGCTTCATCAATAATGCGGAGGTCGTCTTCGCGCAGGCTTATATTCCAGTTCAGGTATGGATATCGGCCGAAGGTGACAAGCTCATACACCGTCATGCCCGGAGTAGTAATCTTATCGGTTAACACAACGGCAATATGTTGCTGCAGTTCTGCATTATCAGTATGTATATATATACTTCCCTCTATGCGTTTCTGCAGGCCGGCAAGGGTACGTATCAATGTAGATTTACCAATGCCATTTGGCCCCATAAAGCAAACCAGTTCACCGGCATATAGCGCGAGATCCTGTTTTTCGAACAAGGGTATAGATTGGCCGGGATACCCGACTGAAAGATTTTTCGTTTCCAGTAATGCTTTCTTCTCCCGGCTCATGCTCGCATCTTTGAATGTCTTACAATAACCCATATCACTACCGGTGCTCCGATCAGAGCGGTAATTGCATTGATAGGTAACACCTGTGTACTGCCTGGTAGTTGCGACAGTATATCGCAGAAGAGCATCAATACTGCGCCCCCAATCACCACCGTTGGAATGAGGATTTTGTGGTTGGTAGTTCTGATCAAAAACTTTACAAGGTGAGGAACTGCCAATCCTACAAATGCTATAGGGCCGCAAAACGCTGTAACGCCTCCCGTTAATATACTTGCTGAAAAAATGATCCAGAATCGCGCTCGTTTCATATTAATACCAATACTGGCAGCGTAGTTATCCCCCAGCATCCAGGCATTTAAAGACTTGACCAACGCCATGGCTATACTACCGCCTGTGAGTAACACAAAAGCCAGTACCAGGAGCTCTGTCCAATTCAATCCTCCTAAACTTCCAAAGGTCCAGATGAGATAGGTCTGCATTTCTTCAGCACGACTTATATATTGGAGTACGCTTACAATAGAGGAGGTTCCGGCTCCGATCATAAGACCGACAATAAGTAGAGAGACGTTATCGAGAAGTTTTTTTGAAAGCGCCAGCATAATAAGAAATACCCCCGTGCATCCCAGCGTAGCAGCGATAGCTACCGTCCACGGATTGGGAGTGCGCAGGAAGCTGATGCCGGCAGCCTGACTCATAAAGATTAAGGATACAGCCAGGCTCGCACCTGAACTTAGTCCGAGTACATCGGGTCCTGCCAGCGCATTTCGAAAGAGCGTTTGCATTTGTAGTCCGCTCAGGGCTAATGCGCCACCGGCTAATATACAGGTCAACGCTTTCGTCATTCTGAAATTCCAGACTATATCTCTCCATATAGGCTCAGAACTTTCCCCGCCCGTCAGGATGGTTACTATCTCTTTAAAAGGAATATGCACACTGCCCAGAGAAAGGTTAAGACCGAACAGTAAAATCAGAAGTAAGGGAAGAAGCAGCCAGCGATTATTATTCATTGAGAAATAGTAGCGGATTTTTAAATCCGGCTGAAATTTAGTCACCCTTTTAGCATTTAAAATTCTTTTTTTTCGCTGTGTGAAACGTATTTAGAAGACGTGCTGGTGGTATGGAGCATTCCGTATAAAAAGCAGTTTCCAGAATTATTTTCAATATAAAATTCTGTTTGAACTGCTAAAAAGGCAATAAATATTAATAAAAGCGTTGATGGATTAATCTGTTACAAATAGCGGAAGGAGCCGTGATTTCACGATCTGCCACCTATGAGAGGAGCATTATCTCCACATTTCCCAAAAATTTTGAAACCCACATTTGGTAACTACCCTTTAGTTCCTATCTTTGCAGTCCTTTTTGCAGAAAGAGTCTACCCAACGTATACTTTGATAGCAGAAAGTCCTGAAAAACAAGCACAACTATGCCTGGCATTATAGGAAAGAAAATAGGAATGACTAGCGTATTCGGCCCGGATGGCGAGAATATAGCTTGCACAGTGATCGAGGCTGGTCCCTGTGTAGTAACACAGGTAAAGAGTGAAGAAACGGATGGATACCGCGCTGTTCAACTTGCCTTTGGTGAGAAAAAAGAAAAGAACACGACTAAGGCGGCCATCGGTCACTTTAAGAAAGCCAACACAACTCCTAAAAAAGATGTTGCTGAATTTCGTGATTTCAAAACTGAGTTCGACGGTTTAGTTGAGCTTGGAAAAGAAATCCGCATCCAGGATATCTTCGTTGAGGGTGATTTCATTGATGCCATAGGTACCTCTAAAGGTCGTGGTTTTCAGGGTGTTGTAAAGCGCCATAACTTTGGTGGTGTAGGTGGAGCTACACACGGTCAGCATAACCGTCTTCGTGCACCTGGTTCAATGGGTAACGCATCGTTCGCATCACGTGTACCAAAAGGTAAACGCCTTGCCGGCCGCATGGGTAACGATCGCGTAAAACTTACCAACCTTCAGGTTGTTAAGATCCTTGCTGATCAGAATTTGATCGTAATCAGTGGCTCTCTTCCCGGAGCTAAGAATTCAACTGTAATCCTTCAGAAATAATGGAAGTAGCAGTATTTAATAATAGTGGTAAAGAAACCTCAAAGAAAGTTACGCTTTCTTCTGACGTGTTTGGCATCGAACCGAACGACCACGCTATATACCTGGACGTAAAAAGCTTCTTAGCGAACCAACGCCAAGGTACACATAAGTCAAAGCAGCGTAACGAAATTTCTGGTTCTTCTAAAAAGTTGAAGAAACAAAAAGGTACCGGAGGCGCTCGTGCGGGTAACATTAAGAACCCTCAATTCAAAGGTGGTGGACGTGTATTCGGTCCTACTCCTCGTGACTATTCATTCAAACTGAATAAGAAAGTAAAAGATCTGGCTCGTAAGTCAGCACTTTCTTATAAAGCAAAAGATAATTCAATTGCTGTATTGGAAGATTTCTCATTTGAGTCTCCTAAGACAAAGCAGTTCCTGTCATTGTTGAATGCACTTGCATTAAGCGATAAGAAAACGCTCCTCGTGCTTCCTGAACTTAATAAGAACGTAGTTCTTTCCGGAAGAAATATTCAGAACACAAAAGTTACTACAGCTGATCAAATCAACACATTTGATGTGATGAATGCTGACAACGTGATCTTTGTAGAGAGCTCTGTTAGTAAAGTTGAGAACTTATTAAATAAAGCATAATGAGTATCCTGAAACAACCATTAGTAACGGAGAAAGTTTCCGCTCTGAACGAGAAAGGCAAATACGGTTTCATCGTAAGCGCTGATGCGAACAAAGTTGAGATTAAGAAGGCCGTTGAAAAGCAATATGGCGTAAACGTGGAGAAAGTAAATACCATGAACGTAATGGGTAAGAAAAAGACCCGCTACACTAAAACAGGTATACTTTCTGGTCGCAGACCTGGCTACAAAAAAGCTGTTGTGACCCTGGCACAAGGTGAAGTAATTGATTTTTATAGCAACGTATAATTTTTGAACGATGGCGTTGAAGAAATTAAAACCAGTAACGGCAGGTACGCGTCACAGACTCGCTACTTCATTCGATGATATTACTACATCGAAGCCTGAGAAGTCACTGGTAACAACAGTAAAAAAGACAGGTGGTAGAAATAGCAATGGACGCATGACAATGCGTTACATTGGCGGTGGTCATAAGCAGAAACTTCGTGATATCGACTTCAAACGTAACAAGACAGGTATACCTGCTACGGTGAAGTCTATCGAATACGATCCAACTCGCTCTGCCCGTATCGCTTTGTTATACTATGTAGACGGATCTAAGTCTTATATCATCGCTCCGGAAGGATTGAAAGTAGGACAGCAACTTATTTCTGGTGCTGATGTAGCCCCTGAAGTAGGAAATGCTCTTCCACTTGCTAAAATTCCTCTCGGTACGATTGTACATAATGTAGAAATGAAGCCAGGCAAAGGTGGCGCTATCGCTCGCTCTGCAGGTTCATTTGTACAGTTGCTTGCCCGCGAAAACGGTTTGGCAACATTGAAAATGCCTTCTGGTGAAATGCGTAATGTGTTGGATGTTTGCATGGCGACTATCGGTGCTACATCAAACGCTGATCACATGAACGAAAGTGTAGGTAAAGCTGGTCGCAGCCGCTGGAGAGGTATTCGTCCTCGTACACGTGCTGTAGCGATGAACCCTGTTGATCACCCGATGGGTGGTGGTGAAGGTCGTGCGTCAGGAGGTCACCCTCGTTCACGTAACGGTCTGTACACAAAGGGTAAGAAGACCCGTCATCCGAAGAAGTATTCTGATAATTTAATTATATCTAGAAGGAAAAAATAATGGGACGCTCGATTAAGAAGGGACCGTATTGTGACTTCCGTCTTCTCAAGAAAGTAGAAGCAATGGAAAAATCAGGCAAGAAGTCTGTTATTAAGACTTGGTCCAGAAGATCAACCGTAACACCCGATTTAATCGGTAATACGTTTGCTGTTCACAATGGAAATAAATTCATTCCGGTATACGTAACGGAGAACATGGTAGGTCATAAACTCGGTGAGTTTGCTCCTACACGTACTTTCCGCGGACACTCTGGAAACAAGAAAGATAACGCTAGGTAATCATGGCAGAAGTAGCGAAAAAAACTAAACGTTCAGTGCTTAAGCGCGAGAAGCGTGATGCAAAGAAAGAAGCTGCTAAAAACGGCCCTTCTGTAGCGAAACTGAAAAACGTACCAACCTCTCCGCGTAAGATGCGTCTGATCGCTGATCTTATCAGAGGTGAGCGTGTAAA
>CBIHOZ010000168.1:0-15316 GCA_966211525.1 uncultured Chitinophaga sp. | reverse complement strand
GATCTGATCACCGGCATACCCTATATATTCCTGTCGTACACCCGCAGCGCCTTGTGCTATACGACTAACAATAAGCAGGTCGCGACCGAGCAGACTATCCGGTATTTCAAAGTAATACTGATCCTCTACTTTGTGTACGGTGAAGAGGCCTTTGCGAGTAATCGCGTTGGGCTTAATAAGACTATAGTATTTACTGGGCGCAGTAAGTTGTGCATTGCCGGCAGGCACAGAAGAGGGAGTTTCCGTTGTGTCGCGCCTGATGGTGTCTTGCAGAAGATTGTTGAAAATAAGAGCGGTAGTGTCAGGCGGCATTGTCACAATCGGGTTCTGTCCATGCGATTGAGACAATGTCATAAGAACCAGTAAAAGAATAATGATACTTCGCATACGTACTTCACATTTTCAAATAGTAAAAATAACTGCTTAACACGTAAAGAGGTTCGCACAGTCATCCGCTTTATACGTCTTACATCGAAAAAAATATGAACTGCCCGTTTTTACCACAGTCATGTTAATAACATGTCCACACCATTCCTCAACAGCTTTGTGTTTTTAAATACTTTCTAATACTGTGTTGTCAGGCATAGTTTTGTTGATAACGGATTGCATAAAAGTTAATTATTATAAAACAAAAATCATTACAAGTGCTATGAAAAAGCTAATGTTATTATTTGCCGGAATGTTTATGTTAGGCATTGTGGCAGTGAACGCGCAACAGGTTGACACAACTGGTACAAGAGCAACTCAACAGCCATCGGCTACACCATCTGCTACGCAGCAACCTGCAACACAGCAGCAGTCTGATCAGTACATTCAGAAAGATTATGAAACTGTAAAATCAGCAGATGTACCTTCATCTCTGAGAACTACATTGAAAGGTTCTGAATATACCGGCTGGGAAAGTGGCTCTGTATACCGTAACAAAACTACAAACGGTTACATGGTTCGCGTTGGTTCAGGCGATCAGACTAAAAACTATTATTTCGACAAAGGCGGTAAACGCATACAGGACCCAGGTTCAAGCAGCAGACCTTAAGTTCTGAACGATTCAGGTTTTCTGAAACAAAAAACCGGCTGATATTTGCCGGTTTTTTTTATGACTATATATTTAGTATATGTGCCAGGTGCTATACCTGTTTAAAAGGCATCGGTTTTCTGCGAAAGAATTTAAGGTATACAACAATCAATCCGGCTGCAACAAGTATAGGCCAGATATATACCAGGGCGACAATGATGGTGATCAAACCTTCCCAGCCGGTTTTCATGGCATCTCCAAATTTATCTTTCCACGTTATTGTATCGGCAGCGGCAACTTCCTGCGATATAGTCTGGTAAAATTCAAGGTTGATCGTGCTATAGCTGATCTGTTCTTTCAGATAATTCATGCGACTGATCGTGGCTTCAATTTCTTCGTGAAGTGCTCCGATCTGCCGTTCCGCTTCCAGTAGTTCTTCTATACTGCCCGCTTTTTTTCGCAGTATATCCATATAGCGTTCTTCCACTTCGCGTTTTGTTTTAAGTCGTGACTCGAGGTCTACAAATTCTTTGGATGCATCCGTAGTGTTCACGTCACGGAAGTTTACGAAGCGCGCCTCTTTGTCTATATCTTTCAACAAGTCGTAAAAGAATTCGCTCTGTACGCGAATGGTGAGTTTGTTTTCCAGAATAGGATTTTCAAGATGCAGGTTGGATGCCGAAATATAGGCTGGATACTTTTTTATAGCGACCTCTATATTTTCAGTAGCGCGTTTTACATTCTCTACTTCAAAGCGATAGTTAACGGTTTTGATCAGTTTTGTTTTTCCATCGGAGTATAGATCGCGTTGTGGCTGAGGTGTAGCAGCCAGTTGGTTTTGGGTAAGTTTGTTTTCAGCTGTAACCAGTTGTTCATCTGTAACAGTATCAGCCATAGGTTCAGAGTTTTCCACCTTGGCTCCGCAGGCAGAGAAAAGACATAGCGATGCCAGGAAAATATACCACGTATTTTTCATAATGATGTTTGTTAAATGGTAGAGAGAAAAAATCAGTGTGGACAATAGTGTATCCGCAGCATGCGCATGCCGGAACAGAGTATTGTCAGAATCTTTGAAATTGGTGTGTGCGTTATGGAACGAACGCGCGAAGGAATTTTCTCCGCAGCCGGTTGGAGAAGATACGAAAGAGAAAAGCTGACCGTTTTTTTACGGTCAGCTTCTATTGGCTAGTGAGTTGTAGCAGCAGTATCTGCAGGAGCTTCAACCTGAGTAGTGTCAGGAGCAGCAACCTCTGTTGAAGTTGTGTCAGCAGCAGGAGTAGTTTCTTGCTCAGATGCAGTTTTTTTAGGTTCGCAAGATGCGAGAACAACAAGGCAAAGTATGCCGAAAGCTAATTTCAATGTGTTTTTCATGACTTATTGGTTTAAAAATTTCCTTTCATACCAAAACCTTTCAAAGGTCACCCAACACAAAAGATATTTTTCTTTGGGTTACCTTCGCAGCACTTTTGTATAAAATCGACTTCATTGAACGTGTATTACTTTGACGAGCTGATCGTTTCAGAGATCAAGAAGAAAAATGAGGTAGCGCTCCGGGAGCTCTACAAAACGCATTATCCGATGATTGTGAACCTGATTCGTTCCAACAACGGCACGGAGGAGGAGGCTAAGGATATTTACCAGGAGGCTGTAATTGCTTTTTATGAAAAGGTGCAGCAGCCGGAATTTATACTTACCTGCAAAATTAAAACATACCTCTATGCCGTGTGCCGCAGGTTGTGGTTAAAACGACTCGCGGAGAAAAAGCGTTATCATGGTAATATACAGGAGACGGAAACTTTTCTGGGCATTGAAGAGGAGATGGCTGCTATCGAAGACAACGAGCAACGGTTTATCCGGATGCGCGAATCGCTGGCAAGCCTTGGTGAACCTTGCCGCGGCATCCTCGAAGATTTTTATATGCATGATCTTTCGATGGAAGCGATCCGGGACAAGTTTGGCTATACCAATGCAGACAACGCCAAGAACCAGAAGTATAAATGTCTGCAACGACTGAAGAAATTATTTTTTGCAACGTATAAAGAAGACCTTTCATGAACGCTGACCAGGCACTCTACGAATTACTGGACGATTACTTTTCCGGAAAGCTTACTGCCGAAGAAGCTGAGGCCGTAGAGAATAAAATAAAAAGTGATCCGGATTTTAGCGCCAAGGCTAAGCAGCATAAAACCATGCGCGATGCCATGAAGTTCTACAACAATCGCGTAGAGCTTAAACATATGCTCGACAGTGCGCACCTGGAAGTAGAAGAAACAAAACAGGTTGTGTTGCAACCACCGGTTACAGGCGGATGGAAAAAATACTGGCCGATGACAGCCGTAGCAGCTTCGGTAGCGATGGTAAGTATATTGGGTACATTGTGGATGACGCAGTCGCTCGAAACCAAACAGACTGCTATCTATAAAGAGTTGCGTAGAAATGTAGACCAGATCAAGCATTCGCAGAAGATGCTGATGAAAGATATAGCGCAATCCATGGACAAAGGCAAGCAGCCGGTGCCGAGTAAATATGCAGGTTCAGGTTTTCTCATTTCGTCTAACGGTTATGTGGCCACCAGCTACCACGTTGTAAAAGAAGCTGACTCTGTATTTATTGAGAATGAAAAATTCGGCCGTCAGAAAGTGAGCATTGTGTTGCGCGATCCTGCCAATGATATAGCAGTACTGAAACTGATGAACGATTCCATTGCATACACCACACGTTCATTGCCGTATGCGATAGCAAAAGAAGAAGCGAATCTCGGTGAACATGTTTTTACACTCGGCTTTCCGCGCGAAGATATAGTGTTTGGTGAAGGATCGATCAGTGCTTCGACAGGCTTTAGCCAGAACCCGAATTCATACCAGGTATCCGTACCGGTTAACCCCGGTAACAGCGGTGGACCACTCTTCAACGAAAGTGGCGACCTGGTAGGAATCATCAGCGGTATACAAACCGAAACATTGGGTGCAGCGTTCGCTATCAAATCAACCGTAATCATGGATGCGATCTCTAAAGCATCACTCGATACACTAGCCCGACCGTTGGTTCTCCCTAAATATAGCATGCTCAAAAACTCAAGCCGCATCCAGCAAGTGAAACGTTGGAAGGATTATGTGTTTGTGGTGCAAGTCTATAAGAATTAGCTGCGAGCTTTGAGTTGCGAGTTGTGAGAAAGGGCTACTGGCTTCTAGCTGCCGGGAAAAAGCCATATATAGAGAACAACATGGTTGCCGGGATTTTTTCCAGCAACCAGCAGCTTGTAGCCAGCAGCCATTTACACTCGTAGCTCACAGCTAAAAACTCGCAGCTAATTATATATCTTTAAAGTGGCCTCCCGAATGAATTCCCTGCAGCCAGCAGCCAGTAACTAGCAACCCTTAAAGCAACTCGCAGCTAAAAACCAGTAGCTCGCAGCTCTTAAGCAGTGCGTGCTCTTCTCGCAATAATGCTCACTACAATAAGTTGCAGCGCGTGGTACATCATCAGGGGCAGCAGCAATAATCCTGTGGCGGTGTTGTTGGTAAAGAGTACGCGCGACATAACGGTGCCGTGGACGAGTGATTTTTTTGATCCGCAGAAAACAACGGTGATCGTGTCTTCTCGATTGAAGCGAAGTATACGGCAGAGCAGGGTTGTTATTCCGTAAGCAATAAAGAATAATATCAGCATCGCGATGCCGAGTAGTACTAACTCAGGCAGTGTGAGATTATCAAACATCTTTTTTTCGAATGATTCACAGAAGGCGGTGTATACAATGATGAGAATGATTGTCTGATCGAAATACTTCAGTTGCTTTTTATACTTCTCCGCGATATGTCCCCATTTCGGGTTGAGTAAAATTCCGACCACAACGGGTAACAATACCTGCAGCACAAGTTTACCCATAATACTGCCAAGCTCTATATTTTGTGATGAATCGGAGAGTACAAGTCCCATCCACAACGGAGTAATGAATACACCGATGATGCTCGATATACTGGCATTAAATATAGCAGCCGGTATATTTCCTTCTGCCAGCGATACCATCACCACCGAAGATGAGACAGTGGACGGCAAACTTGCCAGGAAAAAAGTACCGATCCACAACAAGTGCCATTGTTCATCGGGCACCAGCATCTTCAGCGGAAACACAAGTAACGGAAAGAGTATAAATGTACTGGCCTGCACGAGTATGTGAAGCCTCCAGTTACCAAGTCCCTGCTGCAGTTTTTGTTTACTCAGGCGCAAGCCATAAAAAAAGAAAATGAGTGAGACACCATAGTTCGCGAGCGATGATAGTGAGAACGTTCCTTCCGCTATACCACCCTGCGGCCACAGGTATGCCAGCAGAATCATACCCAGCAATGCCAGTACAAAACCATCCAGCCCGAATCGTTGCAGGAGCAGGAGCGGATTGAATCGTAAGGACATCTCTTTTTTTGTCTCGTGATCGTTCATGTATGCAATAAATACCGAAGAAAATATTTTTCAAAAATCACACCGATAAAAGAAAAGTTTGCCGGTCTGTTTTATCTTCACGGCCCGAGTTACCCGGATTTTGCAATAATTTATAGTTAATATTCATCCCTTTATGAAAAAAAATCATTACGTCCGGTATAGTGTTGTGCTGATGGTGAGCCTGTTTGTATGCTTGTCTGCCGCTGCACAGCAAAATACTTCCCTGAAACTTTGGTATGATAAACCTGCTGTGAAGTGGGAGGAAGCATTGCCACTTGGTAACGGACGCCTGGGCACGATGCTCTACGGTAATCCTCAAAAAGAAGAGCTTCAGTTAAATGAAGGTACTATATGGGCGGGCGGTCCGAACAACAACATCAACCCGGCCATTGCTGCATATATACCCCAGATACGTCAGCTGCTGGCTGAAGGTAAATATGCCGAAGCTCAGGCACTGGCCGATAAGAATGTTAAATCATTGAACGATGGTATGCCGTACCAACCGGCCGGCAATTTGTTCATGGAGTTTGCTCCGTATAAAAATATATCCGAGTACTATCGTGATCTCAACATCGAAGATGCTGTAGCAACGGTTTCGTATCGCGCAGACGGGGTAAAGTATAAACGCGAAGTATTTACTTCCTTTACCGACCAGGTAATTATTGTTCGCCTTACGGCCGATAAACCCGGAAGCATTACGTGCAAGCTGTCGTTAAAAAGTCCGCAGAAGCATGCGGTGAGTTACGAGAAGAATACATTATTGTTGACCGGTGTTACGGGTGACCACGAAGGTGTAAAAGGCGCTGTTGAATTTGAAGGACAGTTTCAAGTATTGAATGAGGGTGGTAAAGTTGCCGTTGATTCCTCCGGCATCGCCATTACCAAAGCAAACGCGGCTACGGTATATATATCTATTGCTACGAACTTCAAGAACTATCGCGACATCAGTGCGGATGAGCATGCACGTGCTTCGCAGTATTTACAATCTGCACTACGCAAGAAGTATACTACAGCATTAACCGATCATAAGAACTTCTATAAAAAATATTTTAACCGTGTGACGCTTAACCTCGGTGCTACTGCATCGGTACAGAAACCGACTGACCAGCGCCTCGCTGCATTTGCAACGTCTAACGATCCGCACCTGGCAGCGCTATATTTTCAGTACGGTCGTTACCTGCTGATCTGCGGTTCACAACCTGGTGGACAACCCACTACACTGCAAGGTATATGGAACCATCACATGACACCTCCGTGGGACAGTAAATATACCATCAACATTAACACGGAGATGAACTACTGGCCAGCCGAGGTAACGAACCTCAGCGAACTGCATGATCCGCTCTTTAAAATGCTCGATGATCTTTCGCATACCGGGCAGGAGAGTGCTGTCAAGACGTATGGTGCACGTGGCTGGGTATGTCACCACAATACAGATCTCTGGCGCGTTACCGATCCGGTGGATGGAGCACACTCGTGGGGCATGTGGCCGATGGGCGGTGCATGGTTATCACAGCATCTATGGGAGCACTATATGTTTACCGGTGATGTTGATTTCCTCGAACAATATTATCACGTGCTGAAGGGAGCAAGTCGTTTCTTTGCCGATGTATTGCAGGAAGACAAAGAGCATCATTGGTTGGTGGTGAGTCCTTCGGTATCTCCGGAGAATACCTATAAATACAATGAGACACAGAAAGCATCGATCACAGCGGGTGCCACGATGGATAACCAGTTGCTCTTCGATCTGTTTGGTCGCACGATAAAAGCTGCTGATATACTCAAGGTTGATAAAGCTTTCGCGGATTCATTGAAAGAGATTCGTTCCAAGCTTGCACCGATGCAGATCGGTAAACATGGTCAGTTGCAGGAGTGGCTTCACGATTGGGACAATCCGGAAGACAAGCACCGTCACGTTTCACATCTATATGGACTCTATCCGAGCAACCAGATATCACCTTATCGAAATCCGGAATTATTCCGTGCTGCTAAAAATACATTGATCCAACGCGGAGATGTTTCTACCGGATGGTCGATGGGATGGAAAGTAAATTTCTGGGCGCGTCTGCAAGACGGCAATCATGCATTCAAACTTATCACCGATCAACTTAAACCTGTTGGGACCAACGAAGGTGGTGGCGGTACTTATCCGAATTTATTTGATGCACATCCTCCGTTCCAGATCGATGGTAACTATGGATGCACTTCCGGTATAGCAGAAATGTTTGTGCAGTCGCACGATGGTGCGTTGCATATACTCCCTGCTTTGCCGGATGCGTGGAAAGATGGTGAAGTAAGAGGACTTGTAGCACGCGGTGGTTTTGAAGTAGATATTGTATGGAAAGAAAAGCAGATCACCAGTTTGAAAGTGCGTTCGAAGCTCGGTGGTGTCTGCAGACTTCGCGTGCATCAGCCTTTAAAAGCGAATGGTAATTTTACATTGAAGGAAGCAACAGGCGAGAATGTAAATCCATTTTACGCTGTAGAAAATGTAAAGACTCCGATTGTTTCGCCACAGGCGCAGACACAACTTGGCAAAATAGAATTGCAGGCAAGTCTGCTGTATGATGTTGCAACAGAGGCCGGTACGGTATATACATTTGTTCCGTTCTAAAACACGGGAATTTTCTTTGCGTATTTTTGATTTACTATTGTATCAAAACGAATTGAAACCATTATGACAGTGATATCGATACCCACACGACCACAACGTAAATTTTTACCGGAATCTTTTACAGTTACAACCTGGGAAGCATTGAAGCCTTACTTCGATGCTTTGTTAAACCGTGATCTCAGTTCTCAGGGTGATCTCAAACAATGGTTTCGCGATCGCAGTGAACTGGAGTCCGTGATCTCGGAAGACCTCGCGTGGCGCTATATCCGCATGACCTGCTATACCGAGAACGAAGACTATAACAAAGCATACCAGGATTTTATTCAGAACATTCAGCCACAGGTAGCACCGGTGGCCGATCAGTTAAATAAGAAAGCAGCAGCATCACCACACCTCGATGCACTCGCGAAGGAAGAAGGATATGATATCATGATCCGTAACCTGAAAAAAGAGATCGAGATCTTCCGCGAAGAGAATGTGCCGCTATATACCGAGATCAGCACGGAAGCGCAGAAGTATGCGCAGTTATCCGGTGCCATGACGATTGAGTGGGAGGGAAAAGAAGTTACGCTGCAACAGGCTTCGGTTGTGTTGATGGATACCGATCGTAAGAAACGCGAAGAAGTATATAGAAAGATCAACAGCCGCAGGTTACAGGATAAAGATACACTCGATGTGTTGTTCTCGAAGCTGATTACTTTGAGACACCAGGTATCGGTAAATGCAGGCTTCGCGAATTTCAGAGACTATATGTTCAAGTCGCTCGGACGATTTGACTATACACCGCAGGATTGCTTCAACTTTCACAATGCTATACAAAGTGAAGTTGTGCCGTTGCTGAACGACTTTGCACACGAGCGTAAAAATGCGATGAAGGTTGACGCACTGCGTCCGTGGGATAAAGCGGTTGATCCGGAAGGACGCGCGGCACTGAAACCCTTTACCAATGGACAAGAGCTGACTGAAAAAACAATTGAAGTGTTCAAGCGACTTGATCCATTCCTCGGGCAGTGTCTCTCCATCATGAAAGAGATGGGACACCTTGACCTGGAATCCCGGAAGGGTAAAGCACCAGGCGGCTATAATTACCCGTTGTCAGAAATAGGTGTGCCGTTCATTTTTATGAATGCAACATCAACGCTGCGCGATATGGTAACGATCATGCACGAAGGTGGCCATGCGATTCATAACTTCTTAACGCGCGATCTGGAGTTGAACGATTTCAAATCAACACCATCCGAAGTAGCAGAACTTGCTTCCATGTCGATGGAGTTGATCTCCATGGATCATTGGGATGTATTCTTTACCAACCCGGAAGAACTGAAGCGTGCGAAACGCGATCACCTGGAAGACTTGATTGAGACATTGCCGTGGGTTGCCACCATCGACAAGTATCAGCACTGGCTATACGAACACGCAAATCATACTGCTACAGACCGCAAGGCCGAGTGGAATAAAATATTCGATCAGTTCGCAGACACCGTTACGGATTGGAACGGCTTGCAGGAAGCTAAAGATTACCTGTGGCAAAAGCAGTTACACCTCTTCGAAGTACCGTTCTACTATATCGAGTATGGTATGGCACAACTCGGAGCGATTGCTGTATGGAGAAATTTCCGAAACGATCCCGTGAAAGGTTTACAGGGATATCAGAATGCGCTGAAGCTTGGCTACCTGCGCTCTATACCGGAGATCTATAAAGCAGCCGGTATAAAATTCGATTTCAGCAGAGCCTATATAAAAGAGCTGATGGACTTTGTAAAAGCAGAGCTGGCAAAGATATAGTCAGCTCCGCGCTTTATCGAGCAGTTCACTCAGCAGGGCCGCATCTTCATCGGAGAGCGCGAGTATAGCATCGAACTCCTCCTGCCGGGTGTCAATCTCTTCCAGCATGTCCAAACCGCTTTGCGATATAAATATATCGGTAGCGCGTTTGTCCAACGGACTCGGGCGTTTTTCGATCAGCTTCTTCAGCTCAAGCCGGTCGAGCAGGCGCGATACATCCGAGTTCTTATCCATCATACGCGATTTAATGGCAGTACCCGATATACCATTCGGGTATTGTCCTTTTAAGATGCGCAGTATATTAAACTGCTGCAGTGTAATTCCATACGGCTTAAAAAAATTCTGATACCGATCAACGATCCAGTGTGACGTAAAGATCACATTGATGATGGCGCGTTGCATCGCGTTACGGAATTTTGGCTGACTGATTTCTTCCTCGATTTTCATAGTACTGCTGATTTACTTTTGCAGAACGATTTTTCGTTACTGCGTTTTATTTAACTCAATTTTACAGTTGATAGTTACTTCATTGCCAACCACCAGTCCGCCCGACTCAACTGTTTTGCTCCACTTCAAACCATAATCCTGGCGGTTAATTTTACCGCTTAGTTTAAAGCCTGCCTTTTCGGTACCGAATGCTTTCACCGTTCCTCCATATACTACCTGGAATGTTACCGGCTGCGTAACATCGCGCAGCGTAAGGTTGCCCTTCAGTATATAACGCGTTCCCTCTTTCACGAGATCGCCTTTGAACTTCATCTCCGGAAATTTTTCAGCGTCAAAGAACTCATCGCCTCGTAAGTGCATGTCGCGTTTTTCATCACCGGTATAAACCGATGCAGTACGCGCGGTAAACTCTACGTTGGCTCCGTTAAAGTCGGCAGCCTTACTCGTTACCTTTCCATCAAAGTCCGTAAAATTTCCTTCGGTTTCAGAAACAACCATGTGCGCCACGCTAAAGCCAATGCGCGTGTGAGGTTTGTCGATTGTCCACACGGTTTGTGCCACAGCAATTGCCGGCAATACCAGCAGGGCCAGTAAAAGATGTATACTTCTCATAGAGGGTCTTCTATAGTACGTATATAAATGAAAACGGATACTGTTTTGTCTTAAACGTTGAAACAGTATGGTAAGATAAAGAAAAAAAATCGGGCCTTGTGCCGGCTACATATTCAGGTAAAAATCACGCGTCAGGTTTGTGTATGAATCATCCCATACGGTATTGTGGCTGTATAGCAGAACTTCGCCCGTATCGCGGTTCCTGGCCGGTATACGGGCAAACGCCAGCAGCAAGCGCTCAACAGGTTTAGTGGCGCGTGTGCGGAAACTCCACTGGCGAGTGCAATATAAATTATGTTGCGAAGCCAAGTCGATGAACTGAAGTCCTTCGGTATAGGGAAGTATAACCTGAAACGTTCCCTCGGGTTTAAGCAGGCGCGTAACGGCACTGAGTAATTCTGCAAAGCTCAACATCACCGTATGGCGGGTTTGCAGTCGTCTTTTATCCGGAGGTTCCTGGCTGTTGATGAAGTAAGGCGGGTTTGAGACAATAAGATCGTATAGGGCGTCACCGGCAAATTGCTGAATGGCCGAAGGGAATATCTTTACCTTATCGGGCCACGGTGAGTGCGCTACATTTTCCTGGGCCTGCTGTGCATCACTTTGCTCGAGTTCAACGGCATGGATAAGCGCGTCAGCAGGTGTACGTTGTGCGAGCATCAACGCAATAACACCCGAGCCAGTACCAATGTCGAGTATGGTTTTGGCATTGTCTATGGATGCCCAGGCTCCGAGCAGAACACCATCGGTGCCAACTTTCATCGTGCATCGATCATGCGCTATCGAGAATTGTTTGAAGTGAAAATGCGTACCGCTTTTTGCCATGCGTCAATATTCTTAATTTACCACGAACAACAAATTTACAGGGTAAATATATGTCTCAAATAATCCGGTGGGGAATTCTGGGCTGCGGAAAGATCGCCAACAAATTTGCCAATGATCTGAAGCTGGTTGAAGATGCTACACTTGCTGCGGTAGCTTCACGCGATGAAGCGAAAGCTTCTGCGTTTGCAGAGCAATATAAGGCAGCGCGTTTCCATACAACATACGAAGCCCTGGTAAACGATAGTGAAGTAGATGTGATCTATATCGCTACACCACACGGTATGCATCACGAGCATGCATTGCTCTGCCTGAAACATGGTAAAGCCGTGTTGTGTGAAAAAGCATTTGCGCTGAACAGTAAACAGGCTGCGGAGATGATCGACCTCGCACGAAAGCAAAAGGTCTTTATCATGGAAGCATTCTGGACTAAATTTCTACCACAGTATAAAAAGGTGACAGAAATTATACAGTCTGGTGTACTCGGACCGATCCGCTGGATACAAGCTGACTTTGGATTTAATCCGGGTGAACCCATGCCACAACGTTTGATCGATCCTGCTCTGGGTGGAGGTTCGCTATTGGACATCGGTATATATCCGGTGTTTCTTGCGCAGTCACTCTTAGGTAAACCGGTAGATATACAAGCCACCATCACCCCAGGCGTAACCGGTGTAGATGAACAGTGCGGCATGTTGATGAAATTTGCAAACGGTGCTATAGCAGCCTTATCATCAACGATACAGGCGCATACACCGGTGGAGGCCGTAATTGCCGGAACAGAAGGACGTATACTGATGAAGAACCGTTTTCATAATGCTATCGGTATAGTGGAGATAGCCATGGGTAAAGATGCACCAACGCCTGTAGAAGTATATCGTGAAGAAGGCTACGGCTATCAATTCGAAGCGCGCCACGTAGGCGAGTGTCTTCGCAAAGGATTAACCGAAAGCCCCGTGATGACACACCAGGATACGTTGGAGTTGATGGAGACACTTGATCGTGTGAGGAAGATTGTGGGGATAAAGTATAGTGTGGATTGAATTTCTGATGATAAAAAATAATGTGATCAGATTAGTTCAGTTTTACTCTGTAAACTGTGTCGGTATGAATAAACACGGAATCACGCTCCAATGTAATCTTGGCTTCTTTAAAATTAATTCTTTTGCCTATATGTATATTCCCCTTGGTCTGTTCGAATAGATATAGTCTGTTTTGTAAAGCGTAGTAGCGACAGCATGGTCCGAGAAAACCATTGAATTCAGAATAAATCTTTACATTACCGTCATTGTATTCAGATTCAATGGGCATAATTGGTGCTAAGGCCATCGAAGACAAGAGTCCCAGAAATATACCGCCTACAAAGTAAAATATAACTACAATGGTTGGCGTCAAAACGTAGAGCGAAAAGTATGAGGCAATCATCTTGAAAGGTCTCAGATTTTTAAAAAACAGAAAAATACCTGTCAGGTAAAGAATACCCTTCATTAAAACTATCAGGGTATAATTAAGTCCAAGTCCCGTTATTCCTCTAAACGCCAAATTTAAAAGTAATATGCCGAGCAGGTAGAAATGAAGTCGTGTAATCTTTTGAAGGTTTAGCATTTCGATGTTATAGTAATGTGAATTTTTATGGAGAAATAATCTGCAACTCTGAATGCGCGTTTGATTATTCCCTGATCCCAATCATCTTCTGCCTTCATTCATTTGGAAATGCTATCCCTAAAATTCCAATATTAACCGGGAGTCTTACGGTATCATTCCGCTTAAGTTCAGAGTGATATAGTTCTCTTTTTAATTTTTCGTCATAAGCCACCGTTTGGTTTGCTACATCGATGAGTAAAAGATTGATTTCGCCTTGTTTTTCTCCAACGATGTCAACGACTTTATATACTTTTTGTGCGGTGTCCCTTTTGTATAGTTTGTTAACGAACAAAGCTCCACTAAGCAGTACGTCTTTGAAGATTAACAGAGAAAACGCAATTATGAAGGAAATACATACAAATGGCGCTACTGAGTCTTTAATAGATTTTGTATTTATGATTACAAAAACAAGCGTGACTATACCAACAACAGTCCACAGCCAAAATAAAACGGGTACGAAATATTTATCTTCAAAATTGGCGATGTCGGCTTGCAGGTAATTTGCCTTTTGTCCTGGAACGAAGATGAATAGTATACTGACCAAGATTAACCAGGAGAGTATAAGACCTTTATATTTTATGAAAAACGCTTTCATGGAGGTATGCCTATAAATCTAATATTTACTATATCTCATTAAAAATACCCTGGTATTCTGTTGGGTATACAATTTCATAGTTCCATTCATCTTTTGCTGTCGCGATTCGTTTTGTAATCAGTACACGATCCAGGAGTTTTTCTTCTTTTAATACTTCCATTACTATTTCCATTGACGCGTTCCAATCGTCAACAAAGAAAAGCATATTCGCTCCGGCACCCATGTCACCGGCAAACCATTCACCCAGGTTGCTGGTTTTAAGTTTTTCGTCAATTTTCTCTTCGATATCATGTCGTAAGTTTATGAATCCCGAAACATCGTTTTCGTTCATAGTGGAGTCCGGCACAATCTGTATAAACATCACATCTCTGTCTTTAAATATTCTTTCAGCGAACCCATCGGCTTTAAACTGAGTTCGCAGCGAGTCGAGAATAGTAGCGGCATTGGGAAGTTGTTGACCGGAGCTGAAGTTTTGATGCGTTAAAGCATCGTCATCAAGAAATATATAGCCTGATTGAATTTTTGAAATTGTCCCATCTGTGAGAATTCTTTTAAATACAATTGTATCATTGGTCTTCTTGTAGAATGATTCAAGAATCTGGTTGCCTTCATTTGTGGACTTGGCCGGCCGTTCCTTTGGTTGATGCGTGCAGGCAATCAACCCGATTGAGAGAGATGTTATCAATACATATTTCATAGTGAGGGTGGGTATAGGTCAAATTGTTTAATAGATTATACTAACGTCAACTGTTTGCTTTCAGTATTGAGGTATACGGCTGGCGAATCATGGAAGCGCTTCAATCACTCCGTTCACCAAATTGGCCAGGCTAAAGTTTTTATTGTGTGTTACACCGAGGCGTACAATAACAAGTTTCTTCGAAGGTATAATTACTACGAAGTTCCGCTCGAAGCCATCGAACACTATAGCTTCGTTGGGTAAGCCGGGATACTCCACTAATGACGGATTATCAACGGCTCCAAGATTCAACCATATCTGTGCTCCGTATTGACGGAGTGGTGCCGCCGGCGCTGGTGTTGTTGAATACTTCACCCAGCCTTCCGGAAGTATACGTTCGCCATTCCATATACCATCATTCAGATATAGCATGCCGAAGCGCGCCCAGTCACGGGCCGATGCAAAGGAGTAAGAACTCGCTACAAATGTACCCGATGCATCGGGCTCTATAATGGCAGTGTTCATGCCGATTTTATGAAAGAGTTCTTTATAGGGAAACTGGTAGTAATCACGATCGCCAACGGTTTGCCGGATCATGCGCGAGAGTATATTTGTAGTCCCGCTGGAATATTGAAAGTGTTTGCCCGGTTCATGCTTCAGTTTTTGAGA
>CBIHOZ010000167.1:0-15590 GCA_966211525.1 uncultured Chitinophaga sp. | reverse complement strand
CACCGCGGTATAGATCACCATCATAGCGCCATACATAACCACCACAGGTCATCGTTTTGTGGAGTGCACATTTACTAATGGTATCCGAATCGTTTCCGGTTTCACGCGCAGCCTCTTTTACACTGGGATATACCTTGACCTTCTTACCTTCAAGACTATACTGCGTAACTTTCTTCTCATAGGAAAAGTCCTTGTATTCTCCCTTGTAGGGGGTGCCCTTAAAGCGGTATACATATCCGTTCAACTGTTTGAGCTTCTGCTGTACCACCGCTCGAACGCTACTGCGATGACTGTTATTCTTCTGCGCTGCTTCAGCAACACTGCTATACACTTCAACTTTCTTACCGGCCAAGGTATATTTAACAACAGGTCTGGGTGAATTTTTATCAGACCACGATAGTTTTCGATTCTTT
The DNA here is from genome assembly GCA_966211525.1 of uncultured Chitinophaga sp. Taxonomy (GTDB): domain Bacteria; phylum Bacteroidota; class Bacteroidia; order Cytophagales; family Cyclobacteriaceae; genus Ohtaekwangia. Next base: position 15,177 of record CBIHOZ010000167.1, on the reverse strand, counting down.
ATAGTCAACTGCCCTGAACGAGGTCTTCGCTCATTTCGTAACCCATGAATGTATAACTCGGTACCGTTCATCAGCACCAGGTTATCATACCGGTTATTCAGGTTGTCGCCATCCTTATGAACTACCACAAGTTTATCTTTCTTAAAATCAATAGGCTTTACGAAAGCATGGTATACCAGGCGGTTTACTTTGAAACTATAGTCTCCACCTTCATACCGCAGGTGAACCGAGAGCTGGTGCACGTAGTCTTTCGTATAGGAATTATAGTGCCGGGCCATTGATTGTCTTCGGATACGTTCGTTGGTAAAGTATAGCTGTTTACCGTCCGCGGATATAATCAGGCGCGGTGCCGCCCAGATGCGACCATAGTTTGATATACTATAAGCGCCATCAAAACCGGGTATATCTGCCCACTTTTCTCCTTTCATAGATTCCAGTGACAGGTTTTGATAAGGATACTGATCCGGAGTATTTTTTATCGACATTTATAATCTGCTTAACAGAGGTGGGAAATGAGGAATATATGGCTGACTATGAATACCATGATCAGCGTATAACAGTAGTCTTCAGAGCATAGATTCCTGTACCGTTATACTACTTCTCATCCCTTTTGTTAGGTGTGGTCTCTAAAAGACTACACCAGGTACTTCACCAATATTCGATCGATTTCAGAGTGGAAGAATTCAGCGTTGTGCTCTACTAACGAAAATGAACCGGTAGTTTTGGCGTGATTAATCAGTCCTGCATAGTGCACCAGGTCAACCGGAGAATTCAACAGATCTTTTAACTCACGCTTTATGAATTCACGCTTTACATTAGATAGCGTCTTACCATATTTACCTTTAAATCTTGTCGCCAACCGTTCTGTGATCAGTTTATTGCGAGTGATTCGGATCAACTCTATTACCCGATCGATTGACAACATCCCTATATCTATACTTGATTCCACGTCCTTAATTCTTCGGTTACAATTCAATTATGTCAAACATGATGCAGATCAGCTACTATTAACCTTTACGTTATCGGCAACTTGTTCAGGAGGGTAGTTAGTAATACGCCGCCTCCGTTGATCGTTCGCTATTTTCCGCAATGCTGATTATAATAAAGTGCAATTGCCTCAACATCTCCCCTTCTAAAATCTTTCGCTTCTATCTGTTCACGCAAGCCTGGGCAGTCATCAAAATACTCCAGCATGTCTTTTCGCCAACGCAAACTTCGTGGCATCATCAGATCACCTTTGCCCTTTTGAAAAATGAAATTGTCGGCCGTATACGTCGCCCCTGGCGTATATCCCCCCAAACCGTTACTGTGACCACCTGTAGCCTGTTTGTAATAGTAGCGGTACAGTTTGACCGCACCATTTATCTCCAGTTTCAAAAAAAGTTTTTCGGCATCCGAAAATATATCTCCTAGTCCAATCGTATTGGCACATGATATCATCCGAACCTCAATCCCCTCGTAGTTAAATCGAATCTCGTCAGCATCCGCTGGTCGCAGCGTTTTCTTTTTTCCGTTCTCATCGTAATAGCGAACCTTATATTGGATGCGCTCGAAATTGGGTTCATTTCCGAGCAACGGTACTTTTATCTCAAAGGTAACATCTCGAGACTTTCCGTTAACGACTATAACTCCCTGAACTTTTTTGCCATAGGCAAACAGTGAGAATATAGCTAGTATAATAGTGAGTAGGTAGGTTCTCATGGTAATGTATAAGCCGTAAAGGTAATTTATCTTTTGATGAACGGCTATGGCCACGCACGCATTAGTTCTATACAAAATTTTTCGGCATTCCGTAAGAACACCGAATAGATGACATTCTGTCTTTTCATATTCAAATCACATTTGACTGCTCCTCAGCCGAGTGCTGAATGAATTGTTTTGAATTAACCTATCAATTATGGCAGATGCACGAGAAAATTTTATTGATCCAAAGAATCGATTATCAATCACCCGTGACCAGCTGGTAACGGTCGGGGATCTGGCGTATTTCAAAAGCTCGATTGTCGAGGAGATACGAATGATGCTTAAAGAGCATAGTAGCAAGTCTCAGGCACAATGGATCAAATCCAAAGACGTGCGAAAAATACTGAGTATATCCCATGGGACACTGCAGAACCTGCGGATCAATGGAACACTTCCTTTTATTAAACTGGGAGGAACCGTAGTAAGTCGTCTTGAAAAAGGAAGAGCGAAGTATGAAAATGGATAAGCTTGAACTGCTTATAGAACACATCGGTAAAATCATCTCCGATGAACGACTTAAGCCAGTGCACGTTTCCCTGCTTGTGGCTTTATGCACAAGCTGGATCACAAGCGATTTCAATATGCACTATAACATATCGCGCAAGACATTGATGAAGAGATCACGGATTCGATCCAAAGCAACGTATCACAAAATCATTCGCGAACTACAGGAATTTGGTCTCCTCAAATATATACCTTCCTATCACCCACGCTATGGAAGTACCGTCGAGTTCTTAAACAAAATATCTTAACAAAAGCGTATGGTAAAAAAATTCAATTCATTACACAAGCTAAAGGCGGCTCAGGTAAATCCGTATTGACGTTTATGCTTGCTGAAAAGTATCATGATGCAATCTTACTTGATCTTGACGATGCTACTACAACAACGATCAAACAACTCGCCTATAGAAACCCGATCCACATATCATTTCTTGATCCATTAACCAAGAGAATTGATCGGGGTGCGTTTAACGGACTTTTTGAAAGTGTGGCTGAAACAAACTGCGAACTATATATAGCAGATCTCGGTGCAAGCGTGGCTGAACAATTACCCAAATACTTTACCGTAAATGGCGTTGACGTAATAACAGAAGTTCTTCGACACAGCAATATTCAATTGCAGATCATTTGCATCGTTGGCGGCGGAAATATATTCAAAGCCACCATGGAGTACTTAGAAGAACTAGTCGAATCAATAAAAGGAAACCTTGAGATCGTGGTTGCGCATAATGGCTTTTTCCCTTGCTCAGCCGAGCAGCAGTCAGTACTCTTGGACTATACCAATCTTCATAAGCTTCCAATTATATACTTCGACCTGGTGAAAGATAAAGGAGAAACCGCCTTGCGAACCGTGGAAAATGTTTTAAAAGATGGAAAGGGTATAGCGGGCCTTAGTCCATTTACAGCTATATACTTTAAGAAGCCCATCGAAGATCTAACCTTATGAATTATGACCGCGCAGGAGGAAAAAGATCTACGTGCTTACTCTGCCTTCATTCTTAAAGAATACGGATTTCACATCTCGCCTAACGATCCGGTGATTCCTGCACTATATATTATCCATCGGGAGATGCAGCTGAACAATCAAAAAATCAAGCGATCGCCAGCCAGATTAACGATGCCACGCAGCAAATACATCCAAAGGTCTTTCAGTTCAATCACCCTGGCGAGTCATGGAAGTATCAACTGGGAATAGCATTTAAGTGGATGGCGTTTGGGCTTTTGCTTCTAATGTTGGGCGGCCTCATTACGTGGTACTGGTCTATGGCAAATGATGTTAATCAGGCACGAGCTATTGTTAGATCCTCAAGCTATGTCAGCGAATTAACTGGCCGCACACAGAAGGACAAGGATGGTTGCTACTTTATTGATTTTACCGCAGCCAAAGGAGACTCAATCATATTCTTGAAAGAGTTCAAGAAGATCAACCCTCGAACGGTAAGGGTATATCTTGGAAAGCAATAAGGAAGTTTATAACGCACGTGGAATGGAAAAGAAACTTATCATTCGTTTTTTAAAACAGCGGAAGAGAGGTGTATATAACGCGATTACAGACGCATATGCCGGCGTGATCGCCACCATGTCGATTACAATGGCGTTGGAGATAATTCGCGAAGACCTGGAGAAAGACGCAGAAGAGGAAGTCGTCCTTAATTACTCCAGTCTTGCGCATGCCATCAAGAAGTATAAGCGTAAGGCAAAAACAAAATCAAATGGAGCGTCAGAAGCGAAAATGGAGAAGTGGGAGTTTTTGGATGCGCATGAGCTTAGCAAGAAGAATTTAACGCCAGGCAGGTTCAAATTGCCGCAAGTTGATGCAGATAAAAGCAAAGACTCTAAATCAAAGGCAGGTTGAAGCAAATTACCATTATGAAGTGCATGCTGATGCAACGACCAGGTACACTCTTGCGAATAAGGAGCAAGCAATGTTTTCGCTACGCTGAAAACGGCTTGCCTTCCAGGGAGGTAAATCCAGTTGTCACTTCGTTCAATTTTTGTAACACTAAATATATACTCTTATGGCACGACCGGCAGTAAATGAAGAAAAGAAACGTGTTGTACAGGTAAACATCCGACTCACACAAAGTGAAGGTGAGAAAGTAAATACGCTTGCTCAAAGTGCCGGGCTTTCGCCAGCGAACTGGATACGCTATAAAATATTTACCGGTAAATTTCCGCAGGCAAAAGCGTCACCCTTGGATGCAGCTATATTCCGGGAGTTGCAATGCATCGGTATAAATATTAACCAGGTTGCACATAAACTCAACAGTAACGAATACCCTTCTGAGCTTCGGCCGGTACTCAATGAGCTATCCGATTTACTAAAGCATATAGTAAAACTCCTCGCTCATGACCGCGGATCTGGTGAAGGGTAAAAGCTTCCGGGGTGCATTTCGCTATAACCTGGAGAAGGTACAGATAAAGTGTGCCAAGATTCTCGATACTAATTTTAGCACTATAGCAGAAAGTGACATTATGAAAGAGGTCTTTCTGGTTCGTATGCAACGACCGGCGTTAAGTAAGTACTTCTATCACACATCCCTAAACTTCCCACCTGACGAGAATCTTTCGGATGAAAAGACAATAGCAATTGCTAAAGAGTTTCTGCATGAAAGCGGCTTTACACAACATCAATATATACTGTTTCGGCATTACGATGCCGCACATCCGCATGTACATCTTTTAGTGAACCGAATTGGCTTTGATGGAAGTCTCGTATCCGATAGTCATGACTATGCCAAAGCAGAGCAAATCCTTCGCAAGCTTGAAGTCAAACACTGGCTTCGCCAGGTGCCATCCAGTAAATATACCCGGGAGCGAGCGGTCACACATGATGAGCTGGAAATGATGAAGCGAACCAAAAAACATTCTACGAAAGTAAAAGTGCAAGCACAGTTAAAAAATATACTTTCTCAAAAGCTAACAACGGGTCAATTTATAGAAGCACTCGAAAGAAAACGGATCAACGTCTTATTTAACCAAGCTACCACAGGCTACATTAGCGGTATATCGTTTGGCTATCAAAGCATGTTGTTCAAAGGAGGAAGTCTGGGAAATGCGTACAAATGGAACAGTATAAAAAACAATATTGATTATAATTTAGAAAGAGATCGAGACAGTATAACGCAGGCCAATGCCCGGACAAGAAGTTTTACTTTTAAGAATACCGACTCAAAGTTGAATCAGGAATATCATTTTGGAGCGGTCGCCGTGAATAAAAATAGTACTGCCGAAACTAAACTCAATGGGCAATCAGCAGCTCCACTTTCGATCAGTACATCACAAATGCCTCGTACAACAAAAGACATAGGAGCCTCTACACCTACACCGGGGCAAGTATTTAAAATCACGAGCGTAAAAGATCACCTACCCAATGACACAACAAACGGATTAAAACAAACGATAGGGAGCGGATTGATCAACCTTACAAATTCAAACGCAGGCAATAGTTATCACGACAACCCTGGAGTATCGACCGGCAGTAACCCAAGAAGACGAAAGAAGCGCAGGCGTCATATTTAGGTATATACTTACTTACGGCAGCATTTCGATATTAAGAACCTTTTACCCTCACACTGCAAGATAAATTTTGATTAGAACATGTCAAGGGTATATGAACAGCACCAGGCGCGTGCCTATGCTTTGCTGCCCTTGACAGAACTCTGCGAGGGTAATGATATTTTCTGTAACGCTTTCCACGTATATAAGTCGTGGTTATAGTATTATATACCTGCTTAGCCTTGGATTTCATTTGTTATAGGGCTGCTTTTGTCTTGTTGGCCTCCTTCGTCATGCGATTTAATAATGGCAAAGATGCTTCGAGTGACTAGCCTTGTTGTCAAAAGCGTGCCGGCATAAACGGCTAACCTGCCCGATGAATATTACTGGCCTGAGCGATCATTTAAACAAGCAACATCTCTCTACCACGAAAAACCAACAATTGCGCGGCCGAAACCTCGTCACGCATTCAATTAAAAAATGAGCCTATCCTTTCACAACCCGTTCCCAATACACTTTCCCGTTAAGCAGAATCCTCACGACATAGAGACCTGGCTTTAATGAGCCAAGGTCAAGGCTGATGCTATCCGACTGCTCAAGGTGGTAATATTTCACCAGCAACCCATGGGTATCGAAAATGGAAATGACAACTGCCTCGCTGGGTGCAACAGGAAGTTTTATGGTCACGCTCGATGTAGTCGGATTAGGATATAGAGCTGGCATTGCGAGATCGTGTTCCACGCCGAGTACAGTATTTACTTTCAGAAGCTGCATGACAGGTTCGGCGGCAAAATAATCGTTGTCACCATCCTGATGTGCTGTTATGATAACATTTCCAAGACCGACAATTTGCAATTGCTCACCAGAGACGATAGCAATTGATTGGTCATTGCTGGTGTAATGTACGGGCAGACCTGAAGTCGAAGTAGCTTTAAGTAGGACCGCGCCAACGTTAACTTCCTGAGGATCTAAGGCAGGAAAATCAATTGTCTGAGATCCGCGCTGAATATACAGCATTTGCTGAACCGGAGTTGCGGCAAGGTAATTGGCGCTTTCGTTTTGTGATGCGGTTATCGCACTTACGCCCGAATGAAGAATAGAAACTAAGCTACCAGTTAGAGAGACAACAAAGAGGTTGTCAGCTGTGTAAACAATGGGAAGGCCAGAGTTGGATGTTGCTGACAACACAAAATCAGCATCACCAAACTTTTTCACAGGCAAGTCTTCAAAGGTTATCACTGAAACTGCCTTCTTAACGATCAACGTCTGTTCCACCGGAACAGCGGCTTTGTATGAGCTGTTGCCATTTTGGGTGGCAGTGATAACAGTTGTTCCGGCCCCATTAATGGTAATTTTATTTCCGTCTAAAGAAGCCACTGAAACGTTTCCGGAAGAATATGAGACAGGCAAACCGGAAGAAGATACTGCAGTCAGAGTAAACGATGGATCGCCATATACTTTCTCCCCAAATGTATTAAACGTAATGACCTGATCACTTAAGTTATCCACGACCGCGTTCTTCATGACTGAAACTGCTGGATCGTAGACTTCATTTCCATCTTGGCTGGCTGTAACGACCGCTGTTCCAATGGAAATTCCTCTAAGTTTGTTATTTTCAATAAGCACAACCGAGGGATTACTGCTAGTATAGGTAATCGGCAACCCAGCGTCCGATGTAGGGTTGAGAGTTATTGTTTCCCCTACATGGAGAGATTTTAGCGTGTTAAAAGTTATCGTTTGAGATTTTTTCTTTACCGTCAATGTCTGGGTCACAGACTGTGCCGGCGTATAATCGTCGTTACCGGGTTGTGAGGCGGTGATTACAGCAATTCCCGCAGAATGAATCGTGACAATATTTCCCTCGACCGTCGCAACGGATGGGTTATCGCTGGTATGCACTACTGTTAAGCCGGATGACACCTGTGCGCTAATTGCAAATGGCGCGTCGCCAATCGTTTTAATAATATTCGCGGCGTACGAGACGAAGTGCTGCTCCAATTTCGAGGTAACCGTTATCTCCTGCAATACATCAGCTGCAGCGGCATAATATGAGTTGCCTTGCTGATGCGCCGTAATTGTCGCAGTACCTGCACCAACTACACTTGCTACCTCTCCGGCGATACTGATAACCTGTTGATTGCTACTTGAAAAACTTACCGGGAGACCTGAAGATGAAAAAGCCTGCAAAATAAAATCGGCCGAGCCTTCGCGCATATCTAGCAGTTCTTCAAATGTTATGGTTTGTATTTGCAAAACCGTATTTACGAGAACAAGGAAATATTCAGTGGTTGTTCTTGCGCCGTTCTGTGCCCGAATTCCAATCAGCGCCTTTCCTTTCATCATCGCTCCTGCGATAAGGATGTCACAGCCGGTGGGTGTTTTCTGCACCGATAAAGCAGATCCTGCAATGACCTCCGGATTTTCGGAATAGACTGAATAGGTAACTGAAGGAGCAGGATCGCTTGTCACCAACTGTACATGAGCAATAGAGTTTTCATCCAGTTGCATAGATTGATCCTCGACAATAAGCTTAAATGATGGATCAGCGGGAGGGATCGTAATGATGGAGTTTTTGAATGACATGGAGGTAACATCCTCCTCTACGTTGTAGCCTAAAATCCGATAGTCATATTTCCCCCCTTCTATCACCTTAGTGTCAATGTAATACTGCCTGGAATTTGGTATCGTGTCCATGGTTTCAAAGCGCCCAGAGGCATCAATACGTTGAATGACGTAGTGTGAGCCGGTTCCGTCATGGTCCCACACTATTTTGGCATACGTGGCTGTCAGGTCCTGTGAGTGCACATTCCATGGACTGCTCGGATAATCAAGTACCTTAACATTATCAATATTTAAATAAGTCCAAGGCCTGTCGCCCATGCTCGCTGAAACGACCATTCGAATAGTCTTATCCCTGAACGGCGACAGGTCGAAGTCGAATCTTGAATCGTTATTGTAATGAGTCCATATCGTTTGCCGCTTCCAAGTAACGCCATTGTCATCCGTGATATATAGTCTTACTCCGTCTTCCTGCCCAACATCTCCACGAAACTCGTAGTCCATGTGAATTCCTGGATTTGTCATTCCTGTAATTTTTATTGGCGGACTCATTAACCCTGCAGCAGAGCTTCCATAATTCAGTGCGTCCATTCTTATCATATGCTCACCGTTTCTGGGAAAAATTGCAACCTTTTGGAATGAATTGGGGTAATTATGCGTGTAATGTTTATACGGATCCATTTTCTCCCATGGAACCTGTGTCCAGGTAGGGCTGTCATCCTCAAAACTTTCCTTGAAAGTAAAAGTTGAGATGACGGAAGAGCTACTACTCACAACATCACTGTAGTATGAGTTGCCATTATTGTTAAAGGCATACGCTCGGTAATAGTAAATGTTTCCAGGGACGAAGTCATGATCAATAAAATCGGCTGTGTTTGCTCCTACCTCCCCTATTGTTGTGAACACTTCCAAGTCACCTGTACTGCGCTGAAAGACAAACCCGGATTCATTTGAAGAGTTATCCGTCAAATGAATAAGTACACCATCTGCTCGTTGTTCGAGATTTGCAATTGTCGGTGGCGGGAGTGTGGATTCTCCAATCACAAACGATTTCCACTCGCTGAAAACCGAAGCGTTCTTATTTGCTGCAATGTGTTGTACCGCCCAGTAATACGTGCCTGGCGTAAGCTTTAATCTGCGATCATTCGCGTTAAAGATGTGAGACTCGTCCAAAGTCACAGATGCGCCGGTTTGTAGATTCGCTAACGGTGACATCACATCCAAGCCATTTGGAGTTCTTCCCACAACAATATTGGACTTCAGGTTTGAATTCCCGATCCAGCTTAATGTGACTTCATTCCTGTCAACCGTGGCACTGAGCTGAACTGGCACCGGTGGTACAGGGGCCGCCGGTGTATTATTACGATAAACATCTGCTACCTGGGATGTGCTGCTCGAGAGTATAATGTCAGGACTTCCATCCTTATCAACATCCATCACCTCACAAGAACGTGCAGAGGGAGCTAGAAGAGTTGTCTGACGGCCAACTGTCTGGGTGGAACCGTCATAATATGCAATGGCGATCTCATAAAAAAGTCTATTAATTATAATGTCATTAAATCCATCGTTGTTTACATCGGCGAACGAAGCAATAAAATTTTGTCCGTGCTTCACTTCCGAAAATATATTGGAGAAGCCGGAGCCCGTATTTTTATAGACCTTTAATGATCCATCTTTCACCTCCGCAAAGTCGACAGAACCGGAGTTGTCGAGATCTGCCCATAGAATATTTATACTGGAATGATAAGGGGCAGATGAGCCCAAAACACTCTTTAGTAAATTGAGCTCTGGCACAAAATCCTTTTTCTGATTGTTGATGAACGCTACCCCACGCGATGTAAGAACATCACTGAATCCATCATTGTTCACGTCACGTACCTCCGGCGTGCCGGAATAGAGCTCCTCTATAAAAAGTGCACTGTGCAATCCTTTAACAAAGATGCCACTCCCGTTATTCTCAAACACTTCCAGCATATTTGATCCGAAGTACAAAATATCCGGATCACCATCATTATCATAATCAAGACACCTTACATTACCGATGTTCGCATCTGGAATAACACCCGATCTCCATTTTGAAAGAAAATTCTGATTCCCTTTATTTTCATAGAGGAAGATTTCATTCGAATAAATGAACAATACATCAGGATCATTGTCGTGGTCGAAATCAATGATAGCATGAGAAAGATGTATGGGGAAAATCTCAGCAGATTCTCCGAGAAAACGACCTTGAGCATTGAGTTGGAATCGGCCACTTGTGGTCAATATATCCTGATAGCCATTGTTATCAAAATCAGCGATAAGGGGCCGCACAGAATTTGAAAACTCTATCGTGGCAGTATCATAAAAAGAGAAATCATTTAGCGCAACGGTAATACTGAGGGTAGATATGGATCCGCCGGTTGGACATTGGTCGTCGGTCCTATAAACAGTCAGCGTATGCGTACCAGGTGTGGTCCACGTTACTCCGAGGGCATGATTAACTACGTCAGATACCTTTCCACCAGAAGATAACGTCCACCGATATTGCGTATAACTATCTTCGGGTACTGAGTAGACTGCTAAATTTTCGGTTAGTGCGGTGGTCGGTCCGGCGATCTCCGTGTATTTAGGCCCATACGTCTTCACGGCAATTTCAAACTGCTCGCCCGTAACGCAACTTGACGGGATGACTTTAAGAGTATAATCCCCGCCGGCGTTCCAGCTTACAGTGACGTTATCGTTGTTATTTTCAAGCATATCTCCATGTTCACTAACGATCCATTCATACGTGACTCCCGGGCGGGAAGAGTCGACTGCATATTTGTAGGCGCCCGGACATGCGTAAGTAGATCCGGTTATGGAAGTTACGGATGGCTTGATACAAAATGTATTCGCCGACACCGTTTTGCCCATGTTGTTCTTGACTGAAATTTTTCCCGTGTTATCCGCAACAGGAATAGTCGCCATAATGGCTGTGCTATTAACGATTCTGAAAGTAGCAGCGATTCCATTGATGGTTACCTCGGTGACGGTCATGAAGTTTTTTCCCAGGATCAATATTTCACTTCCGATAATCGATGATGAAGGCTGAAAGTCAGTAATCACCGGCGGCATAGCCGCGACAGTAAATTGCACCGGGTCAGAGAATGTCGATCCACTAAAGTTATTATCAATGCTTTGCACTGCGCACGAATAAGTTCCCGGTGCAAGGTTATCGATCGTCATTGTCGTGGCGTGTCCTAGATTGCCGATATTGACTACTCTTCGATATCCCGTTGCAATATTTGATTCAGATTCGAGAATCGATTGGGGATCGTCCACGGTTCCAACGAAAGCGTTATAAGTTAAAGCGGCTGTCGGTGTTTTAGAATCCGTTGACGCGCTCCAGCTGAAAATAGCGCGTTGACCATCTATCACAGCGTTCAAACCTGAAGGTCGCTCAGGCACTACATTGGGACTGGTATTTCCATTCAAATACAATGACGCCACGGGCTGCACTGACTGACTTCCTGTATTCCCGGTCAGAACGATATCCAGATCGTGATCGTTATCTACATCACCTAGGGCAACATGCGAGTACGACAGCTGCGGCAGATTAAAATCTTGCTGCGTAAACGTGGTATTGGTATTGATATACGCAGAGGTAAAATCATCAGGTGCCTCGGTTCGGTTTCCTGTAGCGAGGATATCCAGATCGCCATCATTGTCAAGGTCGCCGAACGTCGCATTTCCGCCGTGTATTGGCGTAAATGCGAAAGGATGTTTTTCGAAAATGTCATTACCTTTATTGATAAAAAGAGTGAAGACATTTTTCAAAGACTGACTCTCCCAGCCCACGATGATAAGATCCGGCAAGCCGTCGCTGTTATAATCACCCCACGTGCTGTTGCTCTCGAAAACTGTTACCTGGTCGATCGCAATCTGTGTGAAGTTTTCATTGCCATCATTCCTGAATAATGTTACCGGAACGGTACCGTTTCCCGAATAGACATAGTCTAAATCGCCATCAACATCATAATCAGAACAGCTTACGGAGGGTTCATGGTAAAGCGGAAACTGTTTCTCTAATGGAGTAAACATACCGTTGTCGTTGCGATAAATGTCATGGTATTGGTTAGAAATATCCGATCCAGCCAAAAGAAGATCGGGATCTCCGTCATTATCAAAGTCACCGAATTTTCCCACGCCGCGGATCAGCGCCGGAAGGTTATGAGATAGTTCTTCGAAGATAAAATTTCCTTTGTTGAGGTAAATATGAATTCTTTTTTCTTCGTTTAAAGAAACGGACGCCACTAGTAAAATATCTACCCGACCATCTTTATTGACATCAGCCAAATCAATATTTCCCTCATTGATCCCAGGCAGTATCGAAGCGGTCGATGAGTAAACGCCAGCGCCATTATTCACATAAATCCTGGTGCTGAAGTTTGCTCCAGCTTCAGATCCACTGATTAGCAGATCGAGGTCGCTGTCGTTGTCGAGGTCAGCAAAAGCGGAAGCGCTAATCCATACCGGGGTGAATATACTGCTTGACTTCTCAAACGTTTGTGAATAGACGAAAGGGGAAAGGAAAACTAAGAAGAGGATTGATCCGGACCTTACGGATTTAACAACACGGGACATTCTTGAAAAACTTTTGTCCAAAGTTACCGAAAATGTCGACGATGAACGGGTATATGTAATATTAATGGTTAGCCAACCAAATTCAAATGACAACAATCCTATAATTGAAAATTTAATCGCAGAAGCTAGCGTACGGCTCTGCCATTAGATGGTAGCGTCTGAAATATTATAACCATACATGTCACGAATGTGAAGCTGTACATCTCGAACACCCATGCCAAGCACGTAGAGAGATAACAACTAAAGATGGGAGTTTCTTCTCGCTTCTTTTTCATTAACTGTACATTTAAAGGTAATGATTTTAATACTATCGATTGACCTGGATCTATAGCTTTTCAACTGAGGTCGATCGTACCTTTACACAGTTACTTAGACGCTATCAAAAGCAAACATACTTTGCACCTACTGCGGTATTCTAATCATCACCTTCAAATGCAGGGAATCATCAGCGCATTTGTATACTATATATTATATCCCGTCATATATTCACTCGAAACGTAGCGTATTTGTCACGAGGACAAACTTCTAAATCTATAGCAATCGAAATCTACGAGTAGATTACCTCCTTTACGTTGTATTTGTATCTCTATACCAGGGAGCAATTGCCGGATCAATAGTTTGCTCTATATTTGATTCGGACGCTTCCTCCCCACTCCGCCCAGGCTGAAACGATGAATACACTGTTCTTGTAGCGAAATAAAAACGCGGCCGGATTGTCATTTAACAGCAATTTATTCCTTGCTTACTAATACATACAATATTGCTTTATTGTGCTCTTCAGCAGGCCTTTCAATAATTTGACCATCCGCCGCACGGCACGTTCACAAACTCAAACCGCAGTATGAAGCCGGTGAACAACCATTTGTGCACACCGGCAATTACTCACCTATTTAGCTATCTAAAACAACGACATGAAATGATAAAGGCATTCTCGCAATGGTGAAGCGGCAAAAAAACTGCATCTAGGTTGCTTGTATAACATCACAAGACAACATATATTTATCTTACGGTTTGGACCGATTTGAACAGGCGGAAATTCGATATATATAGTATATTGAATATTCCTGAGCACAAGAACGATATATAGTAAGTTTTGTTCTCTGCGGCGATCCTTCCAACATCCGGATGAATGATATATATCTTGCAGCACAAAATTTACGTCCACGTTTGCTTTATCGATATCCTGTTAAAATATATGAATGAGTTCTTGATTAAGTATTGTGCTAGATGCAAGACTGACATAAAGATACCATCCTTAACAATCGAACTTAAGAACAAAATCAACACTGTCAGGAAAAAACAAGGAATGGGATCAACGCTCGCAAGCATTAGAAAGATTACTACATTAGATTTAGTAGATTCAAAGATACTTGCAATACATATTAATAATGCTGGACATTGTAATAGATGTAACTATAATGAACTCAAAGGTGAAAATGCGATTAGCCCCAAATGCAAGGCCTTCAATTTAAATTGGGGATAGAACTCCATCCCATGTGTCGCCGCATAAGTTCATGAAGAGAATTGTCTCGATCATATCGATCAGCTTAGGATTGTCGCTATTGGCGATTAACAGTCACGCAACAGCTCAACAGCCTGACATTTTAATCTACATGGAAAAAAAACACTCAATTTATACCAATCCACTAGAAGTATATTTTAAAACATACCCGGATAAAAGGCCAAAGACTTCAATTATATCCACAGGGAATTGGCGTGGATATGTGGCAACCTTCGAGATAATTGATAGCACGCTTTTTCTCCGCGATATCGAGGTTGTAGGCGGAGATGGTAAGAATGGACTTCGAACGAGGTCGGCCATGGACGAAGTATTTCCTGGACAAAAAGCGATAGCCCTTGAATGGTTCAATGGCCTACTAACGCTGCCCTATGGACAATTGATCCACTATGTTCACATGGGGTACAGTTCCGCATATGAGAACTACACTATTCTTGAAATTCGACATGGGACTTTGACTAAGACTAAGGACTTCAAACACGAAGATTACATCAGATTCAAGGATAGGCAATTCAAGTTATTCAAGAAGACGGATGACTACAAGAAAACTCTTTTCATTCTGAAGGAAAAACTCAAGTCACCAGATGAGCAAATTGAGTCGTTTATTAAGACGCACGAGACTGAATACATGACTTACTTCATTGAAGAATAAAGTGGGGTCAAACTCATAAAACCATCAAGGTATATAAAGTATAAAAAACATGCTGTCAGGACTATTACTAAATTTCTAAACACATCAATATATATATAGT
>CBIHOZ010000166.1:0-15597 GCA_966211525.1 uncultured Chitinophaga sp. | reverse complement strand
GTTTCGCTCAGGTGCAAGTGATAATCGCCCGCACTAAGCCCAAGCGTATTTAATCCGCTGATGAGTTTGTTGTTGATGAGGTCGTCTTTGATGAGGGACAAGATTAGCTGTGGTGTATAGTTTTGAATCATGACTTAATTTTTATGATTCAAAAATACATAAAAGTGATTTTATACGAAATATTTATTTCGTTTTAAGTCATATTTAATTCGAATTAAGTCATTTAATTGTCTGATTGTCAGTGTGTAGCTTTGACTTAGCATTAAATGTACTTTAGATTCAGATCTATGCCAAAGAAAGAGATAAATAGAATAAAGCTGGTGCTTGTTGAAAAGAAAAGAAGTAATAAATGGTTAGCTGAACAATTGGAGATTGATCCTTCTACTGTTTCTCGTTGGTGTACAAATGATATGCAGCCTTCATTAGAAACTCTTGTGTCAGTTGCAAAGGTTCTTGATGTTGACGCGAGGGAGTTGATTGTGTCAACTAAGAAGTAGAGACACATCTCCATATCTATATTTTGATAGTTATTTAATTTTTTTATATTCGTAAGTAGAGAGCCCATCTATCACTCCCCTAATCGGGAAAGTGATGGATGGGCTCTATGCATTTGTGTCGTATATAGATGAGATGGATCGATAGATATGAATTTTAAATTGCTAGGAAACAAATTGATGCTATTCGGAAGAAAAAATCCATTGTTGGGAGATATTCGTCAATTAAGTTTCTACGATACCGTAAATCGTGATAAGTAAAATTTTAAAACATATGGACAACAAGATACTTCAGGGTTATTTGCTTGATTTTAAAGCAGATTTTAATTTTTCTAATAAGATCAAAGATGATGTTTTGTTCGAGCATTTTAGTAATTATTGTGTTTTGTCAAAAATTCACCCTGAAGCATTTTATAACGACAACTTTAAAATAGAAGAGTTGAATGTTGGGGGTGGTAACGATACAGGTATAGATGGTGTTGCAATTGTTGTTAACGAACATATAGTTTCATCGAGAGACGAGATAGATGCTTTGAAAAATAAACTTCAGAGGCTGGAGGTAAAATTTATTTTTGTTCAAAGTAAAACTTCAGCTGAATTTAAGGGCAGTGAGATCTCAACATTCATCTTTGGTGTAAAGGACTTTTTTAAGGACAAGCCAACTTTAAAAACTAATGATGATATTGATAATCTGCGAAATTTAAAAGAGTATTTGTATAGACAAAGTATATTAATGGAGGAAAGCCCTATTTGCGAGTTATATTATGTAACAACTGGTAAATGGACAAACGATCAAAATCTTACAGGTAGAATATCTTCTGATATACAAGAATTAGAGGATCGCGGTTTGTTTAGTAAAATAAAATTTGTTCCGGTTGATGCAGAACATATTGAACGTATTTATAAAGAGATTAAGAATAAAGTAACAAAAGAAATTAACTTCGAGAAGAATACCCCCCTTCCTAGAATTGATGGCGTTAAGGAGTCTTATATAGGTATTTTGCCAGCGAAGGAATATTTAAATTTGATCAAAGACTCAGATGAAAAAATACAGCGAACGTTGTTCTATGACAATGTAAGAGATTTCCTTGGAGAGAATCCTGTTAATGAAGAAATACAGGAGACCTTGAAAGATAAAGTCAAACAATTGAAGTTCCCAATTTTTAATAATGGAGTAACTATAGTTTCAAAAAGTCTAAATAAGGTCGGGACATATTTTAAAGTCAAGGATTTTCAAATCGTAAATGGATGTCAAACAAGTCACATTCTTTTTAACAATCGCGATAAAATAGATATAGATAATACTTTTGTTCCCCTAAAGCTTATTGTCACTGATGATCAAGATGTAATCAATGATATCATTAAAGCTACAAACCGACAAACGGAAGTAAAGACGGAAGCTTTTGAATCGTTAAAAGACTTCCATAAAAAACTCCAAAGCTTCTATGATAGTTTTCCCAAAGAGACAAGACTTTATTATGAGAGAAGGCCCAGAGAATATGATACAGTTTTTCCTACAATTCCAAGGGCTCGAATAATTTCGTTAGCGTCACAAGTTAATTCTGTAATTTCTATGTTTTGGAATGAACCTCATAGTACTCACAGATACTACGGTGAATTGTTAAAGTCGTACTCTGGGAAAATATTCAACAATGAACATATTCCCTATTTTTATTATGTAAGCGCACTATGCCTTCATAGAGTTGATTATCTTATTAAACATGATTTTATTCATTATAAGTATCGAAAATATAAATATCATTTTCTTCCAATATTTAGGATTCTATCCAGTGGATTTTCTTATCCTCAATTTAATAGTAAGGATATGAACAAATATTGCGAAAATATTTACCAGAAGCTTCTGAATGAACGTGATACAAAAGCTATACTAACTACAGCAACTAACTGTATCGATAACGCAATTTCTAATTTTCAAAAAAAGCATGGAGCAAGAAATTTAAGCGATTATAAAAGGCTAAAGGACTTTACCTACGAAGTAATTGAACAAGCTAAGAAGATTGATCCTAATAAAAAGAAAATAAAAAAATCGAATAAGGCGCATGTAAAGAGAACTGTTTAAAATTGATCAAAGTTTTTTAATATCCCATGCTTTGTTGGTGTTCTTCACCAATAAAACACCCACACTCATGCTATCGATCAACGTGTACAAGAAAATCCCAACGCCTGTCTCCACTATAATAGAAGGAAGCACTGGAATAGTAATAGTCAGCATATTTACAAAGACCCATGCCTTTGTTGGTGTTCTTCACCAACAAAACACCCACACTCATGCTATCCATCAACGTGTACGAGGAAATCCCAACGCCTGTCTCCGCTATAATAAAATGAAGCACTCGGATAGTAATAGTCCTCAGCGTATTTACAAAGACCGGCTTTAACCGGATTCTGATGTATATAGTTTATCTTCTGCCAAAGAACTTTACTCGACCACAACGATATACTCAATGAATTACGCTCCCACACCTGGCGCTTCCTGTCTTTAGCATTTACAACTAAATCTTGTTGAATCGGTGATTGCTCGTTGTGTAAAACTGTTAGTATCTACTTGCTGGTATATCTTAAAAAATCAGTTGGACTGCTTCGCGTGTATGTTCATTCATTATCTGCCAGATGAGATGAAAGTGATTCTGCATGATAACAAAAGCATAAACTGTAACGCGATTGTCTTTACTCAAAAAGGATAGGCTGGAAATAATTATTTCTTTAAACCGATCATCTTGCAAAATGGGCTTCCACTCGAGGCATGTAACGGTTATAAAATCGGGATGGTCTTTGGCGTATAGCACGGTATGCAATACTGGCTCTGTGCTGTTCTGGTTCACAACGAGATATTTAATGTAACGTTAAAATTTTGTGTGGGCAGTGGGTGTGGTTTGTTGGTGAAGAACACCAACAAAGGCATGGCAAAAAGTATACTTGTAATGCGATTGCCGTTCAGCCCCGCTTTGGCAATACATTGTTAGCGGTTCGTTTTTTTATCTTCATCGCTTTTATATTCTAAAATGTCAGCAGGTTGGCAGTCCAACGCTTTGCAAATAGATTCCAAAGTGCTAAACCGAATTGCCTTCGCCTTGCCTGTCTTTAAGATAGAAAGGTTCGATAATGTCAAATCAACTCTTTCTGAAAGTTCATTCAAAGAGATTTTACGCTTTGCCATCATCACATCTAGGTTTACAATGATTGGCATAGCTTAAACAGTTAAATCATTTTCGTTTTGAATATCTACTCCTTTGTTGAAAATAGTCGCAATGATATAGATTACAGCTCCCATCAAAATGAATGCCTGACTGTCTGTCCAAAATTGATTCAAGTTATCAGGAACAAAACCGTGATGCATTAAATTTTTAACTAACTGTCTGGCGATGTAACTCAACAATCCTATAGAAAGGGTATAATAACTAATTTGTGAAATTTGTCTTGAAACAAAGCTGTTGAACGGTTTTGATAAATCCATTTTGTGCATTAGCCTGATAACTATATAAAACAAGCAAGCTTTTAAAATTGAAATGATTAGGATAAAGCTATAGATGCCGAAAAATGCTAACCTACTGTCTTTATACATTTGAGTTAAGTCCAACTTTTGATAAAGATTTTGGACGAATTCAGGCTTGTAAATACTGAAGAAGAAATTTACCAGTAAGCCTCCTGCTTCAATAGACAAGCCTACAAAAATGAACCAGGCCACAATGTATAAGCCCCAAAACACGAAGTTGTTTGTTTTTGACATGATAATTTTAGTTTAAAGTCAGGTCACAAAAATAATAAATATTTATTGATAAACGATAAATATTGATTTAATTTCAGAATATTTTTATTGGATGGCTTTTTAAGCCGTATCGTTGGTTATAATAACCGTTAGGGCTCGGAATGATATCTCT
Organism: uncultured Chitinophaga sp.; assembly: GCA_966211525.1. GTDB lineage: Bacteria > Bacteroidota > Bacteroidia > Cytophagales > Cyclobacteriaceae > Ohtaekwangia. The sequence goes on along the minus strand of CBIHOZ010000166.1, from coordinate 11,204 downwards.
CAACGAGGAAATCCAATGCCTGTCTCTGCTATATATAGAAGGAAGCACTGGAATCGTAATAGTTTTCAGCGTTTGTAAAGACCGGCTTTGACTAACTTCTGATGTATTGTCATCAGCTTATCAAACTCATTTATAGTATTGTCATCATTGTGCGCCATCGTCCGTTACTGTACACATCTGATCACATAGTAAAGTAAAATTCCTTTCCTATAGCGGTAAATCGCAGTATAAACTTTCGGCACGATTATTATTTCTACATTTAGATAATATTATTTCATGCATGAAGAAATACCAGCTTGGCGAGTTCGAGGAGATCGTTATTCTCGCTATCGCCATACTCAATAATGAAGCGTATAGCGTTGCTATAAAAGATGAAATTGAAGCCCGGCTCGCGCGCAGTGTGAGCATGGGTGCGCTTCATACGGCACTCAATCGTCTCGAAGACAAAGGCTATCTCCGGTCGTTCGCAGGCGAAGGAACAGAAGAACGCGCAGGTCGCCCGAAGCGTTACTTCGAAATTACAGCGATGGGCAAAAAGGCAATGATCCACGCGAAAGAAACCCGCGATGAACTCTGGCGTGCTATACCCAAAACAGTTTGGCAGATAACTATAGCGGGAGCCGGCCAATGACAAAATATACAGAACAACCGCCCCGGCTCTTCCTGAAGTTCTTCCGCTGGTTCTGCCGCCCGCGCATGCTCGACTATATAGAAGGCGATCTGCTGGAAGTATATAAAGTGCGATCGGCAAAGCTTGGTAAACGAAAAGCTGATCTGAAATTCATGATGGATGTACTCCTGCTTTTCAGACCCGGAATCATTAAACCCACCACTATTCATAAAAACTTATACAACCCTGTTATGATCAGAAATTACTTTAAAGTCGGCTATCGAAATATAGCGAAGAACAGAGGCTACTCGTTCATTAATATTACGGGGTTAGCCCTGAGTATAACGTGTGCTATTTTTATTTTCTCGTTCGTAAAGTATAATCTCAGCTTCGATAACTTCCACGAGAATCCTGATCGCATTTACCGGATCGTAACAGAACTTCATCGCGATGTTATCGCCTACCGGAATAATGTACCCTCGCCACTCGGAGAATTTTTTCGTAATGATTATACGTATGGTGAAAAGGTGGCGCGCGTATATACTGAGCTCAATCCATTGATCATACTACGAAACGGAGATGATGATCTTACCAAGTTTGAGGAGCCCGGTGGTATAGCATTCAGTGAAACGGAATTCTTTGATATTTTCAATTTCCCGTTGCTGCATGGTGATAAAGAAAAAGTATTGACTGAACCCAACACCGCGATCATTACGGAGCACATAGCCCGAAAGTATTTTGGCGATAAAGATGCAATCGGGGAAACGTTTTGGCTGCAGAATAAAATACCGTTTACAGTTACCGGTATATTAAAAGATTTACCGGCCAACACGGATATAAAATCGGAGATCTTTGTTTCGTACAGCACGCTTAAAACACACGATCCGTTTCTGGCGAGCGATACCGATGGCTGGGGCGGTATACGGGATGGTATGAAGTGCTATACCTTGCTGCGTCCGAATACATCGATCGCGAAAGTAGAAGAGGTGTTGTCCGCTTACGTGAAGATATACCGGCCTACGAGTAAAAATGTACACCACTATAAATTGCAGCCGCTTGCCGATATACATTTCAATTCGAATTATGGTGGTGCTATGGCAAAAAGTAACCTGATGATTGTGTTTGTGATTGGTTTGTTCCTGATCGTAACAGCCTGTGTGAACTTTATAAACCTGGCCACGGCACAGGCACTGAAACGTTCCAAGGAAGTGGGCGTGCGTAAAGTACTGGGCAGTTTAAAGACGCAACTCTTCTGGCAATTTATATTTGAGACAGGCATTATCACGTTCGCGGGTATCATTATAGCAGCCGCGCTTTCGTATACTATATTTCCATTCGTTAACCAGTTTTTCGGAACGCAGATTCCGATCAATATATTTTCGGATGGCTCGCTGCTGTTTATTGTGGGGCTGGGTATAGTGGTTACATTCTTTGCCGGCAGTTATCCCGGACTCGTGCTCGCAGGTTTTCAACCGGTAGCTGCACTCAAAGGTAAACTTTCCCGACAGGCCATTGGTGGTTTTAATACCAGACGAACGTTGATCGTAGTGCAGTTCGCTATATCGCAGGTGTTGATCATCGGTATGGTGGTGATCACAAACCAGATGCGCTATACACAACAGTCAGACCTTGGTTTTGATAAAGATGCTATCGTACTGGTAGCGATGGCAAACGGTACTACACCTGAGCAGTCGAAGACGATGAAGACGGAGATTCAGCGCATTCCGGGTGTTGAAAAACTTTCGCTTTGTTTTACAGCACCATCCTCGGAAGATGACTGGGGCAACTCGATCCGGTTCGAGAATAGCAGTGAAGAGGTAAATTTCAGAACGAGTATAAAATCAGCGGACGCAGACTATATATCTACCTTCGATTTGAAACTGGTAGCAGGAAGAAACATTCAACAGGCAGATACCGTTCGCGAGATGATCATAAACGAAGCCATGGTTCGTAAACTGGAGTTGAAGTCTGCCGAAGATGCCCTTGGTAAAATGATTACCGCCAACGGAGGCTCCATGCATGCGCCTATCGTGGGTGTTGTAAAAGACTTTCACGATAAATCATTTCATGAAGAGATTAGTCCGGTGCTGATTACAACCTATACCAACGACTACTCGAACTACGCCATCAAACTGAACCTGGCCGAAGCGAAATCTACCATCGCTGCTATAGAAAAACTGTGGCTGCAGCAACATCCCGATCAGATCTTCAAGTATCAGTTTGTAGACGAGAGTATAGCACGGTTTTATGAATCGGAGAAAACAACACTGAAGCTGATACAGATCTTTTCGTTCATCGCCATCATCATCGGTTGCCTTGGACTCTACGGTCTGGTTTCGTTCATGGTGTCTCAAAAAACAAAAGAGATCGGCATTCGCAAAGTACTGGGCGGTACAGCCGCGCACATCGTCTGGATTTTTGGACAGGAGTTTACGCGTCTCATCGTAGTAGCGTTTTTAATAGCCGCTCCAATAGGCTGGTGGTTTATGAACGACTGGTTGCAAGCGTTTAAATTCCATACAACGATAGGGCTATCCACTTTTATGCTGGCTATAGGTTGCTCGCTGATGGTTGCTGCCGTTACGGTTTGCTACCAGGTGATTCGCACTGCGTTCGCTAACCCCGTGAAGTCGTTGCGGATTGAGTAAAGAAATAATCGGACAATGTATATATCACAATGTTGATATGTACATTGTCCATTTAATAGATGCTATTGCGTTTTAAGATACTTTCGAAATATGTTCACATACCTGTTGTCAAACTTAACTATTGTGACGTCTTTATAATCCACATTGGTTGAAGTTCTTTCCAGCACTCCGCTTGGATCATAGTATTGAATGTGTACCGAGCTTTTATTTATTTTCTTTATCGGTCCGATTATAAATGCTGGTTCGTCTAGATTTTCACATTCAACTATGACGTGATAATCGTATTTCTTTAAATCTTCAAAGATCGTTTCCCAGCTGTTAAGTTTTATTTTTTTGTCGATTCCATAATCAGACTCAATAATTCTTTCTGCGCTTAATATTTTTTTTAATGTTCGATCGAACTTGTTACACCTGATGTTGTCGAACTGATCTTTTCTGATGATGACATACCCATTCAGGTAAAATTCTTCTTCACACTGAATCAGTAGAAAGTCTTTGCTGGATTGTAGGATGAATCCGGATATGTTAGATTCTCCTTCCGTAAAGGTGCGTTCAATTTTTACAAGATCTTTTTTCTCGATGTGATTTCTAATCCGATCGTCATACTGCTTTGTAGCCATTTGCTTCCAGGTTATTTAAATTTGCGTTAGCGCGTTTAAAGTTAGTGTTTTCGCATTTCTCTGGTTGATTTCATTTCATTTGCCTGTAATCGCGTGCGGAATAATTTTTTAATTTTATTCCCAAACATATTTCATGATCAGCACCGAGCTAAAAGAAGGAACAAAAGACGCGCACATTGAACTTGAAAAAATAGTAGTGCAGCAGTTAAAGGCTATACAAACCAAAGACGACTATGTGCGCTTGTTAAAATTTTTCTATGCATTCTTCAGCGAAGTGGAGAAAGCCATTGCTCCGTTCATGACCAGTGACGTTGTGCCCGACTATAGCGAAAGGCGTAACGCGAATCACTTGAAAGCAGATATAGAGGCGCTCGGTGGTAATGTCCATAAAGATCTGCCGCAGGCTACTGCGCCCGCCATCACCACTAAATACCAGGCACTGGGTGCGCTATATGTAATGGAAGGGTCTGTGCTGGGCGGAAGAACCATTGTAAAGATGCTCGATAAAAATAATATCAACACTGGAATCTCTTTCTTCTCAGGTTATGGCGAGAACACACCGGTGCTATGGGGCCGTTTTATAGAATTGTTGAATCAGCAAATTACCGCTGACGAGCACAAGCAGCAAGCTATACAAGCTGCTAAAGATACGTTCACGCTCTTTGCTGTTACCTTTCGCGATGCGACTGTATTGCAATAGCAGGGCGAGGTATATATAGTCTCAGGATTCTTTTGTAGGCATAGGGAAGTATAGCTCGAAGATAGCTCCGTTGGTGCTGCCGATCGCGGCTATTTTTCCATGGTGATTCTCCATAACTTTTTTGCAGATAGCCAGTCCGATGCCGGTGCCCTGAAACGCATCGCTGTGCAGGCGTTGAAAGACATCGAATATCTTTTCGCGGTGCGCGTTGTTGAAACCTATACCATTGTCGGAAACCGTTACTTTGCTATAGGGTACATCTTCAATGTTTACGCTGTCTGCTTTTATCACAATTTCAGGAGCGTGATCTTTCTTCGTAAACTTCAGACTGTTGTCAATGAGGTTTACAAACAACTGTGTCAGCTGAAATGCTATACCTTTAATGGTTGGCAGGTTTGAGACTTTGATGGTGGCTTTTGTCTCTTCTCCCTCCGTTTCAAATTGCCGTGCAACGTTCTGTACTATTTCGTTGAGGTTTACTTCCTTGAATGCATCGCGCGGATTGCTTGCGTTCAGTTTTGAATATTCAAGCAGGTCTGCGATCAGTTGTTGCATACGCGTTGCTGACTTTTGCATGCGTGCTACAAAATCAAGAATCATCGGTGATGCCTGGTCTTCGGCACGAAGTATACGCGAAGCAAAGATCTGTATTTTTCGCAGTGGCTCTTTCAGATCGTGCGTGCCGATCCAGTTGAGGTTTGCCAACTCTTCATTCGCTTTCTTCAGACTATTGGTAAGCTGTATATAGCGTCTCTCTTCTTCTTCCAGGTACATGGAGTAAAATTGTCCCTGCAGTAAATGCGCTAACTTGGCAGCTGCGTTCAGCTCCGGAGTTTTCCATTCAATGCTTTTGTTCTTTACTTTCTCCTGCCACAGCTCGAATGATTTTCGCGGTGTTAATCGTGCACTCGGATCTTCACTGTCGCCCTTGGTAGGATTGCCCGCCCAGTTTATAGTCTCATCCATCTCCGAGCGAAACCATATTATACCATCTTTATCGGCATTGCCTAAATTATGATATAGGATGCCGGATGCTATTCTTCCGTATGCGGCCGCAGGAGGGAAGTGCTGAGACAGTGAGTCGGTAGTATAGCTTCCGTCAACGGACTGGCTGATGAGCCACGGTAACAATTCCTTGATCTGCTCCAGCGAAGGCGTTGATCGCGCGGGTGCAATAATACCATCGCGAATCACGGCTACTCCGGTAGCATTGGGTATATCTGTGATCTTGTGAAGTATATTTGGTTCTGTTAGAAAGTTATCGGCCTTTGCTATACTTTTTAATATATAATCGAGGCGGCCATCCAGTACACCGGCTAATTCATTTTCAGCAGCTGACTCCCGTACGGAGATCTGCGAAGTAAGAAAGTGTCCCTGAAGCTGTGCTGCGAGGCGGGTATAGAATGGAACCTGCTTCGGTGTATAATGGTGACAGGCAATCAGCCCCCAGAGTTTTTTATTTTCAATCAGCGATATCGTGAGTGTTGCACCAACGCCCATGTTCTTGAGATACTCGATGTGCATAGGCGATACACTGCGAAGTATAGCATGGCTCATGTCTAGTTGTTTTACTTCCGGAGTGCTATCGGCAAGGGTCAGTATTGGTACCGGTGTATAGTGAACATCCACTATAATGCGCAGCAGGTTTTTTAAATATAGCTCGCGCGCCTGTGCGGGTATATCGGTGTGCGGATAATGATGGCCGAGAAAACTCTGTATATCGTCACGTTTACTTTCGGCAAATACTTCTCCGTTATAGTCTTTATCGAATCGATAGATCATAACACGGTCGTAACCGGTTATGCTTCGTGTCTCATCGGCTATAGATTGGCAAACCTCCTGTAGACTTTCGGCTTGTTGTATGTTGCGAACAAATCGCTTGGTCTGGTTAAACTGGTCGGTAACGGTAAGGCTACCGTCCGGGTATTGTTCAAACTCCAGCGTATATAGATCGTTTACCTTGTGTGCTGTTACATTGAACTCAGCGCCCGTAATGGTACACGCAAAGTTGGTATCGAATAATTCGTTGGCGAGATAATGTTCCAGCCGCGCACAGTCATCTGCTGAGAGAATATCACAAACCGGTCTGCCCAGTATAGCTGTAGCTTTCCGGTTTAATATATCAACGCAGTTGGCACTGCAATAGCGTATAATGTGCAGCGTACTCGAATCGACCGTAATTAAGAAACCGTGTGGCTGAATGGCACCGGGAATGTGTATAGGCTCCTGATCGCAGCTTTCTAACGACTGATTTTCTTTGTTAACAATATCAACTACTCTCATGTCACACTTTCAAACTCTTGAAGACAATTTTCGATTGCATTCTTCAGGTCCAGGAAGTCAGGAGGTTTAACAATATACTTATTCGCTCCCAGTGAATAGGATTTAGATATAACCTCTTGTGATTCAGAAGTTGAAAACATAACCACGGGTTTGTTCTTCAATTGCTGACTTGCCCTGATTTCTGCGAGGCACTCGAAGCCGTTTTTCACGGGCATATTAATATCCAGAAACGTAATATGAGGAACTATATTTTTCTCATGCAAAAGATTGAAGAACTCTTCACCGTTTCCGGCTTTATACAAAGTCAGTGTGGAAGAAGACGTGTTCTTGATTTCCTGAAATGCCTCACTGAATAACATCTGATCATCAGAGTCGTCATCGACATAAAAGATATTGATTGGAGTGGGCATTTTTCCTGATTAAATCTTTCTAACTACTACAAAATTTTTCTGAAAATAAAACGATTTTTGATAGAAGGTATTGCCAGAAAACAACCATCAGACTCGTGGTCCTCTTTATACCTGTCCTGTTGGTTAACGAAACGCGGACGCAGATGGTTCTGCAGATATACTTGTTGTGTGAATGTTCTATATATTCCACACTTTACAGGAGTTCGTACCTTTATTCTGTCGATATATACATGATTCGCGCACGATCAATATATTGCCAATTATTAAGTGCATAGGTAATATGTATGGAAAACATTGTACTCGTAGTTAGTTGTCTCGGAGTAGTGCAGGCTGTTCTGTTGTGTGTTTATCTTTTTTCACTAAAAGATAAACAAGCCAATATAGTGTTAGCATTTATACTGCTTGCTCTTATTGTGGTGGTGGGTAAATCCGTTGTGAACAACTATATAATGATACCTGCGTGGATACGCAACCTGGGTATTGCCGGTAAGTTGCTTGCAGGGCCATTTCTCTGGTTCTATGGCAAAGTGCTTTTTGAACGGAAGGAGTTTTCGGCTCGCGACTATATTCACATTGTCCCATTTATACTGTATGCTTCACTTTGCTGGCTCATTCCAAACGGAGCAGATTTTATGTCTTTCTTCATGGCATCGCTGGTGTTCGCACATGCAGGGATATACCTTGTGTTTTGCTGGTATTACATTGTTACCAGGCTGAAGGGAGCGCGGTTGTTGCCATGGTATCGGAATATAGTGTTGGGCATAACAATCATCTGGTTTTTGTACCTCGGAATTTTTATCGGCTTTATACCGGTGTATATACTCGGAGCCGTTTTCTTTTCATTCCTCATTTATATATTCTCCTACCTGCTGCTGAAGCGACATGTGTTTAATCTTGAAAAGTACAGCAACACCGCGATGACGCAGGAAGCTTCCGCGCAATTGTTGCAACAGATAAAAGAACTGTTTGAGGTAAAAGAGATTTATTTGGACAGTACAATTTCGGTGAAAGCGGTGGCTGAAAATTTATCGGTTAGTCCGCGTGAAGTATCGCAGGTCATTAACGAAAGTGTGCAGATGAATTTCTCGGAGTTCGTAACATACCATCGCATTGCGAAAGCCAAAGTACTGCTGGCTGACCCCGGCTATTGGCAACAGAAGATCGAGAGCGTTGCCTATGACTGCGGTTTTGGAAACGTAACGTCATTCAATCTTGCCTTCAAAGCCGACACAGGACTCACGCCTTCGCAGTATCGAAATCAGTTTAAAATCGCCTGACGTTGTCCAAAGTCAACTTTTTTACTTTAACAATCGCGATTATTAAAGACTTCTGAAGCTATAAAGCTGATCCTTGCCAGAAAAAAGAAGTATGAATCTGGCAATCGTTTACCAATCGTATCAAAAATCAGGAAAGCATTTTTTAGGATTTCTGTTTGTCTTGTTAACACTCGCTGGTGGTGCGCAGGATCTTCACACCGTAAGTGGGAGGGTGGTGAGCCGGAGCGGAGAGGTGTTGATGGGCAACGTGGTTGCGCTGTCGGTTACCGATTCCAGTTTTGTGAAAGGCAACAGTTTTTTAGAAGGCGACTTTGAACTGGCCGGGTTAGACAGGCGGGAAGTGTTGTTGAAGTTAACATCTCTGCAATTTAAAGACACGCTCTTCCGTGTGGTGTTTAACGAAAAGCAATCTGTACAACTGGGGGTTATTGTAGTGAATGATGGCATGCGCGTACTCGATGCCGTGGAGATCGTGGGCGATGTGCCGTTGTTCAATGCGCGACCCGATGGTGTACTGCAGGTAAATGTAGCCAACACGGTGCTGGCCACCAGCAACTCCGTGAACGAGAGATTGACGCGTACTCCGCAGGTGACGGTTGATGATGATGGTATATCGGTTTTCGGAAAAGGACAAGCTATACTATATCTCAATGGGAAACGTGTTCCTGCAGAACGGCTTGCTTCCCTCTCGGCCAGCCAGGTTAAAAGTATTGAAGTTATATCAAACCCCTCTGCTATTTACGATGCGGAAGGTAAAGCCGTGATCAATATCATTACGAAAGATAATCTGCAGGATGGCTACCGGGTTACGGCACAGCAACAGCTAACATGGTCTGACATGGCCGGAGCTGCATCAAACTCTATTCTCAACTTTAACTATAAACGCAGCAAAGTAGACGTATCGGGCAATTATGATTTGAGACTCGGTAACGATGCTGAACTGCTCTATACCTCGCGCGTACGCCCCGACCAGGAAGATTACCTGCATTCGGATTTGGTGTGGGACTTTCAGCGTGATCTTAAAAATATTTCGAAATATAGTCTGGGTGTTTCTTACGATCTGAATGGTAAAGGCTATGCTTCGGTGGAGTATAACGGATCGTACGAAAGTACCGATGACCTGACCCGGAACCGGAATCATATCGTAACGCTTGATGAAGACGGTTTATATACGTCGCGTGTAACCCGCGCAGGACTTATCCGTAATAACTCCGCTACGGTAAATTTCAGTACAGTACTTGATACGTTGGGATCCTCTCTTTTTATAGGCGGGCAGTTCTCTAACTATACGGCAACATTTCACGATAATATTGACGAAGACAATGTAGTGAACAACGAGGAAGTTTCGCGCATACTAAAAAGCGATCAGAACAACGACATCACCATCATAAACCCTCAAACTGATTTTGTTAAGGTATATGCGCGCGGCCATCGGTTAAGCATAGGTGCCAAACTGAGCTACGCGAAAATTGAATCGCAATTGGAATTTTACCGAGCCACAGAAAATGGTTATGAGCCTGATACGGATCGTTCCAATGATTTTGCCTATGAGGAAACCGTGCCGGCTGCCTATATACAGTACGATGGTGCGCTTACGAAAACCATAACCTACGGACTGGGTATGCGTAGCGAGTGGACACGGTATACGTTGAATACCACGGTGCAGGATAATGGTATATTTCGTTCATCGTATATCAACTTTTTTCCGAATGCGCAGATGAGTGTGGCATTGAATAAAGTAAAACTGCGCGCTGCATATACCTCACGCATCACGCGGCCGTCTTATCAGTCGTTAAGTCCAACGCTGATATACCAGGATGCATTTACGTCTATTGAAGGAAACCCGGAGCTTCGTCCGGAGAAGACACACGCCTTTGAAGTGGGTGCCGCACTCAGCATGTTCGATTTCAAGGTCGGGTATAATTATACGATTGACCCGATGAGCGGTGCCGCCCTGCGCGGTGACAGCGATAAAAGCTATGTTCTGAAAAATCTGAATTTCCGGACTGGTCATTTATACTTCGCCACGGTGTCGGCTTCGTTTAATACATCGTGGCTTACGTCTACCAGTAGCGTAAGCGTAAGCTATAACAAATTTACCGATGATCAGTATGGTTATAAGCAGGTTGGGGTTCGTCCGCAGATATATATTTACTCCAGCAACAAGATCAACGTTGGTAATATTGTTACGGTGAATGTGATCGGCTGGTACCTGGGCGAGAAGTATTATAGTTTACGGTACAACAAAAGCAGATCTATTGTGGCCGTGGGGGTTGAAAGGGAATTGTTTCACAAAGCCATTAAATGTACGCTTACAGCCAACGATATATTTAAGACCAACAGTGCGGCCGGTACGTACGATGTAGGCGAAACGTTTGTTACCTACGATCGCACCTACAACCTGAATTATTATCGGTTTACCCTAGCCTATACTTTTGGACAGTTAAAGAAGATACAATATAAAAGTAAATCTACCGGCGAGGCGGAGAATAGCAGGGTGAGGTGAGTGTTGCTTTATGCTTTATCTGGAAAAAATACCATGCAAGGTCTTTTCAATTTCTTCCTTATTACGGGCGTAATAATATTCACCTCCGGTTATCTTAGAGATTTTAATAAAGTCAATATCACTGAATGTATTCTCCACCATTTGCGGTCG
>CBIHOZ010000165.1:0-15748 GCA_966211525.1 uncultured Chitinophaga sp. | reverse complement strand
TGGAGAAGTGCTTGAAGAATACTCACTGCGTGTAGCGCATGATGTATGGAAGCTCGGATCTAAAAACAATGACAATGGTGTGCTGTTGCTTATTGCAGTAGATGACCGAAAGATGCGTATTGAAGTCGGCTACGGACTGGAGGGTGTACTAACGGATGCTATAACCAGTCGCATTATCCGGAATGAAATAGCTCCACACTTCCGCGATCAGCAATACGATGAAGGTGTTACCGCCGGAGTAAATGCTATTGTTGCTGCGATCGGAAACGAATATAGTACAGCAGATGCCTCGAGCAGTTCTGAGAACAATTCACTGGAGATGGATATGACCTGGCAAGAGCGCTTGCTGATAGGGGCTTTCATCTTTGGTATACTGGGTATATTTACCGTGATCGGTGTTTTTGTACCGGGATGTGGCGGCTGGTTTATGTATGCGTTTCTTATTCCTTTTTATGCAATATTCCCGATGGCCGTGCTCGGTGTAACAGGCGGATTAACCGCGCTGGGTATATATGCTATCGGTTTCCCCATTGCAAAGCTTTTCTTCAGCCGAAGTACGTGGGGTAAAAAAGTGATAAGTAAAATGAATTCAGGAAACGGAAGACGAGGTGGAGGCGGTGGCTGGGCATCAGGCTCGGGTTGGTCATCCGGAAGAAGTTCAGGCTGGTCGTCTGGTGGAGGCAGCAGTGGCGGATTTTCCGGAGGCGGAGGTAGTTTTGGTGGAGGCGGAAGCAGCGGGTCGTGGTAATTTAAAGTTATGAACACAACGGAACATTTAGCACAGCAATATCAACTCGTTATAGGTTCGCGAAACGTTGTGATGGAGTTTTGCCAAAAGCTTGATGACAAAGTGTTCGTGAAGCTGAGTTCATTCAACAACAAAAGTATTTCGGACTTGCTGGTTCATGTTACACATATATATACTTTCTGGCTCGGTAAATTCTCGCTTAAGAAAGACGTTGTGTTTGCAGACCCTGATACCATCAATAATCTGAAATCGCTGCAGCAACTTTATGAAAATGTAAACGACCTGGTTGCTGAATTTCTGGAATCTGTTAAACAGATGTCAGTCAACGAAATTTCCGGCGAAGCCGGAACACCAGGCAGAACCATCACGCGTTCTCCGTTCGAAATATTCACGCATGTAATTACGCACGAATTCCATCACAAAGGGCAGATACTGATCATGGGCAGACAACTCGGATTTGTGCCGCCCGATACGGATATCATTCGCTTTTAATGGTAAAAAATACTGACAATCATTTCAATAGGCCATATCCTAATCCTATTTTTGGGCCTTCTTTAAAACACGTCATAAACCGGAAGCCTGAGCAACGGAAGAAGTTTTGTTTAAGGCTTATAAAAATATCAGCAAGCGTAACAATCGTATCACTAGAAACAAACCACTTACCCTGATGAAAAGAGATAAAGTTATTTTCGACCTCATTGAAAAAGAAAAACAACGCCAGCAACATGGTATCGAACTGATTGCCTCCGAGAACTTCACATCCCTGCAAGTTATGAAGGCAATGGGTACAGTACTTACCAACAAGTATGCTGAGGGTCTTCCCGGAAAGCGTTACTACGGTGGTTGTGAGGTAGTCGATGAGATCGAGCAACTTGCTATAGATCGCGCGAAAGAATTATTCGGAGCAGAGTGGGCAAACGTGCAGCCTCACTCCGGAGCACAGGCAAACGCTGCAGTAATGTTAGCATGCCTGAAGCCTGGTGATAAAATTTTAGGTTTCGATCTTTCTCACGGAGGTCACCTTACACACGGATCACCAGTAAACTTCTCTGGTAAACTATATCAACCACTCTTCTACGGTGTAGACCAAGAGACCGGTGTGATTGATTTTGATAAAGTAATTGAAACAGCGAAACGCGAAAAACCAAAGATGATTATCTGCGGTGCTTCTGCGTATAGCCGCGATTGGGATTATAAAAAACTTCGCGAAGCTGCCGACAGCGTTGGTGCTGTGTTGCTTGCCGATATATCGCACCCGGCTGGTCTTATCGCTAGAGGTTTACTGAACGACCCGATGGAGCATTGCCACATTGTTACCACCACTACACACAAAACGTTGCGTGGTCCACGTGGAGGAATGATCATGATCGGTAAAAATTATGACAACCCGTTCGGCCTGAAAACACCAAAAGGCGAGCTGCGCAAAATGTCGTCTGTGCTTGACTCAGGTGTATTTCCGGGTACACAAGGTGGTCCGCTTGAGCACGTAATTGCTGCCAAGGCAATTGCATTCCAGGAAGCACTTTCAGATGAATACATGGAATATATAGTTCAGGTTGCCAAGAATGCCAAAGCAATGGCGCAGGCATTCCTGGATCGTGGCTATAAAATAATTTCCGGAGGCACCGATAACCATTTGATGTTGATCGACCTTCGTTCGAAGAACCTCACCGGAAAACAAGCGGAAGAATCATTGATACAGGCAGATATTACCATCAACAAAAACATGGTACCGTTCGATACGCAATCACCTATGGTAACATCGGGTATGCGCGTAGGAACTCCAGCCATTACAAGCCGTGGTATGATGGAGAAAGATGTAGTAAAAGTGGTTGAACTGATTGACGAAGCTTTGCAGAATGTTGACAACCCGAAACAACTGAAAGCTGTGAAGAAAAAAGTAAACCGCTTGATGGAGAAGTTTCCGCTTTATTAATTTGAAAAACTCAGAACGGCCTTCCTGAAAAAAACAGGAAGGTCTTTTTTATAACGCTTACGAATCATGCCATTAGATCAGGACCCAATAGAAGAAGAAAGTGGAGAAAAGGAAATGTCATTTCTCGATCACCTCGAGGAACTCCGGTGGCATGTTATCCGCTCATTAGGTGCGGTCGTTGTCTTTACCATTGTTGCTTTTGTTGAAGTAAAGTGGATATTCTCCAACGTAATTCTCGCACCGGCGAAATCAGATTTCTGGACGTGGAGAATGTTCTGTAAACTCGGGCAGGCCTTCAACTCGCAGGATCTTTGCATCGATGATATACCGCTCGAACTACAGAGCCGCTTTATGACCGGGCAATTCACGATTACTATCGTGGCGGCTTTCATCATCGGACTCGTGTTTGCATTTCCGTATGTAGTATGGGAGTTGTGGCGATTCATTAAACCCGGCCTGCGCATAAACGAACGTAAAAATTCGCGCGGTGTAGTAGGAGCTGTGTCAGCGTTGTTCCTGGCCGGTATATCGTTCGGATATTATGTTATCGCTCCGCTGATGGTATATGTTATGGTTAACTACCAGATCAGCGACATGATCAAGAACGAGTTTGATATCACTTCCTATGTATCAACCGTGGTAACGCTCGTGTTTGGTAGTGGTTTACTTTTCCAATTACCTGTCGTGATCTTCTTCCTGTCGAAAGTAGGATTAGTGACACCGGCATTTCTGCGCAGGTACCGGAAGCACTCCGTGGTAATTATACTGGTCATTGCAGCAATCATTACTCCGCCAGATCCGCTTAGCCAGACATTGATCTCTATACCATTGTACCTGCTTTTTGAAATCAGTATAATTATATCAGCACGAGTTGAAAGACAACGGCTGAGAGATGAAGAGGAGGAACGCAGACGCGAACAAGAATCAACCCCATCACCATCATGAAAAAAATAGCAATAGGCAGCGATCACGCTGGATTTGAATATAAAGAAGCCCTTCGCACCTGGCTGGAAAAGAATGGCTATACCTATAAAGATTTTGGAACCTATAGCACAGCGTCTGCTGACTATCCGGATTTTGCTCACCCGGTAGCCAATGCCGTAGAGGGTAAAGAATTCGATATGGGTATATTGGTATGTGGCAGTGCTAACGGAGTTGCCATTACAGCAAACAAACATCAGGGTATTCGTGCAGCGATCTGCTGGACAGAAGAACTTGCCGGCTTAGCACGTCAGCATAATGATGCCAATGTGGTTTGTATTCCGGCACGCTTCATCAGCCTGGATGATGCAGAGAAAATAACGAACCGTTTTCTGACTGAGAAGTTTGAGGGAGGAAGACACGCAAACCGCGTAGGAAAAATAAGTTGCTAGAAATTAAAACTGCATTCTTCGTGATTCGCCGTCACGAGGAATGCAGTGTATATATACTATATCTTAATAGCTGAATTCTCCAGCTTCACTTTTCACAGTAACCTTCTTGCTATCGGATGCTTCTACCCGCCCGATAATTTTTGCGTCTACCTGGAAGCTGCGCGCTATATCAATAACCGTTTGTGCATACTTCTCTTCGAGGTATAGTTCCATGCGATGGCCCATGTTAAATACCTTATACATTTCTTTCCAGTCTGTTTTGCTCTGCCGTTGAATGAGCTTGAACAGTGGAGGTATAGGAAAGAGATTATCTTTTATCACGTGTACATTATCAACGAAGTGCAGCACTTTGGTTTGAGCACCACCGCTGCAATGCACCATACCGTGAATTTTTGAACGGAGATCTTTCAGCACTTCAATAATTACCGGTGCATATGTACGGGTTGGCGAGAGCACAAGTTTACCGGCATCGATCGGAGATCCTTCAACTTTATCCGTCATCCGGCAAGTGCCGCCATATACCAGGTCAGCCATAATATTGTTGTCGTACGACTCCGGATATTTTACAGCATACTCTTTATGAAAAACATCATGGCGTGCGGAGGTTAATCCATTGCTGCCCATCCCTCCGTTGTAAGCAGATTCATACGTAGTTTGTCCGTATGAAGCCAAACCAACGATAACATCACCTGCCTGAATTTTACCGTTGTCAATAACATCGCTTCGCTTCATGCGCGAAACAACGGTGCTGTCTACTACTATAGTTTTAACAAGATCGCCAAGATCGGCAGTCTCACCACCGGTGCTGATGATGTTAAGACCATGACCGCGCAGCATCTCGAGAACTTCTTCGGTTCCGTTAATAACTGCAGCGATCACTTCACCCGGTATAAGACTTTTATTACGACCGATGGTTGATGAAAGAAGTATATTTTCTGTAGCACCCACACAAAGCAAGTCGTCTATATTCATGATGATCGCATCCTGTGCTATACCTTTCCATACCGAGAGATCGCCTGTTTCGCGCCAGTATATATAGGCCAGTGATGATTTTGTACCGGCACCATCGGCATGCATTACAGTGCAAAAATTTTCGTCATGCCCCAGGTAATCGGGCACGATCTTGCAGAAAGCCTTTGGAAAAAGACCTTTGTCCAGTTTGCTGATGGCCTGGTGAACATCTTCTTTGGAGGCCGAAACGCCCCGCTGATTATAGCGATCGGAGTTCAATGGATATCGATAAAGTAAAAGAAGATCCTTCATAAAAGATCTTCTGGTTAAAGACTATATATTAAAGTTCTTTCTTGACCAGGAATTGTTCGAGGTCTTTCAGGTTGAGTACGCCTTCGTAATATGCTTTGCCAAAAATTACAGCAAATACACCCATATCATTTAAACGCTTGATGTCATCAACACCGCGAACACCGCCACTGGCGAGTACACATATCTCCGGGAAAGTGTTTATGATTTCCTGATAATAATCAAATGCCGGTCCTTCAAGAACACCATCGCGCGAAACATCGGTAGACTTTACATACTTCAATCCGCGTGAATAGAAAAATTCGAGCTGCTCAAAAAGTTTAGTTTGTGTTTTACGTTGCCAGCCGCGGAAGAGTAACTCCTTCGAATTACGATCTACAACATCTGCACCCAGCGTTATTTTTTCACGACCATACGATATAATCCACGAAGCGAAAAGCTCCGGATTTGTTACCGCTATACTGGCAGCGGTTATATAGTCTGCACCAAACTCGTAAGCCTTGCTGATGTCGCCATCGGTAGATATACCACCGGTAAAATCAATTTTAAGATCGGTATACCCTGAGATTGTTTCCAGCACAGCCCAGTTAACAGGCGAACCTTTCTCTGCACCATCCAGATCTACCAGGTGCACTACTTCTATACCATGATCTGCGAAGCGCTTGGCCAGATCGAGCGGGTTTTCGTTATAGGCTTTTTCGCTGGTCGGATCGCCTTTGCGCATCTTCACGACCTTTCCTTTCCGAATGGCAATAGATGGGATTACCTGGATCATTTATACTGGATTTTTCTGAGGAGCCAAGTTACGATGCAAAGCTGAAAAACCCTTGAGGTAGCTGAAAAACTGAAAATTATTCGCGGCAGCGATTTTGCTTTACGAGCCGTGCGGGCTTTGTGTTATTTGTAGCTTTCTTTGTCCGCAGAAGCGCATTCAGTATTTAGTTATATTCTGCAAAAGGTCCGTGTAAAAATCAGCAGGTGGAAAAATTTCACGCAAGCGCCAACTGTTTTATGCTTTGATCTGCGCATATCCGCGTAATCAGCGGGCAACAAAACTTTCCCTATAAAGGGGGATTGTAAAAGCTTCGCAAGCTTTTCACTAATTTTAGTAACTACATGAAAACCTATATGAGAAAAATTACTGTGTTGCTGGCAATGGCGAGTATAACCTTCAGCGCACTGGGGCAGGCGAAAGTTCGCCGGTTGCCGAGTATCATTAATCACCCGTCACTAGATGTTTCCACTCCGTTTATAAGCCTGGATGGTAACGCCCTGTTATTTGTTGCCAACAACGGTCAGGATGGTGGGCTTAATGTTTTATATACCTCCCGCGAATCAGACTGGAAAGAACCGGTTGATTTACCCAAGCACCTGAATACACGCCTTAACTTCTTTAAAGGATACGCACTTAGCGCTGACGGCAAGAAACTATATTTTACTTGTGCCAAGTCGCCTGTTATAGGGGGCTATGATATATTTTCCTCCGAGCTTACCGGCAGCACGTGGAGCCAGCCTGAAAACCTTATGCTTCCTATAAATTCCAAGAGCAACGATGGCGCTCCATCCTTTACAGGTGATGGCAACACTATATATTTTATGCGATGCGATAAGATGGATCAGAATAAAGCGAGCAGTTGCAAAATTTTTGTTTCGAAGAAAAAATCGAATGGTCAGTGGGAAGAGCCTGTAGAATTACCCGGCAATATCAACACTGGTAACTCACAAACACCGCGCATTATGGCCGATGGCGAAACGCTCATCTTCTCTTCCGATAAAATTACTCCGAACAAAGGAGGCATGGATCTATATATCTCCAAACTCAAAAATGGCACATGGTCGAATCCCGTAGCGCTTGATTTTGTAAACACCGAAAAAGATGACCAGTATGTAAGTGTTGCAGCATTGGGAAGATACCTGCTGAAGGAAGCACCGGGGGCCAGAAAAAATTCGGAGATAACCGAATTCCTTATTCCGGCAGAGATCAAGCCGCGCGGTTTAATGATGGTAGAGGGTAAAGTAACAGACAATACTGGAGCAGCTGTACCTGCCTATATATCCATTACAGATTTAACTACCAACAAGCGCGTTTATAGCGGAAGACCAAATGCAAGCGGAGTATACTCGGTGTTTTTGCTGGAGGGCACGCGTTATGAAATGTCAGTAGATCCGGAACAAAGTACTATATCTTTCTTCTCGAAGACATTCGATCTTACTTCCGATAAAATTCCACAGAAAGAAAAAGTAAACGTAACGCTGAAACAACTTCAGCCGGGCGATGAAGTGCCGCTCAATGTTTCGTTTAAACCTAATTCTGCTATACCAGATGCATCGGCAGAGTCTGAATTAAAAAGACTGGTGCGTGTAGCGAAAGCAAACCCGTCATTAAAATTTGAAATTCAGGTTTTGTTGAGTGGTTATGAAGAAGACACCGTGAAGTCATCAGCCGATCTCACCGAGCTGATTGTCGACTCAGTACATACCCGGATCAATAACATCGATACGGTTATGGTGCGGAACACTTATCACAATGACAGAACACGCGCGCAGGCGCAGGCATTGATCGATTACTTCGTTTCTCAGGGTGCAGACGCTAAGAACTTCCGCTACTTTGTAAATGCAATCCCTGCTGTTACGCCGGAAAACAGAAGGCTTACCGTGAAAGCAGTAGCTCGATAAAGGAACATGCTGCCACGTCAAAAAATAAAAAGAGCGGTTATCAGTACATCGATAGCCGCTCTTTTTTTAATTCTTACTGCGTTTATTGCCTTTGGTGCTTTCGGTTTTGCAACTAACACCTTTTTTTACATTCCTTGTGCTCGGTCTTTCATGTGATTCCGCTTGCCATCTCCTATGATGGAGCCTCTGATGTATATATAGCCCCGTATACTATATCTTTCTCTGGCTGCTCGTCTCGTTCGCGGTTTACTTCGTGCTCGGCGTGAGCAGAAAAGATTCAGGCGGTTAAAAAAATTCTCAGTAAGAAAATGGAACGGCTACCAGTGTTTTATCCCACATCAAAACCATTTCAGCATCTCCTCCTACTTTTTCAAACGCAATGGTAAATTGTTCAAAGACTCTGTCCTGCTTCACAGCGTGAACATCGATCTTCAGCACGTCACGTGCAGGATCACGGTTGGCTTCGCCTCCGGAGTTAACACCCCACTGACCAAACTCTGAATTTAAAATTATAGTCCACGTTTCTTCACCCGGAATTGTCCACAGTGAATACTTTCCGCTCTTCAATGTTTTTCCTTCAAAGCGAAGATCTTTAGACGTTTCAAAAGTTGTGGCTTCGTTCGCTCCGGTGCGCCACACAACTCCATACGGTACAAGAGCACCAAATATCTCGCGTTCTTTTTTAAACGGACGGTTGTAAAAAACTTTAACGGTCAGGTCCTTGTCATTAAAAACAACCTCCTCTTCCGGACTGAAAGATTTGGTTTGTTTCTTCATATAATACATTGTAACCCGGCCCAGCAGGATAAGAACGACAATTGCTATTCCGGTAAAAATCAAAAACTTTTTCATACTTAAGTTAAGTGGCCTCGCCGACAAGATCGTTATTCAAAACAATTTTTCAATCTTCTGATACAAAATACTGCCGGAGAACCTATTTTTACGGGCCTAAAAATATAAAGTTATGGACGTAGCATCTTGGTGGCCTTTTTTCGTGGTAATCGCATTATTTATTTTAGCGATCGTTTCTCCCTGGATCTTCCCGAACAAACAGGTGAGCAAAAACAAGCACGATAACAAATTCTAAGAAGAGTCGCTTTCGCGGCTTTCTTTTTCAACCCATGAACATTTGTGTTTTCTGCGGCTCTTCATTGGGCCATAGTCCGGTCTATGAAGCTGCTGCTAAAGAGTTAGGAGCATTAATGGCAGCACAAGGTCACACCCTGGTATATGGTGGCGGCAATGTTGGGCTCATGGGTGTTATTGCCGATTCTGTTTTGCAAAATGGTGGTGAAGTAATTGGTGTAATACCAGACTTTTTACTTCAGCGCGAAGTCGGGCATCGCGGAGTATCCAAACTTGAAGTGGTGGGCTCGATGCACGAACGCAAAAAAAGAATGGCCGACCTTTCCGATGCTTTTATAGCAATGCCGGGTGGCTGGGGTACACTCGATGAACTCGCGGAGATACTCACGTGGCGACAACTCGAGCTCATCACGCAACCTATCGCATTGCTGAACACTGCCGATTTTTTTAACGCACTGGTAGACCAGATGCATAAAATGGTGGATGCTGGTTTTCTTCGGGCGTCCAACCTCGACTTTCTTTTGATCGAACACGCTCCCGAAAAACTTCTCTCATCGATCCAGAGAGAAAATCAATAAACATTCGCACATTTTGACTTATCTTGACGTATAACCGAGTACGGTTCACACGTTTGTATGGTGCGTATAATTCAGGTCTTCGTCCTTGTCATTGCTTGTGTTGGTAATCTCTCCGCCCAAACATTGGGCTTCTCTCTTCCACCGGGTCAGAAGAAGGTTCAGATGCCCATCGAGATCTATAATAACCTGGTGGTGATACCGGTGGTGTTAAACAAAACGCTTCCACTGAAATTTATACTTGACACCGGTGTTCGCACAGCTATACTGACGCAAAAAACATTTACCGACATTCTTAATTTACCGTACTCACGGAAATATACTATATCCGGGCCTGGCGGAGAAAAGCTTGTTGATGCATACGTAACGAACAATGTCACGCTCGATCTTCCGGGTATACAAGGTCGTGGTCACGCCATGCTGGTGCTTGAACAAGATTACCTCGAACTTAGAAATTATCTCGGCACTGATGTGCATGGTATATTAGGCTACGAATTGTTCAGTCGCTTCATTGTTCAGATCGATTACGAGAAAAAAATTCTCACCTGTACTACGCCCGACCGATTCAGAAAATCACGCAAGTTCCAAACTATACCGATGAAGATAGAGGACACCAAGCCCTATATCATCACACCAATTTCTTTTCAGGATGGCACGAACATCAACGCAAAATTACTCATGGATTCAGGTGCGAGTCACGGCCTGATGCTTGACCCTGCAACGGATCAGCGCATTACCGTACCGGCACATGTTGTAAGCAGTGTTATCGGCCGCGGACTAGGCGGTGAGATTGTGGGCAAGGTGGGCCGGATCAGATCAATAGAATTTGGAACCTATAAATTGAATAACGCCATCGCTAATTTTCCGGACCCCAACAGTTACTCCGATAGTATAAAGATTGGTAATGTATTTCGTAACGGAGCAGTAGGCGGTGAGATCATGAGTCGCTTTACAATCGTCTTCAATTTTCCACAGGAAGAAATATATATCAAAAAGAATGCGGCCTTTAAAAAGGGATTTCATTACAACCTGAGCGGCCTTATTGTGAAAGCAAAAGGCTCGCAGCTAAATGTATTTGAAGTAACAGAAGTGCGCAAACTTTCGGTTGCCGACAGAGCTGGTGTTATGGCGGGCGATATTATTACCAGTATAAATGGTATTACCACACAAATACTCACACTGAATCACCTGAACAGCTTTTTCAACAGCAAGCCTAACAAAAAAATACGACTGGAGATCGAGCGAAAAGGTCAGCGTATGCGAAAAGAATTTTTACTGGAAGACCAGATCTGAGAATTATCCGTGCGACAACTTCAGCATAAAATCCTTTCTTTTCTGATACATCTGGTATAGATAAAGCTGCGTTCTTTTAAAGCGAAGTGAGTTTTTCAACGTATTGTAAATCGCATCCGCAGACAGATTTTGCTTTAGCAGATAATCGAGTATGCTGTTGGCCATGAGTGATTCATGGTAATTTGAATTCTTCAGCACCGTTATCGGTATATCTTTCGTTTTTGCGTTGCTGGAAAGTGTGTTGATGGTTTCCTTTAACTCGGACTTGCCGAGGTTATCATCGATCAGAATAAAATTTGGGTTGAAACGGATCAGCCGTTCCATGATGCTTTTTACATCGAACGCAATCTCCGTAACAATTTTAAAACCGCGTACGTCCTGCAGCTTTTTAAGCACGGCACTTAACTCGATAGGGTTGTTGCCAACGAGTAGTACGTGCATGGGTTCTGATGTAGAGGTGTCTTTTGTATTCATAATGCCAACTGTGTTTGTAAACAGTATATTAACGTAAAAGGTTACTCAACAAGATTTATTCCGTGCTATTTTTTATGAGTATACGTATTAATTTTCATCCGGAATTCTCAAATACGGAAACGCTGATCTGGAATTGAAAAAAATAGTAATTATCGGTGGCGGACTCGCCGGTCTTGTATCGGCCATTATCCTTTCGCGAAAAGGACTTCATGTACTTGTTATTGAAAAAAAAGTATATCCTTTTCACCGTGTTTGCGGAGAATATATTTCGAACGAGACAGTTCCCTTCCTGAAATCACTTGATCTTTTCCCGGACGAATTTTCGCCACCGCACATCCGCAACTTTTTACTTTCTGCCACCAGCGGTAAATATGAAAAGCTTCCGCTTGATCTCGGAGGTTTCGGCCTGAGCCGCTATATATTCGATGAATTTTTGTACCGGAAGGCACAGGCATGCGGTGCTGAATTCTGGCTTAACACCGAAGCAGAAAATATAGTCTTCCACGAACGAGAGAATAAATTTGAGATTACAACTTCGCGCGGAAATATAGTGGCGGATGTTGTGATCGGTTCATTCGGCAAGCGCTCCAAACTCGATGTACATCTGAATCGCTCGTTTATACAAAAGCGGTCGCCTTATGTTGGTATAAAGTATCATATTAAAACAGATCATCCGGAAGATCTTATAGCACTCCATAATTTCCCCGGTGGTTACTGCGGCATGAGCAATGTGGAGGATGGTAAAACCAATCTCTGTTATTTGACACATCGCGATAACGTGAAGAAGTATAAAAACATTCGCGACATGGAAGAAGCGGTACTTTTTACAAACCCGCTGTTGAAATCAATCTTTACCCATGCCGATTTTCTTTTTGATAAACCTGAAGTGATCAACGAGATTTCTTTCGAGACAAAATCTCCGGTTGAAAAACATATACTCATGGCCGGCGATGCTGCCGGTATGATAACGCCTTTGTGTGGCAACGGTATGGCTATGGCTATACATGCATCTAAACTTGTGAGCGAACTTGTAGTGCGATATTGTACAGAAGAACATTTTACAAGAGAACAACTTGAGAAGAGCTATACCTATCAATGGAAGAAAAATTTTGCAACACGACTCTGGGCGGGCCGGCAGATTCAGAATTTATTCGGCAATGCGTGGGCTTCCAACGTTGCTATAAACCTCGCTATTCATGTAAAGCCTGTTGCCCGAATTATTATGCGCAACACCCACGGAAAGGTGTTTTGACTTTCATAAAACAAATTTACCGTTAGTTGAGTGATACCAAATGTTGGTTGAGTTATAGGTAAATTTTTAACAATCAATTCTTATCTTCCCTTATAATCAACCATCATACAACCATGAACCAAGAAACGAATCGCAGATCTTTTTTACGTTCCCTCGGCCTTATTACTGTTGGTGCAACAACCGGAGTTTCTTTCCTGTCTTCCTGTGGAAGTAAACCTTCCGGCGAAGATCAACAGGCAACGGCAGATACAACTGCAACTACTGCGGCCGCTCCGAAAGAGTTGTTCTTTAAAATTTCGTTAGCAGAATGGTCGCTGCACAAATCGCTCTTCGATGGAAAATTAACAAACCTCGATTTTCCGGCGAAGGCTAAAAATGACTTCGGTATATCTGCTGTTGAGTATGTAAATCAGTTTTTCAAAGACAAGGCTAAAGATCAGGCATACCTTGCTGATTTGAAAAAACGTTGTGACGATCTTGGTGTAACCAGTGTATTGATTATGTGTGATGGTGAAGGAGAACTTGGTGATGCCAATGCTAAAAAACGGAAACAGGCTGTTGAAAATCATTACAAATGGGTGGAGGCCGCTAAGTTTTTAGGATGTCACTCGATTCGTGTAAATGCTGCAGGCGAAGGTAAGCGTGAAGATGTAGCGAAAGCAGCAACCGAAGGACTGCGTCAACTTTCTGAGTTTGCGAAAGGTGTAGGTATAAATGTGATTGTTGAAAATCATGGAGGTTTTTCTTCGGACGGCCAATGGTTAAGTGGTGTTATCGCCGGCACTCAAATGGATAACTGTGGCACGTTACCAGACTTTGGTAACTTCTGCATTAATCGCACAAAACCGGAAGCCAATACACCGGAAGCATGGGCAAAGACAAAATGCCTCGAAGAATACGATCGCTATAAAGGCGTACAGGAACTTATGCAATACGCGAAAGGCGTTAGCGCTAAAACACACGAGTTTGATGCCCAGGGTAATTGCATCGATACAGACTATACCCGAATGCTACCAATTGTGAAAGCAGCAGGTTATACAGGCTACATTGGTATTGAGTACGAAGGACAAACACTAAGCGAAGACGAAGGTATACGCGCAACCAAAGCACTGCTGGAAAAAGCAGGTGCTGTTGCATAGTAAGATATAGTATATCAGAACATCTGCCAAAGCTGGGTAGAATCCAGCAGCAGGTAGATAAAGAATATATTTAAACATGTGGCTGAAATAAAATTCAGCCACATTGTGTTTTTATGGTTTGCTTTTGTCTCGTCTCTTATAACCTGGATGAACCAATATAAAAAGAAAATTACTACCGGGAATAATGCTGCTATGAAAGACACGCTATAGTCATTTACAAAGAATGCATTGAAATAAAGTATATATCCGATCGTAACCACCGCGAACAAAGCGCCTACAAAAAGAAACGTTCCGCGTATACCCAGCATTAGGCTAAACGTTTTGTCTCCGCGCTTCGCGTCTTCTTCGTGTTGATATACTTGCGTCATCGGGTATGTACCTAACAGCATGGCACTGCTTAATAGTCCTGGTATAATTACTGAAGCACGCAATGCATTCTCCAGCGGAAAGCGATTTATACCAACATAGCACATCACAAACGCAAACAGTCCCTGAAACAAACCAACCGTTAACCACCCACCGATCGGATATTTTTTGAGTCGTATAGCCGGATGACTATACGCCTTGGAGATCAAACCATAAATGAAAACAAGTACGGTAAAGACAACAGAGATCTTAACCACCGCTAACACCAGTGCGATAACATCAAACAGTAGTGAAAGATAATATAGTCCTTTCGTTACTTTCGGTGGATTCTTCAATCCGCCTATACTCTTTTCATCTTTATCAAAATAACTATTATACCCGTTACTGGCCGGGTAAAGGAACAGGTGTATAATAATGAAAGTCCAGAGCAGCGGATTAGCACTAATATTTGGCGAAATAGCCAGACTGAAAAAAAATACCGGCATCAGGTAGTACGAAAACGGTATACGCAGGTGAAGCCAGGCTGAACGCGAAAACATAGTTTTAAAGTATATATATTGAAAACGTCATTTTTATATATCAGTGGCGAGTTAGCCAAACAGTTCCTGGAAAACCTCCGTTAACTTTCCAAACGCTTTTACCTGTATAGTAGTCTTCTTCAAGTCGATTGATTTCTGATTGAACTTCGAAATATATATCTCTTCAAAGCCGAGTTTCTCCGATTCGGAAATTCGTTGCTCAATCCGATTTACAGCGCGCAGCTCTCCTCCCAACCCGATCTCGGCAGCAAAACATATTTTGTCAGACACTGGAATCTCTTCCATCGATGATATAATTGAAATACAGATCGCGAGATCTATAGCGGGATCTTCTACTTTTATACCACCTGCCATATTCAGGAAAACATCTTGTGTACCCATGCGAAAGCCACAACGTTTTTCGAGTACAGCCAGCAACATGTTCAATCGTTTCTGATCAAAACCGGTAGGCGTTCGTTGTGGCGTGCCGTATGACGCAGGACTCACCAGCGATTGTATCTCGATCAGTAAAGGTCTGTTTCCTTCTATTGTTGCACCAATGGTAACACCGCTGAGTTGTCCGTCTTTCTGCGAAATTAGAATCTCCGATGGGTTGGTAACTTCACGAAGCCCTGTTCCCAACATTTCATAGATTCCAATCTCGGAAGTAGAACCAAAGCGATTTTTAGTGGTTCGCAAAATTCTATAGGCTAAATGTCGGTCGCCTTCAAATTGCAAAACGGTATCTACCATGTGCTCTAACACTTTCGGACCAGCCAGCATACCGTCTTTTGTAATATGACCAATCAGGAAAACAGGCGTCTCCGTTTCTTTGGCAAACTTCATTAACTCGCCTGCGCATTGACGCACTTGTCCTATACTTCCCGCTGCTGAATCCATTAGCGGAGAGTATAAAGTCTGGATTGAGTCCACAATTACCAGCTGAGGTTGCAGTGACTCGATCGCTAGGAATATATTCTTGGTATTGGTTTCAGTAAGTATATAAAAGTTCTTGGAAGAGTTGCCGAGTCTGTCGGCCCGCATCTTGATTT
>CBIHOZ010000164.1:0-15836 GCA_966211525.1 uncultured Chitinophaga sp. | reverse complement strand
CCCTTGTTGAAAAATCCCAACGCTACCTGGGACAAACCTGCCTATACACAGGTATATGCTGCCAATGTAATTATGCAGGTATTTAAAGAAGCTGGTTTACCGGATGGCGTTATCAACCTGATCTATGTTGATGGTCCAACCGCCGGTGATATAGTTTTCAATCATAAAGATTTTGCCGGACTACATTTCACCGGAAGCACCGCTGTGTTCCAGAATATGTGGAAGACTATCGGACAGAATATACATAAGTATAAATCATACCCGCGCATCGTAGGAGAGACCGGTGGTAAAGATTTTGTAATGGTACACAAAACTGCCAACGCAAAAGAAGTATCTACAGCACTTTCACGCGGAGCATTTGAATACCAGGGACAAAAATGTTCAGCCGCTTCACGCGCCTATATACCTTCTAACCTGTGGGAAGATGTTAAGAAGTATTTGATCGATGATCTGAAGTCATTCAAGATGGGCGGTACCGAAGATTTCGGAAACTTCATTAACGCAGTGATTGATGAAAGATCGTTCGATAAAATAGCAGGCTATATCGAGCAGGCCCGCAAGAACCCGATGAACGAAATTATAGCCGGAGGTAAGTACGATAAGTCAAAAGGATACTTTGTTGAGCCGACTGTGATCGTATCGAAAGATCCATCTTCCGTAACCATGTGCGAAGAAATTTTTGGTCCGGTACTGACTATATATGTATACCCTGAAAACCAGTTTGAAGAAACACTGGAACTGGTAGATAAGACATCTCCGTATGCATTAACAGGATCTATATTGGCAAAAGATCGTTACGCGATCGAGCTTGCTACGAAAAAACTTTCCAACGCAGCCGGTAATTTCTATATCAACGATAAACCAACCGGTGCTGTAGTAGGACAACAACCTTTTGGTGGTGCACGCGGCTCCGGTACCAACGATAAAGCTGGAGCAAAAGTAAACCTGCTCCGCTGGGCATCGATGCGCACGATTAAGGAGACATTCGTTACTCCGGTGGATTATCGTTATCCTTTCCTGGAGAAGGAGTAGACGTTAATCGTTATCCGTTATAGGTTAATCGTTAATAGAAATACATATATACATATCAATAGCCCGGGGATTAATCCCCGGGCTATTGATTTTTTTAAGCCTCTACCGCGGCCCGCTCATCGTGTTTATACCATTTTATATTTCTGGAGAAATACATGATCAGGGCAAGCACTGTAAACAAGCCGATGCTGCCGAGCAGTAAAGAGTAATCTTCCAGTTGAATGATCACGAATATAAATCCATAAACAAATACCAGCACGGCACTGAAGAATGTTACCAGTCCGGAATTCTTCAGGAATGAAACGGAATACAGACTTACCAGCAACACCGTAGCTGTTGACGCAATGAGGTACGCTATATTATAGTGCATGTGTTCAGAGAGCGACAGCAACAAAGTATAGTATATAACAAGCGCTACACCTACCAGCAGATATTGAAACGCATGGATGCGGATCTTCTTTACAATCTCTACGAGGAATAATGATATGAAGGTGAGTAAAATAATCAGTACACCATATTTAGCGGTGCGCGTACTCTTTTGATATTGATCTACCGGTATCAGTAATTCAGTTCCGAAAGCAGAGCCGGAGAGTTCTTGTTCCGTGCCCGTCCACTCTTGCGCGAAAGGTCTGTTGTAGTGCAGCACGCGCCACTCCGCCATAAAGCCTTCATTGTTTACCGTACGATTTACCGGAAGAAACTCCCCGTTAAAACTCGGACTCGCCCACGGACCTTTTAATTTTACATCCGTTGTTTTACCGGTAGGTATAAAGTTGAGCGATGTGCTTCCTTTCAAACTTAGTTGTGTCGCTATATTTCCTGTAAAGTCTTCCGCTTTTGTCCACGGCAGTGCGGCAATTATACCTGTTCTGTATGAAGCCGGCGATGTTACGGTATATTGATTATTGTTAGAATTTTCTGGAACGCCTATACCAAATCCGATCTGGTTAGAAGGTTCACTGTTTAAAGGTTGATTGCCCATCGTGAACGAAGGATTATCACTGATACCGCGCAGATCGCTGATGCAGAGTACAAGCCGCGCTTCATTCCAGTGTACATCATTTTCGTTGATGTTTAATTTTTTGAAGTTCGGTCGCTGAAAGGTAGTCTTGATGTCGATAGACGATTCATATACTGCAGCATCATATATACCACGATGCAGCTTTTGTGGTTTTACCGATCCGTCAACCTTTAATGTCTCCGGGAGAAAGTATGCATCTTGTGTCCACTCGCGAATCTCGATGCCATCTTTACCTTTATCGATCTTCTCGCGGTTGGTAAAAGGTATAACGAGTACCGGCCCCGCCAGTGTCTGGTCGCCCGACCACTTCGAAGTAATTTCGCTCACCACTTCATGCGCCCGGTATTGCCGTTCGTTAATAATGGTCTCGATCCAGAACTGCGGTATAAGCAGGATCAACGTTAAAAAACCAATCGCGATTAATTTGATAACAATCGATTCGCGAAACCACGCACCAACCTTCTCGAAGAGGGTGCTTGCCGGTATGCCAGGTTGTGTTTCCATAAGGTATAGATGTAATTAAAAAGGTATAGTTATATATATGTTAGAGTTGATGAGAATTTCGTCTGTATACCACCACCATGCGTGCTACAGCTACAGCCTGCCGCAGACGAGCTTTATAGTGATGTGCAATGCGTACAAATACATTCTTGAACAGCACGTATACCAGCAGCAATGCGCTGAAGTAAATGATGCCACCTTCCACACGCTGCATCCAGAAAGAATTCAGCCACGGCATCGAGTCTTGTATACGCAACACCGGCAATGCACTGATAATACGCACGGCACTGATAACCAGCGTGAGCATAAACGAAGTAACCAGTATACCTATATATACCAGCACACTCTGCCACGGTTTAAAAACATGATACGGAGCTGTAAGCGATAAAATACAGAAAACGAGAATCAGATAATTCTCGCCCGAGAAAGTGCGATTGAGGGTAATGTTTAGGTCAGGAAAGTAAAACCCGCCATCGGCATACACCGACTTCGTATCCAATATATACTCCAGAAAAGCATTGGCCGGGTTCAGCATCAGCGTAAACTCACTGGTGCTAATAGCAGTGAACAAAATCTTTAGAACAATGGCCGTTACCACCGTAACACAAAACCATAACGCTGTTTTATTAATCAGATTTTTCATAATGCCTGTTGATACTCTAAAAGTACTTTCAATTTCAAAGTTTATACGTAAAAAAAATTACTTTTGTTGTTTCACTACAGCCTCCAATGCATCTAAATGTTTTTTAAAGGCATTGCGACCGCGTTCCGAGATCTTATACTTCGTATTCGGTTTTCTGTCTACAAACGATTTGGACACCGATATATACTTCTCACGTTCCAGCGCCTTTATATGCGAAGCCAGGTTGCCATCCGTTACACCCAGAATTTCTTTTAACGAACTAAACTCATAGCCATCGTTCGTTACCAGAACAGACATGATCTGTAACCGCACCCGGTGCTCCAGCACTTTATCCAGATTATCGAACGGATTCTTCACTTGTCGTATTTGTTATACATGATGACTCCATAGATTATATGAAGAACACCAAACCCGATAGCCCAGAAGATCAACCCATACCCAGGCACCGATGCTGAGATAAGTCCGAGTATAATTTCAGAAAAACCTAAATATCGTATTTCATCAAATGTATTGGCGCTGCCTTGTATAAGCGCGAGTCCGTAGAACACGAGACAAGCCGGAGCCGCCAACCCAAAGTGACCGGTATATAACATGATGAGTATAAATATACCACCCGATACCAGCGGTATAGCCATATTGATAACCAGGTTTTTGCTGGCCGTTGTCCAAAGTTGCAAGCCGTGCTTCTGCGCTTTCTTGTTGCTCAGCCAAAGTCCCGTACCGATCGATGCCACCATCACAGCCGTAGCAATCAGAATAAGTTTCAACATGGCCTCCGGACTCTGTAACGAGTAAGTTCTATAATTAATAGGCGACACCGGGTAATGCAGCGAGAAGTACGCCACAGCAGCACCGGCCAATGCATATAGTCCTGCCAACACCCCCGATAAACCGCTGAGCGATATAAACTTGGCAGATCGCTCCATCATCGTGCGGATCGAAGCAATATCTTTTTCGTACTCCTGGATGTCTTTCATTAAAAAGAACTTTGGGATGCAAAGTTAGTCGGTCTTGGGAGACTTACAAATTTTAATCATAGCATCAGTTAGCTATAGCATCAAGTTTTTGGTGGAAGCTGCTAGCTTCTGGCTTCTAGCTGCTAGTAGATTTTTGGGAAGTATCGATTTCACTTTAATAAGGGAGTTTTGAAAATCCAGAACCACAAAGTTCTCGAAGAAGACACGAAGCTACACAGAGAAAAAACCTTTGAGTAACTTTGTGTCTTCTCTGAGTTCTCCGTGCAATTGCATTTTATCCTGTAGCCAGAAGCCAGCAACCAGCAGCTTGTCTTTATTCTGGATTTCAAAAATCTATAAAGGAAAAAAAACTCTCAGTTAAAGAGAAAATCGACACCTCCCGAAAATCCACTAGCAGCTAGAAGCCAGCAGCCAGCAACTGCTTCCACCAATAACGATTATCTGTTAACGCTTAACGTTGCCCCACCCGATATCCCAATCTCTCCAGCCACTTCACACTCAGCCACGGCCACGTGTTCAGCACCGGGTCCTTCGGAGCCATCCCAAACCCATGTCCGCCATGGTCGTAGATGAGGAGGCTTGTAGGTATATTATATTTACGAAGCGCCTGATAGAAAAGTATACCATTCTCCGGAGGCACCGCGCCATCATCGTTCGCATATACCAGGAAGGTGGGCGGAGTATGTTTGTCGACACGGTTTTGTGTAGAGAGCGAATCCACCAACGCGTTATCCGGATTTTTCCCGAGCAACATCTCGCTACTACCTCTATGCGCAGGCGCACCCGCCAGCGTAATCACCGGATATATAAGTATAGAAAACGCAGGGCGCGTACTCCACTGCTCCAACACATTCTTCGATTTCTTGTTGGCGGGTAGGTGCATCGTTGTAGCCATCGAAGCTAAATGTCCGCCAGCCGAAAAGCCAAGAATGCCCACACGCTCCGGATCAAACTTCCACTCCTTCGCCCGCGACTTAATAATGCGCAGAGCCGTAGTAACATCGCGATACTGATCCGGATGACGATGCCCCGACTGATCGCCCGTATTTAAACGATAGTGCAGCACAAAAGCATCAAACCCATACTGATTATAAAACTGCGCTACATCTTTACCCTCGTGGCCCAGCGCCAGGTGAGCATACCCACCCCCCGGACAAATAAGTATAGCCGAACCGTTGGCAGAATCAGCATTAGCCTTATAGTATTCAAAATAAGGAGCCTCCTTATCTTTTTCATAACCATCGATGGTAACTTTTTCGCTGGCAGGGTATAGAAAAATTTTTTCTTGCGCGTGCAACGTCATGGTGCTTATCAGGTATATAATAAACAGAGCTCTCATAAAATTAGCGGAATAATACGAGCCGAATATAATACCATTCGCGGTAATAAGAATGCTGCCTGCACAATATCAAGACAATCTTTGTCACAAGTGGTAACATCCGCGGGCTTCTTCCTAACTTTGTTTCCGTCTTAATATTTATATTGCACAGTATGAACGTTCGTCTATCAGCAGCACATAAAATAAAGGTGCTTAACTCCACCGATATATTTACCGTTATGCAAACCATTTTGCTGCGCGAAAATAAAATTCGCAGAAGTCAGGAGCACTTCTGGGTAATCGGGTTAAACAGCGGCAACAAAATACTGTTTATAGAACTCGTAAGTTTAGGCGCCACCAACCGCGTAGAGATAGCCCCGGCCGAAGTATTTCGCATGGCCATCTATAAATCGGCCATCAAGATGATACTCGTACACAACCACCCGAGCGGAAGTGTAAAGATCTCCGAAGCCGACCGCGACTTTACCGATCGCATGATAAAATCCGGCAACATGCTAGCCGTTGAAGTACTCGACCACCTTGTAATTACCGAAGAAAGCTATACCAGCTTCGTAGACCTCGGTATAATGGACGAACTAAAACAAAGCGGCCGCTATGAGTTGATCGATAAAAAAGAATATAGCTGGGCGCAGGAAATGAAGATGGAAGCAGAGCGAGATAAAGAACGGAGAGAAGTTGCCCTCAAAATGAAGAAGAAAGGTTACTCATCCGATGAAATAAAAGAACTCACCGGCCTCAGCAAAACCGAGATCAAACGCCTTCGCGTAGACTAATGTATATATACTATATTTAGGGCGTGTCCCTACGGGTCGGGCTATCCGCTACAAGTCCTCGCGATCCCACCGCACAACCCCAGACGCACGCTCCGGGCTTTCCGCTACTATCCCTCACGCGAAGAACGATTTATACTATATTAACGCTGCTCGTATATAAATGAAACGACTTTCAGAATTCACAACAACCCTCGACCGAAAAACAATTATAAAAATACTGCAAAAAAATACGTTCGCCACCGAGAACAATTTTAAGACGTTACCATCCGGCAAACACTACTTCTCCGGACAAGTCAATAACAAAAAGATAAGACTAAAGAACGCCACCCGAAAGCCCCGCAATCCCTCCCCTATATTAGACATTCAAGTTTTCGAAAAGAACACCCTAACCCAAATCCTAATCCTCGATGACACAGACGATGAAATAAAACTCAATAGCCAAGTCCTACTCACCATCACAATTCCCATCGCTATAGTTATACTATTAGTAGGAGGCGTTTCATCATTGTATTATTCCGATATCTATATATTCCTATGGTCCTTAGTGCCAAGTTTGGTAGCCCTCAGTATAGGCTTTTTGAATATTCTCCACTACAAAAACGCAGTCAAAGCGAATACGCCTGATGATATAGGTTTTATAGTCCGGCTGTTGAAAAGATAGGTTGCGGAGTTTGCAATCTAAAATATAGTTATATATATTCACATCGAGCCCATCTTTTGGCTACTTGAATAAAGTAGGCAGAGGATGGGCTTTTGTTGTTTGTTCTCATTATTGAATGTGTGCCAAGCATAGTCTCTCGGAAAGGAAAATGAACGATTTGGAAGAAAAACTATAGCCTTGGGAAATATTGTAATGTGGTGCTGATGCTTATTAGTTAATTCATTGACCAATTCCATACAAAATCTAGTATACGTGGTGTATGCTAAATAATATATATGATCACTTTTAAAGAGTTACCATGCTGACACAATTGAAAAAATTTCGAATCCAAAATTTCAGATCAATTATTGATAGTGGATGGATAGAAACGTTTGATAATACCTGCCTGATTGGGACAAATGAATCTGGAAAAACCAATTTGTTGATAGGGCTTTGGAAGCTAAACCCGGCTAATAACGAAGATATTGTCCCGCTCATTGACTATCCGAGAAAGAAGTACGTTGACTACGCTAAAACTAATGGGGAAGAAATTTTTGTAAGTGGGTACTATCAATTAGATGAATCGAGTGTAGAAATAATCAAAGGACTTTTTAAGAAGGCACCTGCTGTTCCAATCGAAGAAGAGGCGACCGAAGAAAATAACCTCGATGTTGAAGAAGATGGTCAAGTCAAGAAGGCAGAATCAAAAAAAACTGAGCTTATTGAAATTGCAAGCTCGGAAGAGGTGAGTGAGCTTATTATTAACCGAAAATATAATGGAACGTATTCATTTGGGTTCCCAAAAATGAAGGAGGAAACTCGCATACAAATTAAGCTCTCTAAGAAGGTACAGGATCAAATACTCGATATGATACCCAAATTTGTATACTACTCAGATTATGGAAATCTCGATTCTGAAATTTACTTACCTCATGTAATCTCAAATTTTCAGAGAATCGATTTGGGAATTAAGGAAAGAGAGAAAGTAAGAAGCTTGAAAGTCTTATTTGAATTTGTTAAACTTTATCCAGAGGATATTTTAAGATTAGGGCAAGAGAAATTTGAAGTCCAAACCACGATAAAAGTTCATCACCACAATCCTGGCCAAGAATTGAGTCGAGAATCAGTTGAAGTAAAACCGACAGAAGGTGAAATTGAAAAACAAAGACAACAGAAAAAGGAACGTGAAATTTTACTTCAATCAGCCTCTACTAAACTAACTCAAGAATTTAGGACTTGGTGGAAGCAAGGCGACTATCGTTTTAGATTTCAGGCTGACGGAAATCACTTTAGAATTTGGGTAAGCGATGAACAAAGACCTGAGGAAGTAGAGTTAGAAGGAAGAAGCAAGGGGTTGCAATGGTTCTTTAGTTTTTTTCTTGTGTTTCTTGTTGAAAGTAAGGATACTCATTCAAACTGCATTTTACTTCTTGATGAACCAGGACTTTCATTACATCCAGTTGCCCAGTTTGATCTTGTCAAGTTTTTCAATTCTTTAGCTGATCAAAACCAAATTCTTTACACGACTCATTCTCCTTTTCTGGTAAATCCTGACAATTTAGCCAATGTTAAGGCAGTGTTTGTAGATGGTGTTGGCTCTTCAAGTGTCTCAAGTGATTTAAGAAAAAATTCAAAGGTTGCGGATAAATCTATCTATCCAGTGCATGCAGCTATAGGTTTAACAATATCGGATACGTTACTTCTAGGTTGTCAACCTGTTTTGGTGGAAGGTCAGTCAGACCAGATATATTTACAATTAATAAAGAATCATCTTTCCGGAATTGGTAAATATAAAAATGCAAAAGAAATGGTTTTTATACCTACCGGTGGTGTAAGAGGCATGTCCGCAGTTATCAATATCGTTAGTGGCAGAGAAAATGATTTAC
The DNA here is from genome assembly GCA_966211525.1 of uncultured Chitinophaga sp. Lineage (GTDB taxonomy): Bacteria > Bacteroidota > Bacteroidia > Cytophagales > Cyclobacteriaceae > Ohtaekwangia. The sequence goes on along the minus strand of CBIHOZ010000164.1, from coordinate 7,024 downwards.
CATTTGCTATAGTTGATAGCGACAAGCCAGGCAAGGAAAAGGCTGATAAACTTAAAAAGGATACCTATAAAAGTGAGCGGGATAAGATAATTGAAATGGATATGATTTTGTCCAAAAAGGGCGAGTTTGAAGTTGAGGATATCTTACCTTATGAGGAATTAGCAAAGGTATTTAGTAAACGATATAGGGGTAAGCAGGATGATTTTGACTATGTTGTAACAGCAGACGAACCAATAGTCCAACAGATGGAGAAGTTCGCCTTAGAAAATGGTTACCGATTAGAGCTAGGTTGGAAGGTAGAGCTAGCAACAGATTTTTATAATCAATTTCAACACATTGCAAAAAAAATAACAGAAGACACAGTGAAAACTTGGCAAGCTCTTTTTGATAAATTGACAATGCAGAAAATAGTAACTAAAAAAGACAAATTCTAACTGCAAATGTTATCGCTATGCGACATTGTACTTTGGTTATAGTAATAATTCTTTCATCTGGTGTATTCGGTGGAATAGTTAACTTTTTACAGGGTTATGAGGGGACCGACAGAAAAGTATTGTTCTTTCTTAAAAATATTGTTCTCGGGATGGCGGCCTCACTTTTAGTTCCATTGTTTCTTGATACGATCTCTAGTAATCTAATCGACCAAGAGACGATGCGTGGATACTTGACATTTACAGGATTCTGTCTCATTGCATCAATTTTTTCAAGGAGATTTATAGATACACTTGGGGAGAAGATATTACAGAAAGCTAAGGAGGCCGAAATAAAGGCTGAAAAGGCTTTAGTAAAATCAAACAAGAATGAGGATAAGGTAGATGCTATAATTGAGCTATCCTCTGACGGGCAAATATCAAATGAATTGTCATATGATAAATTGCAGAGTCAACTCCAATCGAAAATTGAGAAAGATCAATATAGGATTATCGATTCAATGCTAAATAAAGATTTCAGATTTAGAACTATAGCTGGTATAGGTGAGGAGTTAAATATTAGTCCGGACATTGTGGCAGGTGTGATGAATGAACTACAAAAAGGAAATATTGTTAGACGAATTGAGAACAGAAAGGGGCAAACGTTATGGTCAATTACATATGGTGGAAGAAGGGCATATGAAAAAATAATGAAGGAGCGAAATGAGAAGAAGTGAAATTGAAAATACATTTTCATTGAGCATACCATGCCTTTGTTGGAAAGTAGGTTCAATCAAGGCACCATGTATGTTTCTCACCAACAAAACACACTCAGAACCCACACCAATTTACTCTTGCTTAAAATATACCCGTTGTGGAAAGGGATATCACGCAGTCCGAATTATCCACCGCGCAATACGATCATGTCATTGGCGTTCTCAATCAACTATATCTTTTATGCCTTGTTGGTATACATATACCGCCTTCCATGTCTATCATCATAAAGTATACATTAGAGTTAAATACTTGGGCAGATATAGAGTTCCTGGTGCGGCTGTTGAAAAGGTAGATTGCATAGTTTGCAACCTAAAATACAGTTATAATATCCACATTGATCCCATCTTTAAGATACAGACTTAATCGATTATATTCTTTTACAAACGCTTATATTGGCAACGATATTCTAATGTTGAAATATCATGAGTAATGCAAATATGAACACAGTTAATTATATAAGGGCGGAGGATAGGGATGAGAAAAACCATTTTATGGCATTGAGGCATGTTCAGAAAGAAATTTTTTCGCAAAAAGGAATAACAAGATTAGAAGAATTAAATTCCGACAACTTTGTTGGTTTTACTATTACTCATACTTTCGGTGACACACAACTACCTATTGAATTCGATTGTATGTTTCTCGATAATTTTGAAAGCGAACCCTTTGTTACTAAGCTAACCCTAAGGGCATGTTTTAATTATCGAACAAAATTCCATACAATGCTCTGGAGGGGGCACAGCCATCATGCAATTTTTGAATTTGAAAGTCGAGTTCCCGATGTTGTCAAATCAATTAAATTTCATGGACAAAGGAAAAGATGGGATCCAAATCTTATTATTTGCTCGAAATTAGACGCTGGTATATGCTGGAATATATTGAAGACATCCAAGCAAGAATTTGAGCAATTTATGAAAGAGCAAAATCCTCATATCTATGAGGCGAACAAAAAAGAGGAGGAGGAATTTAAGAGGAACTTGAAGTAGGTACTACTCACAACAATGTATATAAGCCATGCCATTGTTGGTGTTCCTTACCAATAAAACACACCCGCCTGTAATATGATAGAGAGGACTGAATTGATAACAACGTTAAAAGAGGAGATTCAACAATTCTTGCTTGATGTTTCCAGTGATACACTGAATGATAGCTATGAAAAATTAGTGGCTCTTGTGCTTAGATATAACGGGGTATTAACGATTGATGATATTTATTCCATATTTTCTTCTATCGATAAAGAAATAGAGTTAAATACTTGGCAAGAAGAGGTGGTATGGGAAGTGTCAAGTCGACTTTCCCCATGCCTTTGTTGGTGTTCCTCACCAATAAAACACACTCAAAGCCCACACCAATTTACTGTTGCTTAAATATAGCCGGCGAGGAGAAAAATATCGCGCAGCGCGAATTGTCTAAAAAGATCAGTGAAGTGAACGAAGTGTATAAAGATAAACTTGAAATATTAAGGCAACGAATTCCAATTGGACTTCGGCATGGGTTGACATTGCTTGAATCTCTTGATGGAGATTTGGAAAAAGCAGAAGTGAAGTTTAGAGAGGAGATGGTTGCTATAATAATTAGTAAAACGGGAGTAACTGCGGATGTTGCAAGCAAGCATTTAACTAAAAACAACTTTGATATAGCCGCAACAATTAAAAATATTGATGAAGAGCGATACACATTTACCGAACTTGTCTTAAGAAAATTCAAAGACAAAAAGGAAGATGCATTAGGTAAAATAGCGTATGCGATCGAGGAAAAGTATAAATTAAAAAGAGAATTTTGGCTGAATTTTAACACTCTAAAAGAGTTGCCTTCAGAGTTGTGTTGTTTAATGGCCATTTGGGAGTGGCTGAACTATGAAAGTTGGGAAGATTACGGAAGTGCCTTATCATTTAATTTAGATATAGTAGCTGATCAAATAGAAAACAAATTAGGACTCACTGAACTGGCTAATTCAGTAAAGCAAGCAAAGGATATTCGAGTATTAATATATACCAAATACAGAATAGATAAGGGTATTAATGACTATGTCGCGGCAAGTAATGAATTGCAACGCCATGAAGAATATAAAAAGTGTGAAAATGTTTATGTTGTTCAAAGACCAATACTTATCGACAGACTTTACGAGCTGTTAAAAAATAATATCGACAAGTTTCCATAGAGAAACGCTAGTGGTCAATATTTTTTAGATTACGTATGCTAAGCAGCCTATAGTTTTATATGAATGTACAAGAACAAATCCAGGAGTATATTTCGAGTCAACCTGAACCAAAGCGCAGCGACATGCAAGAATTGCATCGCATCATTCAGGAAATAATGCCTTCATGTAAATTATGGTTTTTGGATGGTAAAAACGGTGAAGATAAAACTGTCTCCAATCCGAATATAGGCTATGGATTTTATACCATAAAATATGCTGATGGAACGACCAGAGATTTTTATCAAATTGGCGTGAGTGCCAACAAAACCGGAATCTCCATCTATATACTTGGTCTCAACGATAAGACATACTTAGCCAAAACATACGGAGAAAAAATAGGCAAGGCGAGCGTAACCGGGTATTGCATTAAGTTCAAAGCTCTAAAAGATATCAACATCGAAATACTTGAAGCAGCAATACGATATGGGTTTGAGGCTCACACTCAATAGAAAAACATAGCTATAGCCCAGCAGTTTTATTGTTTCTTTGCACTGACTCCCCACACCACATTAGAGATATTGATATCAAAAGTAATTTCTTAATTTAGCCCGGTAACATTGCTGCATAAACACAGACATTGGTCGCGCAATTGTTTCGAATCCTAAAGACGCATTGGCTAATGGACATGTTAAAGTATACAAAGTTTGGACTAGTGAATGCTGCGATTTCCTTAATCCCAATTTTCCCTAGTTGGACTCTTTATCCAGGAATAATTTTCTCAACATGGATTGGCTATATAACTGGTAAATGTGAAACCGGGTATGAAATAATTCTGTGGACGAGTATCATTTTGATAATAGCTTTGGTGTTTTGGTACTTGAGACAAGTCCGTGGATTAATTGAGAACAAAGAAGAAAAAGAACTAAAAAAACATTTTCGAGTTTTCTCCCTTGCAATTTATACCCTTTTAAATACAGCTATTTTAATAATGCTGATTGGGACAAAATTAGCGTGTCATGGAGACGGTCAAACTTTATTGATGTGTCTTATGTCAGGGCCTATATCGAGCGTAGGACTTGTGATACTTGGATTCATCGTAGATCTAAAAAGAGGCGACTGACTAGCGAAAATGTTTAGATAAGCTTCACGGATACCATATAGAAATGACTAAGGAAGAAGCAATAGAACAACTAAGTTTTCATAGTGGACGACATCCAGATATACATTCTGATAAATGGACCAATGGATTTCTTCCATCTTTAAGACCGTTTAAGGGATTGAACGTAGCAGCGTTCAATAATCTGATGGAGTGCTTAAATGTTCTTAAAGAAGACATCAAACAAAGTGAAACTTTGAATAAAGAATTGATATTGAATCTTTGGACCATTTGCCACTACTCCAAGGCCTGGGGAATAGACCCACAAGGGATGCTTAGAAGTAATAACCTCATCTCGGACGAGGAGCTTAAAGAACTTACTAATTGGATATATATAATTTCCTATAGAATTTCGTTCTGGCTGGAGGGATTAGAGGATGAAGAGGATTGGACCCAACTTTCTGCCTCAGTAACGTCGTAATACATATATAGTACAATGGAAGATAAGAAATTTGAGTCGTGTAATGTGCTGTATTGAGTCCGGTCGATAACTGGACGAAATTATTCTTATGATCTTAATGAAATAGACTGGTCATTAGCGACCGTTACTCTATGATGAAGAACATCACAATTGCGTTGCTTGTATTTATTACAATTACGGCAATGTTGTATGCTTTTGTTCAAAAAGCGGAGGCAGATAAGCAAAGAATGTATGCGGAGGAAAATTATCAAAGAGCAGTGCAGCAAAATAAAATAGCAGAAGAACAAAAGCTGTTAGCGAAGGAATTACAGTTTAAGTCGGACTTGATTGGAGAATACAAACATTCAGTTTTCATGTATAGCTTCACACTGAGGTTGAAAGACGGTAAGAATTATGAAATGGTAGAAACCTCGGATCTTGGATCAGAAAAAACGCTTGGCATATGGACAATACGAGGACAGGCTATTAGACTCACACCTCAAAAGAAAATCATTGTGGATGTTAATAAAAAACAAAAAGAGGAGTATATAACTGATTCAAAGGAGGAGGTTGTTGTTATCGAAACAAAGAACGTTTTAGTACCACAAAATAAGGATTTCAAATTGGAGAAAGCTAAGTAAAACGGCTCATACCATTGTTGGTGGTCGTCACTAACAAAACACTAAAATATACTCATTATGGAAAGGGATATCTCGCAACCTGAATTTGATGATCTTATTCGAACCAGGCAACCATTGTTAAAATGACGAGATTTTATCTACTTTTATTATTGATAGTTCTAATTCAATGCTCAACCAAAGTTGATAGTTTGAATGGATACTATATCTCTCCGGATAATTTTCCAGATGGAAGATACGAGACATTGGAAATAATAGATTCACTCGTTTTAGTTGACAGAATTGTTTTGGGTGGTCACGAACGCGACACGATTGTGATTAATCCACGAACCAGAAAATTTATCAAAGCTACTCCTAAATCAATGTACCCAATTCTTGACTTTAAGGTAGTAGGTGATACAATTGAAGTTCATTTTGAACACGACATTGGACAAGGTAAAATTAAATTTGTAAGCTCAACGCAGTCACATTCGAAAGGAGTTTAGGAGAATGAAAGTCAATTGATAAAAAATGAAATGACGAGGTAACGCAATGAGTTCTGTTGATAGTATAATAAACAAGGTTTGGGGACTTTCGCTTAGAGATGTCAATTTGCAGGATCTAGTCAGTGAAATAGTAGCTTCCAAAAAGTCTGATGAGAATTTCGCTGGCCCTTTAAGGTTAATAGTATCCAAGAATGGTGATTATTTTTTTTACATTCCTTCTTCCTATAATGCCAATGCAGACGAGGGCATTTCCTGGAGGTATGAAATAATAGTAAATGATATTCCGGAAAAACAGCTAATGAACTGTGTTGGCCTATTAACTAAATATTTGGAGTTTAATTCTGCGACTATACTCAAGCTTATTAGGAACAGAGATATATCTAATAGCTTGGGAATACATTTCCTACGTCAACCATTGACGCTTGCCAAAGAATTGTCGCAATTACATTTGAAAGGAATGCTGAAAAGACCGGATAATATGGGTTTTTATGAGTTCTGATAGACGTTTTTTTGATAGTTTCTCCCGTGCCTTGGTGAAGGAATATCACGCTGTCCGAATTATCCACCGCGCAATATGATCATGCTCTTGTGTTTTAGTCAACTATATCTAATTAGTTGACCTATATTTTTTAGATTGCGTACGTTAAGCAGCCTATAGTTTAATATGAACGTACAAGCCAAGTCCAGGAGTATATTTCGAGTCAACCTGAACCAAAGCGCAGCGACATGCAAGAATTGCATCGCATCATTCAGGAAATAATGCCTTCATGTAAATTATGGTTTTTGGATGGTAAAAACGGTGAAGATAAAACTGTCTCCAATCCGAATATAGGCTATGGATTTTATACCATAAAATATGCTGATGGAACGACCAGAGATTTTTATCAAATTGGCGTGAGTGCCAACAAAACCGGAATCTCCATCTATATACTTGGTCTCAACGATAAGACATACTTAGCCAAAACATACGGAGAAAAAATAGGCAAGGCGAGCGTAACCGGGTATTGCATTAAGTTCAAAG
>CBIHOZ010000163.1:0-16081 GCA_966211525.1 uncultured Chitinophaga sp. | reverse complement strand
ATGCTATGCATTTGATCGCAAGAAATTCGTTTCGCAGTCTATTGGTGTCGGGCAGGGACTGGTAGGCCAATGCTTTCTCGAGAAGGAGCCGGTTATACTCTTCGATGTTCCGCAGAACTATATCAAGATCACCTCCGGACTCGGCATGGCCACTCCGGGCTGTGTTGTTATCGTTCCGGTAATGCATAACAACGAAGTAGCGGGTGTTATTGAAGTAGCATCGTTTCACCGACTGGAGGAATACCAGATTAATTTTCTTGAAAAGGTAGCCGAAGCCTTTGCGTCCGTGGTATTGTCTGCACGAAGCAACCAGGATATAAAACGACTGCTTGAAGAATCGCAGGTACACATGGAAGAATTACGTTCGCAGGAAGAAGAGATGCGTCAGAATCTTGAAGAGCTACAGTCGGTACAGGAGCAAATGATGCGGCAACTGAGTGAAAACGTAGACATGAAAAATCAATTGGAAGCGCGCGAGAAAGTTCTTGGTCTTACTACTATATTATCAGAGTCGGATTTGTATGGAACCATCACGTTCGTGAACGACAGATTTTGTGAAGTGTCTCAATATAGTGCTGACGAGCTGATCGGACAGGGACATAACTTTGTGCGACACCCCGACATGCCCGGAGAAATTTTCGAACGCATGTGGAAGCAATTGAAAAAAGGACAGCCGTTTCAGGGTATCATTAAAAACCGGAAGAAAGATGGTACGCACTATTGGGTAGATGCTACCATCGTGCCCGTGGTTGAAAATGGAAAGATTGTGAAATATATAGGGGCGCGCTATCACATTAAGGATGATACACACGCGCAGCGCTTATTCCTGCGGCAGTTAAATACAATGGGATTGCTTAGCCCGGCCGTTGTATAGCCCGATCAGCGTTTAGAAACAAGAAGGGATATGCTTCGGTATATCCTTTTTTATTGGTAGCGGATAAAGTGTGCTGCTAACGTGAGGGGAATGGGGCGGGGGACTATGTTTACTAAGGGATAACAAGAGTAGGAACGTGCACGTGTTCCATCATTTCTTCAAATGTTTCTTTACTGTTTGTGCTTACATTTTTGTCGATCACCAGGAAGTTAAGATTGTTTTTCCTGGCATGATCTTCAATGCGATCGGAAACAAAGCCGACCTCCGTTCGGAAGTCGTAACTGATTCCTTTACCGATCAGCAAATCTTTTTCAATATCATGAAATTGCTTGCTGGCTTCCAGTTCAATTCGTTTCTTGAGCTGCACAATCTCACCGGATTGTGACGGGATGAGCCGGTATGTATATAATATAGTAAGATGTGCTTCAAGCTGCTGCGCCATGGTTACAGCCCATTGCACCGCCTGCTTGGACGACTCGGGTAAATTGATGGTACACAGGATTGTTTTGGCCATAACATCGGTCATTAAAGTATCTTTCACCCTACAAACGTATAGGTATTTTAAAGCGAAAAACGCAATTTTGATCAACGTGAAATATGATTTTTGTCAGGAATTGAACGAATATAACTTTGCTATTTTATGGATGTGAGTGCTCCTTTATCTTTAGTGACAGACGATGCCTTTCGCGAGATATTTCAAAGTATGTCGGAAGGGATTCTGATGGTTGATGAATCCGGTAAAATTGTTGTCGCCAATCCGATTGCCGAGCAGATTTTCGGATATGGAAAAAATGAATTGACCGGAGTCTCACTCGAGAATTTACTCCCCGAACGTTATCGCGGCCGACATATTAATTTCAGAAAAGGATTCAACGAACATCCCGAACCACGAAGAATGGGATTTGGTCGTGATCTTACGGCACTTCGAAAAGATGGTGTCGAATTCCCGGTGGAGATCAGTCTCAGCTATACCAAAGTGAAAGGTAAATTACTGGTGATGTCTTTCATCAGTGATATATCACAACGCAAGAAAGCAGAAGATGCACTAAAGCGAAGCGAAGAACAGCTTATAGTATATGCTGCTGAACTCGAAAAGAAAGTGCAGTCGCGCACAGAAGCGTTACATAAAACGATTCAGAAGCTCGAGAACGAAGTGACTGAACGCAAGCGTGCCGAAGAGGAAGCACGTGGTGCCCTGGAAAAAGAACGCGAACTCAATGAGCTCAAAACAAAATTTGTGTCCATCGCTTCGCACGAGTTTCGTACACCGCTCAGTGCCGTGTTGAGTTCTGCTTCGCTCATTAATCAGTACAACGATCGTGGCGAAAAAGATAAAGTCGACAAGCATGTTCAGCGGATAAAATCATCTGTTAATCACCTTACGTCTATTCTGAATGATTTCCTTTCCCTTGGGAAACTGGAAGAAGGGGTCATTGATATTAATAAAGAACAGTTGGTGTTGCAGGATTTCGCTGACAGTATAAATGAAGAGATGAGTCCTTTATTAAAACAAGGTCAACGACTGGAGATTGAATATGAGTCGGGAACAATGATATATGCTGACTCGCGTATACTGCGAAATATACTGTTCAATCTTATTACGAATGCCAGTAAATATTCACCCGAGCATAAAACCATTTTGTTGAAATTTGAAAAACAAAATGGTGAATTCGTTTTTAGTGTACAGGACGAAGGGATCGGTATACCGGACGAAGATCAAAGACATTTATTCGAACGCTTTTTCAGAGCGAGCAACTCCGGAAATATACAAGGCACAGGCCTGGGTTTGAATATAGTAAAGCGGTACGCTGAATTATTAGGCGGTACCATTTCATTTAAAAGCAATTATGGAAAGGGCAGTATATTTACTGTGACTATACCGATATAGTAAACCTAATTTCAAGTTATGAAAAAAATACTCCTGATAGAAGACAACGCTGAGATCAGAGAAAATACCAGTGAAATATTAAGCCTGGCAAATTATAGTGTGATTACAGCAGAGAATGGAAAGATTGGTGTAGAGCTGGCGCAACGCGAGCGACCTGATCTGATCATCTGCGATATAATGATGCCTGAACTCGATGGCTATGGTGTGTTGCATATTTTGAGTAAGAAGGAAGATACAGCAAGCATTCCATTTATATTCCTTACAGCGAAAACTGAAAAAACCGATATCCGCAAAGGTATGAACCTGGGCGCAGATGATTACCTGACGAAGCCATTTGATGATACTGATCTGCTCAATGCGATTGAGACACGGCTGCGCAAAAGCGCCATGCAGCAAAAGCACTATGAGTCTACACCGGAAGGTCTTGATAACTTTATTAAAGACGCGCAGAAGTTTTTAAACCTGAAAGATCTTGGTAAAGACAAAAAGGTAAAGCAGTATAAAAAGAAAGCCGAGATATTTTCGGAAGGCGACATGCCGCTGCATGTATACTTTATCAAATCGGGTAATGTAAAAACATTCAAGTCGCATCCCGATGGAAAAGAGTTTATTACAAACCTGTATGCAGCCAATGATTTCTTTGGATTTGAACCAGTATTGGAGAACGAGAACTATAAAGAATCCGCGGTAGCACTGCAGGACTCCGAGTTAATTTCTGTTCCGCGTCATGATTTTATGTTGATGATTCAGAGTCATCCCGATGTATCGGCGAGTTTTATTAATTTACTCTGCAAGAAAGTTGCCGAACGCGAGCGCCAGCTACTTAGTCTTGCTTATAACTCGGTGCGTCAGCGTACAGCCGATGCGTTGCTTAAGTCGGCTTCATTGAAGGATGAGAAGGCAGTCATTGCTATTTCACGCGAAGACCTCGCGAAGATGGTTGGTACCGCTTCAGAATCTGTGATTCGTGTGCTCTCTGATTTTAAAGAAGAAGGAATCATTGAGATTGAAAGCGGCAAGATAAAAATTACACATCCTGCAAAACTTGAGAAAGTTGTTCGATGGAATGTAGCGAGATAGAAGTCAGGAGTAAGAGCAAGAAGCAAGAAGTAAGGAGTAAGAAGTAAGAAAAACAGAGGCAGGGTATATCCCTGCTTCTTTTATTTAAATGGCTGGGGTAAGTTTATAAGCTTGTACCGATAATTCTTTCAAGTTTTCCAAATATGAAAAATACCAAGCGGCAGCAAGACCCGTTAACGACAGATCGTAATCTCTGTCGCAGTCTCCTGTGCTGGCACGCGATGAGACTCATGCTCATGCCCAATAAATACCCGTGCGATTAGCAAACAACCCGAGAAGAAAAGCATGGTAGTAGTAACCTTTCGAAAGTTAAGGTTGAATCGTTTTACCAGGTATTGAAATATAGTCGTAAGACCCAGCATAACCGGTAAAGTTCCTACGCCAAACAGCAACATAAAATAGAAACTATTGCCGATACTGCCGAGTGTTAAGCAATACGTAAGTGCCAGAAAAGTCAATCCGCAGGGAAGAAGTCCATTTAAAGTGCCCAGTATAAAAACAGATATATAGTTTTTACGCTGCAGAAATTTTCCGAAAGCAGATTTCAGTAAGGCCGTTAGCCGGTGTATAGCAGAAGTCAGTACAGGAATATGCATACTGGTTATACCCAGCACTGCAAAGATCAGTAAAGATATACCCAGAGCCAGCGAAAGTACATTCTGCAGTCCGGATAGCGGCAAAGCCCAACCGGCTCCACCCACCACAGCGCCCAGTAGCCCATACGTTAGGATTCTGCCGAGATTGTAAATAAACCGGTTTAAGGTTGCAGCCGGATTAAGATTACTAACCGTCATTGCCAACGGACTGCACATACCCACGCAATGCAGGCTGCCGGCAAATCCCATAACCAATGCAGTAATTATCATGACTCGTCAGATATAGATCACTTCTTCCTGGTAAAATTCTTTGCCGTTCATTTTCCAGAACAGCTTGGCGCGATACATACCCTTTTGTAACGTATTGATCTCAAATGTGCGCGTTCTTTCCTCAGATGACTCTACGGGAAAGATGCGGTCCATCTTCGCGTTGGAAGGACAGAACAATTTCAATTCACCGTTTTCAATTTTGCCACCGTGGTTAAAGTTAACCTGCAAAGTATGGTCTACTATTTTGATAACCGGCTTCGTTTCCAAAGCCGCGGTGTTATTAAGGCGATGTATCTGTTCCTGGTAGCCAAGTTCTTCTTTATAGTAATCTTTCGATACCAGGCTCACATCCTGCCGCACACAAACTGTAACCAGCGTTGCAATGAATGCTGCAAACAGTATAAAAGCTACAACGATCCAATTTCCGAAATTCATATACTTTAATTTTATAGTTCTGTCCAGCGATATAGTGCAGCGTTATTTGCGTTTCGCATCGGAGGCCTTGCTTACAGGTCCGATGAATTTAGCGTTAACCGTTTCGATTCGGTTTCCGTTTTGATAAATGCCAAGCTTTACCACGGTGCGAGCTGTTGTCACCGCTTCTTCCGGTATACGAATAAAGTATACACCTTTTGTAAATCCTTCGGATGGTATCACGATGGCTTTACCATCTACCTTATGTATTCGTGCCGATGCAGGTGACTCCACTTTAATCTCAAGCGTCATTTCATCAAATGTCTTGTTCACGAATTCAACGTTGTATAGGTTGGTGATGAAACCCGGTTCGCGTTGATATAGTGTGCCCGGCACTTTTAATATAGTTGTCTCAACGTCTGATCGTGTAATGAGTGCAGCAGCTAGTATAATCACCAATGCCATCAGCACAATCGAGTATGCTATAACTTTACCCGTAATGATTTTGGTAATACCATCCTTGATGGAGTTGTACGAAGCATAGCGGATCAATCCTTTCGGTTTACCGATCTTCAGCATCACATCATCACAGGCATCGATACACGCTGTACAGTTTACACATTCCATTTGCGTGCCGTTGCGTATGTCTATACCGGTAGGGCAAACATGTACGCAAAGTTTACAGTCGATGCAATCGCCCGTGTTTACAGCAGGTTCAGCATTCTTCTTTAAGTGACCGCGAGGCTCTCCGCGCAACCAGTCGTATGCTACTACGATTGATTCTCTTGTTAACAAAACACCTTGCAATCGTCCATAAGGACACACTGCTATGCAGGCCTGCTCACGGAACTTCGCATATATACCATAAAAAATTCCTGTGAAGGCCATCAGTCCTATGAACCCTGCTATATTTTCGGATGGCGATTCGCTTACAATGGCTTGCGTTTGTTCAACGCCAATCATATACGCCATTACCGTATGGGCAATGACTAATGATATAGCAAGAAAGATGATGTGCTTGGATGTCTTCTTGAAAATTTTGGAAGCGGTCCACGGTTCTTTGTTTAACCTGCGTTGTGCAGCAGCATCGCCTTCGATCCAGTATTCAATTTTACGGAAAACCATTTCCATGAATAGCGTCTGCGGACACATCCATCCGCACCATACGCGACCGAACACAACGGTAAACAGGATAACGAATACAAAAAAGATAATCAGCACAACAGCCAGCAGGAAAAAATCCTGTGGCCAGAAGGCTTGTCCCAGTATAACAAATTTTCGTTCGAATACATTTAGCAACAGGAAGGGTTGACCATTGATCTTCAGGAACGGACCACCCAGCAGAATAGTAAGCAACACAACGGTAACGGCTATACGCCAGTTGTGATAGCGACCGGATGGCTTCTTGGGGTAGATCCAGATTCGTTTACCTTTTTCATCCACGGTAGCGATGCTATCGCGAAACTCTTCCTCTGCATCGACACCTTCACGAGCCGCTGCGCTTTTGGCCAGCCGTTCTTTCCGGATATCAATTTTTATACTCCCTTCCATACTGCTTCTCAGATTCCTTGTATACTATATATTGTTTCGGGATGCCGCTATAACTATAGCGATGCCTGTGCATTCGTACTGTCAGGTGCTGCGGTTGGAGCCGGTGCTGTTGCTTTAAATAATTCTCCCTGTGGTGCTTTAGCGTTCGCAGGATTACTTCCCTGTAAACTCATAATGAAGAACGCTACATTTCGCACGTCCTGCGGACTCATCGATTTACCCCAGGCCGGCATACCTTTCTCTACAACACCATTCTTGATTGTAGAGAAGACTTGTTTGATGTCGCCCCCGTGCAACCAATATTCATCGGTAAGATTCGGACCAATGGTATTACCACCACCATCATTCCGGTGACACGCACCGCAGTTGTTGCCATCGAATACAGCTTTTCCTTTTTCAATCAATGCCTTGTCGTTGGTAAATGCGAGTGCGTTTTCATCGATCTCTTCCTGTGGCTGTGCTGCTTTTAGTTTACGCGCGTGTTCTTCAGCAAGCGCTACTTCCTGCTGATACTCCTGATCCTGCAACGGAAGTGTGTCGGAGAAGTGATATATAGCTATATATACCACCGAGTATGCGATTGTTCCGTAGAAGAGCCATTTCCACCACGGAGGTAAATGATTGTCGAGCTCTTTTATACCATCGTAGTCGTGGTGAAGTTCGATGTCTTTTTCCGCTTCTACCGGAACGGAGGCATTCATTTTCTGTGCAAACCTGTTCCACAAAGAAGGCTTTGCTATATAGGGTATTCCGAGTTTTGCTGCTTTGGACTTCTCGGTTTCCGTCATGAGCATGTTCACTACTTTTACCAGGTATAGCGCTACGACACCTACGAGTATAATTACAAGGAGTATAAAGCCTGTTACGAGGTATATAGGAAACATCGGGTCGCTAACCGGATCATCCCAGAAAGTTTTCGCGGCCTGCGCTTCCTGTGCAAAGGCACTGGCGGTACAGATCATCAATACAATAAACAACACTGCTTTTCTCATGGTCTTACTGTTTACGGTTTGTGATTTCATTTTCAGAAGTAGCATCTTCCATGGGCAATGCTTTCATTTTGTCTATGATCTTTTTATCGGTAGTGAATACCCACAAGAGCAGGCAAAGGAAAAAAGCAAAGAATATAACGAAAGAGATTACCGGCCAGATCGCGATGTTCTCTATACTTTGAAGGACGTTTTTATACATGGCTTTACTGTTTTAGGTTGAACTTCTCAGTTCTTATATTTTTATTCTGACTGTGCTGTTTTCTCTGCCTTGATGTCTGTACCCAGTCGTTGCAGGTAAGCGATCAGTGCGATGATCTCAGCATCATCGGCTACTTCTATACCATCAGCTTTTAAAGTGCCGGCTATTTCACCCGCTTGTTTTTCGAGATCGTTGTTGGCATTGTCTTCATATCCTTCTTCATAGGGAACACCGATCGTACGAAGCGCAGTTATCTTTCCACGTGTGTCTGCTTTGTTGATCACCTGCTCGAACAACCAAGGGTAGGCGGGCATGATAGAACCTGTTGAGACAGCATCCGGAGCAAGCATGTGGTTATAGTGCCAGCTGTTCGAATATTTAGCACCCACACGATGCAGATCCGGACCCGTACGTTTTGATCCCCACAGGAACGGATGGTCATATACAAATTCTCCGGCTTTTGAATATTCACCGTAGCGTTCAGTCTCTGAGCGGAACGGGCGAACCATTTGTGTATGACAGTTCACGCAGCCCTCGCGGATATATATATCACGTCCGTGCAGCTCAAGTGGTGTATAAGGTTTAACACTTGTGATAGTGGGTACGTTTGACTTTATCAGGAACGTAGGTATCATTTCAATAGCACCACCGATGAGTATAGCTACTACGGTTAAGACCGTAAACAATACCGGCTTGTGCTCGAGCAGGCGATTGTGCCAGCCCCCGGTTTTCTGTACATATACTTTGGCAAGCGGTGCTGCTTCAGCATCTTCATTGGCGAGAAAGCTTCCTGCGAAAGCTGTCTTCACCAGGTTGTAGGTCATGATGATCGCACCGGTGAGATATAGGGCACCGCCAATTGCGCGCAGTCCATGCAGCGGCAGGATCTGTACCGTTGTCTCAAGGAAGTTTTTATATACCAGGAATCCTTCCGGGTTAAATTCTTTCCACATCAAACTCTGCACAACACCGGATACATACATCGGCAGTGCATAGAAAATGATACCGAGTGTGCCTAACCAGAAGTGTACGTTAGCAAGTTTGGTAGAGTATAATTTTGTATTCCACATGCGCGGAGTTATCCAGTATAGCATGGCGAACGTGAGGAAACCATTCCATCCTAAACCACCTACGTGTACGTGCGCTACAATCCAGTCAGTAAAGTGTGCTATAGCATTTACATTCTTTAATGATAACAGCGGACCTTCGAGTGTAGCCATACCATACGCGGTAATAGCAACTACCATGAATTTTAAAACAGGATCTTCACGAACACGATCCCACGCACCGCGCAGTGTCATCAAACCATTCAGCATACCACCCCAGGATGGAGCGATGAGCATGATGGAGAATACAGTTCCCAATGATTGTGCCCAGTCAGGCAGCGATGTATATAGTAAGTGGTGCGGCCCAGCCCATATATAGATGAAGATCAATGACCAGAAGTGAATGATCGACAAACGATAGGAGTATACCGGGCGATTGGCGGCCTTCGGCAAGAAGTAATACATGAGACCGAGAAACGGAGTGGTAAGAAAGAATGCAACGGCGTTGTGTCCATACCACCACTGCACCAACGCATCCTGCACGCCTGCGTACCAGGAGTAACTCTTGAAGAATGTAACAGGCATTTCAAAAGAGTTTACCACGTGCAGTACGGCTACGGTTACAAACGTGGCGATGTAGAACCAGATAGCAACATACATGTGGCGCTCTCTGCGTTTGATAATGGTGCCGATCATGTTCCATCCAAAGACAACCCAGATGACTGTGATCGCTATATCAATGGGCCACTCGAGTTCTGCATATTCTTTGGAAGTAGTCATACCCAACGGCAGTGTTATAGCCGCAGCGAGAATAATAAGTTGCCAGCCCCAGAAATGTATCCAGCTCAGTTTGTCGCTGAACATGCGTGTCTTCAGCAGACGCTGCATCGAGTAATATACTCCCGCAAACATTGCGTTGCCTACAAAGGCAAAGATGATGGCGTTTGTATGAAGCGGACGAATGCGCCCGAATGTTGTATACTGCGTGTCGAAATTAAAGATCGGGTATACTAACTGGATGGCTGCAGTAAGACCAACCAACATACCCACGAGGCCAAACACGACCGTAGCGATCATGAACGCTTTTACGATCTTGTTGTCATAACTGAATTTTTCTACTTCCATAAACTTGCTCAGCGTTTTGTATCAAATATTCTGGCAATAAAAATAGAGGCGGCAGAATGTATGGAAGATGACTGTTGTTATCAGGATACCTGATTTTTGTCAGGATGCATGCGCAACGGTATACAAGCAAAAGACCCTCGCTAAAAAAGCAAGGGTCATGCAACGGTTAGATTATTGAGTTATGTTATATCGCTTTGCTGAATATCTCACGGGTATTGTCCTGCTCGTTCATACGCTTGTCGAATACGCGACAAATGTTTCGAATGAAAGGTTCGCCTGCAGTTGTTACCTTAAGTCCGCCATCTTCGTACAGAAAAAGTATTCCTTCTTTTTCCATTTCAGATAATGTGTTAAGGATGTTGGCATCCGCGACCTGCATCATTAACTCGCGGCTTAATTCTCCCTGGCAGCTTATCTGAAGAATACATTGCTTAAGCAGCATATCTTCATCCGTATGGATGTGTCCTTTTACAATAGCCGATGCGTTGTGCTGAATGGCACCGAGGTATTCTTCTACCTTTTTTTCATTCTGCGCGTAGGCATATTTAGCATCGCTGATGGCCGAGGCACCGAGTCCGATGAGTAGCTCTGTATTGGTAGTGGTATAGCCCATGAAATTACGATGCAACTTGCCCGCGATATGCGATTTGAAAAGAGAATCTTGTCTCAATGCAAAATGATCCATACCAACATCGGCATAATCCGCTTTGCGCAATAAGTGTCTCCCGATTTCATAGAGGTGTCTCTTCAGTGCATGCGAAGGTAAATCAGCTGTCTCATAATTACGTTGTCCGGGTCTTAACCATGGAACGTGCGCATAACTATAGAATGAAATGCGATCGGGTTTCAGCGTTAATACTTTTTCTATTGTGTCAGAAACTGTAAACGGTGTTTGAAAGGGGAGACCGTAAATGAGATCGAAGCTTACGGATTCGTAACCAATGGCGCGGGCCTGCTCTGTTACCTTTTTCAGATTTTCAAAAGGTTGTATGCGGTGTATGGTGCGTTGCACTTTTTCATCGAGGTCTTGTACGCCAAAGCTCACACGGGTAGCACCGAGTTCGTGTAGTGTCTGTAAGTGCTCATACGTTGTGTTGTTCGGATGTCCTTCGAAGCTCATCTCGAAATCATTATGCAGCTCTACATCCTCCAGTAAATACGAGATTAACCACCGTAAATTCTGCGGACTGAAGAATGTAGGCGTGCCACCGCCTAAATGTAGTTCACGCACAATCGGCTTCTCACGAAATATATACTTGTAGTGATCCCATTCTTTTAACAGTGCCTGTATATAGGGAACTTCAACTTTGTGATTTTTGGTAATGCGTGTTGAACATGCACAATAGGTGCAGAGACTTTCGCAGAAGGGCAAGTGGATATATATACTGATTCCCTTCTCTGTGTTGGTTTCAGTAAATGTCCTTCGCAGGGCTTTTGTCCATCTTTCTGTAGTGAACGATTCAGTGTCCCAATACGGAACGGTCGGATAACTGGTATAACGTGGTGTGGGTACGTCATACTTTTTTAACAAGGCAGTTTGTGATGGATATGAAGTCATGATTCAAAGTAGCTTCATCCATGAATTTTTATGAATGACCCGAATCAAGCATGAACCTGATTTTTATCAGTTTTATCCGGAGTACTTTTCGCTGCCTCTATGGAAGGCTTGTCATCGAACAACATTCTAACGGAGGGGGTATACGTATCGTCATACTGTCCGTTTTTCATATTCCAGTAGAACACCGCCAGAAAAACAACGGCGATAGTAACACTGATTGTAATTAATAAAGTGATAATGCCCATAAGTCTATACTTTAATACGCGATGCTGCAATCTTTACTGCGAGTGTACTGAAGCCTACCACACTAATGCTGCTGATTGGCATAATGATGGCAGCCACAAGTGGTGTTAAATGTCCCGTTACGGCAAACGACAGTGCAATAGCATTGTAGAAGAATGAAATTCCAAAACCAATTTTAAGTATGATAGAAGATGACTGTGCAAATTTCAGAATTCGGCAGAGCTGTGTAATGTGTGCACCGTAGAGTATACCATCGCATGCCGGTGTAAAGATTCCGGTATCATCGGTAACGGCAAGGCCAACATCACTTTGTCTCAAAGCACCGGCATCGTTCAACCCATCGCCAATCATCATTACTTTTTTACCCTCGCGCTGCAGGGCTGCTATATAATCCAGTTTATCCTGCGGACTCTGATTGAACAGCATTTGTGTTGATGCCGGGAAGAGTTTTTTCATTTGCTCTTTATCGGTTTCGTTATCGCCACTGAGCAGTGCAGTGCATTTTCGGCCCAGTCGCTGCAGCATGCCTTTCATGTTTTTGCGAACGGATGTCTTGATGATAAAATATCCTTTCACTTCATCATCAATGGCTATAAATACATGCGATGCTTCCTGGTCAATTTTATAGCGGAACCCCGTAAATGCAGCTGATCCGATTTTATATACTTTACCGGAAACAGTAGCCTGTATACCTTTTCCTGGTAATTCTTTAAAATCCTGAACAGTATCTTTTGAAATATACTTCAGATGTTTGGTGATAAGCATACTCAACGGATGGGTAGAATAACTGGTCAGCAGTTTTACTCTTCCCGGATCGTCTTCATTCAACTCACCTGTAAATGAAATAGCAGGTTCATCGCCATGCGTTATGGTACCTGTCTTGTCAAATACAATGGCATCAATTGTAGCCATGCGCTCGATAACATCTGCGTTCTTCAGGTAAAGTTGTTTTTTACCCAACACGCGTAACATGCTCCCAAGTGTGAACGGAGCTGCGAGTGCCAGCGCGCACGGACATGCTACCATCAATACCGATGTGAGTACAAGCCACATGGATGATGGTTCGGTGATATGCCAATATATAGCGGTTATAAAAGCTATACCCAGTACGATCCACGTAAACCTGCGTGCAGCACGATCAATGATCTTTTGATATTTACTTTCTTCTATTTTCTTGAACGCATCATTGTTCCACAAGCTTGTAAGGTGGCTCTGCGATGTTTGCTTTTCAACAACGAGTGTTACGGGAGTGCCGATGAGACGGCCACCGGCATATACTATATCTCCCTGTAACGCTTTAACAGGTTTTGATTCGCCTGTAACAAAACTATAATCAATATAGGCGAAGGCATCGAGTAATTTACTGTCTGCCGGAATGATCTCCATGTTTCGAATGCGGATCTGATCGCCTCTTCGTAATTTATAGATCACAATGGGTTTCCATTCTCCTTCTTCAAGCCTGTTAACCGCTAAAGGAAAATATGCTGTGAAGTCGCGATCGAAGGCGAGGCTTTCATACGTTTTGTTTTGAAACCACCGGCCGATGAGCAGAAAGAAAACGAGGCCAGTGAATGAATCCAGGTATCCGGCACCGGTTGCTGTAATTATATCGTAGCTGCTACGCACAAATAAAGCAATGAGTCCTGCGGCAATCGGTACATCGATGTTGATCTGTTTTTGTTTGAAGCTTTTAAAAGCAGACGTGATATAGTCAATGCCGCTATAGAAAAATACAGGTATAGCGAGTGCCAGGTTGAGCCATGAGAAAATGCGCATGAGGTCTTTCTCCGAATGATCAATACCCAGGTACTCCGGAAAGCTGAACAACATGATGTTGCCAAAGCAAAAACCGGCCAGTGACAATTTCATCACCAGTGATCGGTCTGTTTTAGGTTTGTCGGCTATATGGTCTTCCAGTGTTATCTTGGGTATATATCCTACCGAAGCCAGCAGTTGCGCGATGGTACTCAGTTTTACGAGCTGCGGGTTGAAATCTACGCTAACGGTTTTTTTAGTAAAATGTACTTCCGAGCGCAATACACCTGGTTCGATCTTATGAAGATTCTCCAATAGCCATATACACGATACACAATGTATAGCAGGTACAAAGAAATTCACTTTCGCAAAAGTGTCTGAATCAAAATCGAGTAATTTTTTACGGATGTCTTTCTCGTTCAGATACGCATACGTTTCATCGCTTTTATTCTTTAACTGTATACCCGGATTTTTATCAAGGTCGTAATACTGACACAGGTTGTTGCTGTTCAGAATTTCATATACCGTTTTACATCCGTAGCAGCAGAATGATTTGTCATCCTGCCACAACGTTTCTTCACAGGTTTGTCCGCAATGAAAACATTTTAAATCAACGCCCACCTCATGAGCAACATCAGTATCCATCATCATGCTTCAACAAGTTCTTCTTTCATTACATACGACCACACCAGCTTTTTAGAATGATTCACAACGGATTCAGTAAGACTTCCGGAGATGAGGCGATCAAGCCCGGTGCGACCATGCGTGCCCATCGCGATCATATTCGCTTTTACCGAGTTGCTGAATTCCAGTATACCCTCTTCCAGCTCCAGGTGATTGTATATATTTATAGTATAGTCTTTGAGATTGTAGCGCCTGGCGAAATTGGTTAAGCGCTCAAGACTTATAGAGTCTGTGGTAAAGTTCAGCGGTGTGTTAATCCAGACAATATGTAGTTTTGCTTTAAAGAAATTCTGCAGTGCTTTAACTTTTGCCACCAGGTCTTCTTCGTCTTCTATGTCTAATGTATGCGGAAAGACAATGTTCTTCACCGGACCTTTATAATAATCTTTCAGCACGAGCACCGGTACACTGGCGTTACGAACGATCTTCTCTACGGTAGAGCCAATGAAAAATTCTTTTACACCACTCGCACCATGCGAGCCCATAATGATACCATCGATAGCATGATCCTTTACATAGTTCTGAATCACCTTGGAAGGAACTCCAAATTCAACCTTCATCGCCATATCAACGGCATCAGTCTTGTTATACTTGCTCAGGATTTTGTTGAACCCTTTTTCAGCTTTCTCTCGGAGCTCGTCCAGCATTTGTTGTTCGAAAGAGAGAACCGGCATAAGGATGGAATCATGCAGCACCGGTAACTCGATGACATGCAATAAATGCACGGTGCCTTTTGACTGTGCAGCTACATCCAGCGCAAACCGGAACGCGTTAATCGCGGTGCTGGAGAAATCGCAGGGAACAAGAATCTTTTTCATATAGCTTTATGGGTTAGATTTGAAACTGCAGCTTTTTTGTTATTTATAATGGCAGTAGCGTTGCCGTTGATCCGATTCATTTATATATCAAAAGTATTTACAGTATTGTGCGTATCTTTTGAGATCGGTCACCGGTAAAAATGATTTTTGTCAGGTTTTATAATTTTTTATTGTCTCATTCTTAACAAAAAATTGAGTAATGGATGTTCAGGTAAAATTTCTGGGAGGCACGGGCACGGTAACAGGTTCGCGCTATTTATTGAGTATAGGAAACTTCAGGTTGTTGTTTGACTGCGGATTGTTTCAGGGATTGAAAGAACTTCGCCTTCGGAACTGGGATGAATTCCCGGTTGATGCTTCCACCATCAACGCAGTTGTGATCAGCCATGCGCACATTGATCACACCGGATATTTACCCAAACTTGTGAAGGAAGGTTTTAACGGAACGATCTACTGTACAGAACCTACAGCCGATTTGATGGAGATCATGCTGCTGGATTCAGCAAAACTTCAGGAAGAGGAAGCATCGTTTGCCCGCTCAAAAGGATATTCGCGCCATGCGAAGCCTGAACCACTTTATACTACGGAGGATGCGCAATCTGTTTTTCCATTGGTGAAAAAACTTCGGTATAGCGAGCGTGTCAATATAAATAACAATATATCCATTGTATTTTCAGATGCAGGTCATCTCCTCGGGTCCGCTATTACAGAGATCTTTATTACCGGCGAGACGCAGCAAAAGAAAATTGTTTTCTCCGGTGATCTCGGGCGAAGCAGTGATGTTATACTGAATGCACCTACGGTCATTAAAGATGCCGATGTGCTGTTTATTGAATCCACATATGGCAATAAGGATAACCCGGTATATAATCCTGCGAAAGACCTGGAGCGTATCGTAAATGAAACCGTATCGAATAATGGTGTGCTGCTGATTCCGGCTTTTGCCGTGGGACGCACGCAGGTACTGCTGTATTACTTGCTTCAGCTG
>CBIHOZ010000162.1:0-16425 GCA_966211525.1 uncultured Chitinophaga sp. | reverse complement strand
TGGCGCAGGATCGTATGACGCAGGAGCCGTGGTTACAATAACTGCTACACCTGCTGCAGGATATACTTTCACCGGATGGAGTGGCGATGCATCAGGAACATCAGCTTCCACAACAATAACCATGAACGGCAACAAATCCGTTACCGCTAATTTTCAACTACAGCCTTCAACCACAAAATATACACTTGGCACTGTAGCATCACCGGCAGCAGGAGGTTCAATCAGTGGCGCAGGATCGTATGACGCAGGAGCCGTGGTTACAATAACTGCTACACCTGCCGCAGGATATACTTTCACCGGATGGAGTGGTGATGCATCAGGAACATCAGCTTCCACAACAATAACCATGAACGGCAACAAGTCCGTTACTGCGAATTTCCAATTACAGAGCTATACCTTGAGTACCACAGCGTCACCAACAGCAGGCGGAACAGTAACTGGTGCCGGAACCTATACCTCCGGAGCAACAGCCTCGATAAAAGCAACACCCGCAGCAGGCTATATATTTACCGGTTGGAGTGGTGATGCATCAGGAACTTCTGCTTCCGCAACGGTAACCATGAACGGCAACAAATCGGTTACCGCCAACTTCCAATTACAAAGCACTCCGACAAAATATACACTGGGTACAACAGCGTCACCGGCAACGGGAGGCACTATAACCGGAGCAGGATCGTATGATGCCGGAACTGATGCAACCATAACTGCTACACCTGCCGCAGGATATACCTTTACAGGATGGAGTGGCGATGCCTCGGGTACGTCTGCTACGATAACGGTAACCATGAGCAGCGACAAATCAGTCACTGCTAATTTCCAGGAGCAAACCTCGCCAACCACGTATGCGCTTAGCACCACCGTTGTACCAACGGAGGGCGGCATCGTAACCGGAGCCGGAACCTATAACGCAGGCACGGATGTGACACTGATTGCAACACCTGCTTCCGGATATATATTTACCGGGTGGAGTGGAGATGTAGCAGATGCCTCTGCTTCTGTGACCATCACCATGAACAGTAATAAATCTGTTATAGCAAACTTTCAGGCGCAGATTGTTACGACTGTCGAACCTAAACCTGCCAAACTTTTATCACCGGATAACCGGGGAGACATCAGCACCGAAACATGGCAGATTGAAAATGCATACCTACTCAACGGATGCGAGATTGTAATCTACAATCGTCAGGGACAGAAAGTATATACTTCCATCGGATATACTACCCCTTGGGATGGCACCTCAAACGGGAAACCACTTCCCGATGGAGCATACTTCTACATTATCCACTATCCCGATAACACTAAAAAGACTGGCAGCGTAACCATTGCACGATTGAAATGAAAAACCTATACAGATTTATTATAGTGCTTGGTGTTTCACTGTTGTGTACGCATCACGCACAGGCGCAACAGGATTTGGTATATAGTCATTATTTTATCAATCCCTTCCTGTACAACCCTTCGTTTGTTGCCCCCAATGGCTATACCGAAGTGTATCTGAACTATCGCAATCAATGGGCAGGGATAGAAGGCGCCCCGACTACCGGTACGGTAAGTATACATTTACCATTAAACTACAGGGCCGGTGTAGCGTTTACCGGGTACCAGGACAAAGCAGGTGTATTAAAGACCACTACAGGCTTATTAACGTTTGCCTACCAGGTATATCTTGGAAACAAGATTGGCGATGACCATAAGCTTGCCTTTGGATTATCGGCAGGCATGACGAGCATTTCCGTAAATTCGGATGATTTATACTCTAACGATCCCGTTACCGGAACCACATCATCATTCGAAGGTCAGTTTGGTATGCATTATCAATTGAAGAATTTCAAACTTGCTTTTGCTATACCACGACTCTTCCGAACGTATGTCGCTTCCGAACAAGACTTGAACAAAGTTGGCATCCAGCAGATACGAACTACTATTTCTTCCGTGAGCTATAAAATTCTGTTCAGCAGCAAAATTGCTTTTGAACCTATGATAACTTACCGCACCTATGAAAATACCAGTAGTCAGGTAGAGGGTCTTGGCGTGTTGCACATCAATTCGCTGGCATGGGTGGGTGCTTCTTACCGGCAAAATTATGGAGCTACAGGTTTTGTTGGCTTCAATGTAAAGGAGAAACTCAAATTTGGATATGCATACGAATTTGCTCCGCGACAAGCAAATGCTTTGGGTGATGGCACGCACGAGCTGCAATTGATTCTGCAACTTGGCAAGAAGAAACTTCGTAAGGCGCATTCAAAACTAAAAGGAAAAATATCCACGCAAACCGAACCTGTCGAACCGGGTATAACAGACGACCGCTATCCGAATGAAGATATAGCGCGCGAAAAAACGGAACGCACATCACAGGAACCATCGCATGAAAAACCTATTGAGCATCAACAGGCGATAACTCAATCCGAGCCGGCATCTGCTATACCCGCCGGTACAGATATACCTGCGAAGAAAGAAGTGACATCGCTTTCCGGCAATGGACTGTCTCCGGGACACTATGTAGTTGTAGGTGCTTTCCGATCGGTCGTAAATGCGAAGAGTTACGCGCGCACATTGAAACGTGCCGGTTACCCTGCAGATATAGCGTACCATCCACAGAAGCAATACTATATAGTACATTTGAACAATGCGCCAACACTGGACGAAGCACGACAGCTTCGCGACAAATATAGGCAGATGTCGCGCTATACGTTTCGTGACACGTGGATCTTGAGCATCGAGTAGAATTAGCTACTGGCTGCTGGCTTCTGGTTACTGGTTGATTTGCTTACTGGCCGAGTGGTTGCGAGGTGCGAATAAACAAAAGACATGTTCAGCGCAATCGGCCAGAAGCCAGGTGCTTGCAGCTTTCCTTGTGTCGTAATTTCCACAACTGCTACTTGCGCCTTTAATGATGGTGTGCCAGGTATTATTTTTTCATCATCTGTTTTCAACCAAAGTATTTTTGATATGAGAACAGATGATGAAAATCTGAACGATGGTCGTTCACAGCAATGGAACGGACATCAGAACAGCAGACTTCCCTATAGCAGTAATTCAGAGGGATATGGATATATACCACAAGACAGAAATCGCAGGCGCTATATATCGAATGAACATCAGCAGCGACCAGTACAACGCGATGATCGCAGCTGGTGGGATAAAGCGGGAGATGAAGTTCTGTCGTGGCTGGGCGATGACTACGCTGAACGCAGAAGAAGAAATGACGCAACACATCGCGGAAAAGGTCCAAAGAATTACAGGCGCTCCGATGAACGAATTCAGGAAGACATCAACGACCGTCTTACCGATGAATGGAACATTGACGCCTCCGACATTGAAGTAACGGTGACTGATGGTGACGTTGTCCTCACGGGCTTCGTTGCTGATCGCTTTCAAAAAAGAAGAGCCGCGGCTATAGCAGAAGATGTATTGGGAGTAGTGAATGTAGAGAACAGAATTAAAGTGAACAGCACGGCTACGTGGGTGGACATGTAGAAGATTGCTGCGAGCTTGAGAGCTGCTGGTTGCTGGTTACTGGCTGCAGGCTGATTTATTATAGGTTCTTCGTTTACAGTTAATTTAGTCAATACATATGATCTAGCAGAAAATTATCGGGTATAGCAATTGCGATCACTTAACGGAATCGTCTGGTAACTAGTAGCTCGCAGCCAGCAGCTATTTTTGCACGGGTTTGGACTGAACTTGCACACGGTGCGGTCAGTCGTTTCGTGAAGAATTATCGTGTTGAGGGATAAACTAAACACGATGATCCTTATGAAAACAATCCAAGCAACCACCGTTCTTTTCATCCTTCTGCTTATGCTCGGGCATCCCGCATGGGCGCAAAAAGCAAAAACAAAAAAGAGTGCAGAAATTAAAATCGCGATGGACCCCGGCAACTGGGAATATGATACCGCGAGCATCAAATTTATCACGCACAGAAATGTAAAGGCAGCATATATCTCAAACGGAGATCGCCTGTTTTTAAAGAATCAAAAATTTTCAAACGGTACGATCGAATATGATGTTGAGTTAGGTCGCGGTTTTCCTGGTATTGTATTTCGTTTGTCCGATGACCGAATGAACGGTGACAATTTTTACCTGCGCTATTTTGGAGGTCCGTCATCTCCTGAAAATCGTACAACACTTCAGTATGCCGCGGTGATCGATGACATGAGTATATGGGATCTTACGGATGAATATCAATCCGGTGCTACACTAAATCTTTCCGGTTGGAATCACGTAAAGCTTGTTATATCCGGCAAGCAAATGAAGGCTTATGTGAACGACATGAGTCGGCCCGCGCTGGTTGTGCCTGAACTGGAAGGCGGACTCTCAGAGGGTAATATTCTTTTCTTTGGTGGACAGGTAACAATCGCGAACCTAGTGCTAAGACCCGATGTGGTTGAAGATTTGTCGGCAGCCCCTGGCTATATATCAACCTGTAACGACACGCGATACTTACGTCATTGGAAAGTGAGTACACCACGCGACCTGCCGCAGGGAAAAGATATCGTACTCGCGTTGCCCTATATGGGCGGAACACCTGCAAAGGCGGAGTTACCCGACAGCACCACACAATGGACACCGATACATTCAGAAAGTCGCGGCATTGTTAATCTAACCCGAAAGTTTGGTCGTGTAAACGATACGAACCGAAGACTGGCGTGGCTCAAGACAACGATCACGTCAGACCGCGCGCAAGAACGCACGTTGAACCTCGGATTCAGTGACGAGATCTGGTTGTTTGTAAACGGACAACTGCTATATATTGACAAGAATCATTTTGCAACACCTGCACAGAAATTTCCAAGGGGACGATGCACCATTGAAAACACAACCGTGAAACTTCCCTTGCAACAAGGCAAGAACGAAATACTGATCGGACTCACAAATTATTTTTATGGCTGGGGCATCATCGCGCGACTGGATGATGTGGATGGAATTCATATACCGACAGAACAATAACTGCTTCCTGACCAGTACGCTTTTTTCCCATACTATGAAAAACAAAAATCCCCTTAAATCATACGATTCAAGGGGATTTTACTGACAGATCGCAGTCTTTAAGTCGGGGTGAGATGATTCGAACATCCGACCCCCACGTCCCTAACGTGGTGCGCTAACCGGGCTGCGCTACACCCCGAACTACCCAAAAATTGGGGCTGCAATATTAATAAAGAACGACAAACTAGCAAAGTTGTTCACAAAATCGAATTCCCGAATCTTGTCGCCATGTGCTCAACGCAAATGCACGTTTCGGCTCCTCAATCTCCTATACTATATCTTGAGCGGAATGTTTCAGCTTCAATTATTTTATTCAAATTCATTCATTAACTTTGAATAACAAAGTACTTTTAATAATATCGGATCATGATTCAATTTCCAATATGAACATGCTTACAAAACTTGAAGAATACTACTACCAGGCAAAAGCCAATAAATGGATGCGTTACTTCACGGTTTTCTGTCGCATCGTTTTAGCGCTGGGATTCATTCCGTCTGGTTTTGTAAAAATTATGGGCGAGCGATTTACAGCGTTGCCTTCCAATCATCCCTTAGGCAACTACTTTGACGCGTTACATCAAACCGGATTTTACTATACATTTATTGGCATAGTGCAGGTAATTACGGCTCTTCTGTTACTAATTCCCCGAACGGCTGTACTGGGTGCAGTACTCTATTTTCCTATTATCCTCAACATTTGTGTACTTGCTTACTCCGTTCGGTTTGAAGGCACGCGCATTACAACGTTTATGCTACTGGCCAGTGTCTATTTACTGTGCTGGAATTACGACAGACTAAAACAAATCGTATCCATTAAGCCAGCTGAAAGCTATAGCTATATAACGCTCCAACCTCCGAACAACAAATTTCCCTGGATATTCTTTGGAAGCGTGTTGGCGATCATGGTTTCCGTGGTTATAGTAAACCAGCATTTATATAACATTCGACCGGGTAATTCTATGCTCGAATGCACCAATGGATGCGGGAATGATAAAGCTTGTAAAGATTTTTGTGATTGCATTTACAACCGGGGCAACACGCTTAAAAAATGTTCTGATGATTACGACAAGGCAACCGAGTAGTGTTAGTCTGGAATCACTACGCGAAATGTAGTTCCTTCGGCAACTTTACTTGATACAGAAATTTCTCCGTTGATGAGTTGAACCAACTCTTTTACAATAGCAAGTCCTAAACCGGTTGATCCTTCACCGCCGGTCGGCCGATTGCTGAGTCGCTGGAACTTTGTGAAGATGCGCGGTAATTCTTCATTGCGTATACCCGGCCCCTGATCGATCACTTCAAAAATTACTTTACCATCAAACCGGTGCATCTGTAAATTTACTTTGCGCTGCGGATAGGAAAACTTAATAGCATTGGACAACAGGTTTTCGAGTATACGCACCAACGCATCTTCATCCGTAAATACTTCATCTGTCGACTCTGCTACCTTCAGCACTATATTTTTACGCGAAGCGATTGGCGCGAATTCATTTTTCAACCGCTCGAATACCTTATGCAGCGATACACGTTGCAGGTTGATCTCTGTTAAACCATGTTCGATGCGGTTTACGTCCAGCAGATTATCAATGAGACGCTGCATATTCGTACAGGCATCTTCCATATAGTCGAGATACTGTTTGTCAGTTTCCGAACGATTCGCATTATCAAACTTCATCACTTCAATGAGACGCAACAATCCGGATACAGGCGACTTCAAATCATGCGATGCTATACCGAGGAAGTGATCTTTCTCACGATTCAATTCAATAAGTCGTTCGTGAATGGTTTTAAGCTCCTCTATATTTTGCGTGAGCTCTTCATTCAGATGAAGTGTCTCTTCTTTTTTATTTTCCAGTTCTGCCGTTCGGTCTTTTACTTTTTGTTCCAGCACAACGTTGGCGTGCTCGAGGTCATCCAGTAATTTTCGATTCTGTCGTTGCTTGTTATAGAGAGCAAGAAATGCAGAGGCCGATGCAATCACAATCAGTATAACACTGATGAGGCGGATCAGATCTTCGCGTTCATTTACTTTTTCGTATTCGATGTTGTGCTGATTGAGCAGGTAGCGTTCATGTTGTGAAAGATCATTCATCAACACACGCAAGGTATCCATATAGGTCTTGCCGGTTTTAGCAGAGATCAGGTTCATTGAGCTATCCTGCCCGTGACTGTTAAATGTACCGAGTGCATGATCGAGCACTTCCAGTTTTTTACGGATAATCGGTTCGATGTGATTGCGCATCAGCAACGTCTGTCGCTTGTTATTGCTTACCAGTACAGCCAGGGTATCCAGCGTACGCGTCATGTCGGCTTTCGAGTCGTAGTATGGTTCGAGAAATGAAGAGTCTCCGGTAATGATAAATCCATGCTGTCCGTTCTCCATATCTTTCATCAGCGAGATCAGGTATGTTGACGTCTGGATTACCCGGTAGGTATGGGTAACGCGGCTGATGGATTCCTTTCGATGTATACTATTCTCATGCTGCACATACGAGCTGCCCACGAACAGTGCAGTGGAAACGATAAGGAGAATAAAGACAATATTGAGTGAGAACTTCATGCTGTATTAAAATGCTTCCGCTAAATTAATATACGTTCCCTGAGAATGTTTACCAAAACCTGCATCAACGCGAAGATTAAGATTTTCTTTTTTGTTGAGTGCAAACCGAAGCCCGATGCCCAGTGAGGGTTTCAACTGCTGAAAATCAAACAGTTCTGGTAAATGAGGACTTACTTTGCCTACACCGGTAAAGATTACCGCACCCCAACGTTTATATACCGGTGTGCGCAGTTCGGTTTGAAAAGCAATGAGATTTTTATCCTGGTAACGGCCTTCATAGTACCCACGCATATACATATTGGTACCCATAGCTGAAAAATCACGAATAGGCACCTGGCCCTGCGCTGCAATCATATTCAACTGAAAGGCGAGCACACGACTATGCCGGATGTCGATATACTTGCGCACATCCAGGCTTTGGATATTAAAATTATAGTTACTGCCTAAGAAGTCGCGATAGGCGTTGTAAAAATACTGTATATAAAAACCTTTACTGGAACCGAAGGCGTTATTGCGCGAGTCCCAACACAACACAATGCCCGTCCCTGAAATGACACTGCCGTAACGCCCCGGTATATTTTCACGATCGAAAAGACTTTCGCCTTGTTTACTATCGTAATGAAATTGAAATACATTTTGAAATTCATAGTTGATACCGGCAAAAAGATTGGGTCTTATCTTACGGATCAACTGCGGGTATATATCAAACTGACTGATGGAATAATCTTCTTCGGCTGACGATGGTGTTGCATTACCCAATCCCCAGAACTTGTCCGGAAAATGACTTGCACTTAATGTAAGGTGAAAGATAAAGTCTTCGTTGGGAAAGTAAATATTGCTTTCAGAAGCGAGTACGATTTGTTTGCGCACGGTAACGAACGATACCAGCTTTACATTCGAAGTACGCGTGAGCGAATCCTGCTTCAGCTTGAAGTAATATATACCGGCAGCACCCGCGCCCCATTTATACTCGGGCGATTTTACCAGCATCGGAAAAATAATGTAACGGTCGGTCTTGCTCCATGTAAGCGGGATACTTTTACTGATCTCCTGCGCGTAACTACCTGCCCATATCCAGCAGAGCAAGACTGCGACCGTTACTTTCATTTAAGACTTCTTTTTCTCAATCCAATAATATAGTGCTGTCAGCAGAAAAGGTGTAAAGATCAAGGTTGATGTAAGTCCGCCTATAATTACTGTAGCCAGCGGCCGTTGAATGTCAGAACCTATACCGGATGAACGCGCAGCCGGCACCAGACCGATGATCGCTACCACGAGCATCATCATGATCGAGCGGAGTTGTCCGGACGCTGCTTTGCTCAGGGTAAATTCAAGATTATTATTGTCCAATGTACGCTCGCGGTTGATTGCCGAAATGAGCAACACACCCGCCATGGCCGACAGACCAAACAATGACACGAAGCCTACACCAGCCGACACATTGAAATTATACCCGCGCATCAGCAACGATAGTATACCTCCTGCCAGTGCGAACAATACACAGACCAGCGTCATGAGTGCATACTTCAGATTTTTGAAGAGCATAAACAACACAACCAGCACCATAATTACCGTAAGCGGTATAGCGATCATCAACTGTTTTCCGGCACGTTCCAGGTTTTCAAACTGTCCGCCATAGTCAATGGTATAGCCTTGTGGCAATTTTATAGCCTTACTGATCTTTGCTCTTGCTTCTGCTACAAAACCGCCCTGATCACGTCCTTGTACATTCGTCTTTACAATCAAAAGGCGTTTACCATCGGCACGGTATAAATTCGTTTCTCCATCGAGTAATTTTACAACTGCCAACTGTCCCATCGGTATAAGTTCACCGGATGCAGAAGGCACTTGTATGGAGCGAATCATATCGAGGCTGTTCCGATTCTCTGGCACATAGCGCAACACGATATCATAGCGTCTGTCTCGATCATATATAGGGCCTACTACTTTACCACCGATAGCGGCTTCAATCATGTTTTGTATATCAGCAACGTTAATACCGTAGCGTGCCGCTTCCCTGCGATTGATCTGTATATTAAGTTGTGCCTGCGGACCTTCCTGTTCCATGCCTACATCCGTAGCACCTTGCATACCTTTGATGATTGTCTTCACGGTATCCGCTATACCACGCATGCGGTTTATATCATAGCCCTGTATATTTACCGCAAGGTCAGCCGCAGAACCGGTTACCGATTCCATTACGTTGTCAATGATCGGCTGACCGAAAGAGATGAACGTTGAGGGCAACTCTTCTTTCAGTTCTCTCCGTAACTCAGCAATCAACTCTTGCTTGGTTGTGTCCTGCGACCATGTTTTATAGTCTTTCAGGATCATAATTACTTCGGTACGATTTGATGGGAACGGATCGGTACCATCATCATTTCGCCCTGACTGTGTTACCACGGTAGCGATCTGTTTATGACGTGACACTACTCTTCGAATTACCGGAGATATCTTTTGTGTTTCTGTTACCGATGTACCCGCCGGTAAAAATGCGCGCATCCATATCGAGCCTTCATCGAGTGGCGGCAGAAACTCTGTACCTAACTTTACAATGAACCCGCATAACACCAGCACGATAACAAAACCTATCGTAACAACCTGTTTGTGATATTTAAGAACCTTTACAAGACTGCTTTCATATTTGCGTTCCAACCATCCGATCAGATCAATCTTCTTGCGCCATACAGGCACTGCTTCGGCATGATCCTGCTGCAGTGATTTATTATATACCAGCGAGATCAATACCGGTATAACGTTAAGCGCGCAAACCATGGCTCCAATAACTGCAAACGCCAGTGTAATCGCCATCGGTGAAAACAACTTACCCTCTACACGCTGCATGGTGAGGATAGGCATATAGGCCAGGATGATGATGGTTACTGCAAAGAATATTTCACGACCTACTTCCTGCGATGCGTTGAGTGTAAGTTTAATAATACCCTCCTTGCGTTCTTCCTCCGTTGCCGTTTTGAATTTATGCACCAGGTGTGCCGCCATCACGCAGGCACCATCTACAATGATACCAAAGTCGATCGCCCCGAGTGACAAAAGGTTTGCCGGAATACCGTTGAGTTTCATCAATATAAAAGCGAACAGCAACGCAAAGGGTATAGTAAATGCTACCACCAGTGCCGACCGTATATTTCCCAGGAAGAGCACGAGCACAATGATTACAATCGATACGCCTTCAAACAACGTGTGGGATACTGTCTCGAGTGTATTGTTCACAAGCGAGGTACGATCATATATAGGGACCATCTTTACGCCTTCGGGAAATTCATTCACCTGCAGGTCCGCCATTTTTTCCTTCAACGCTTTGAGTACTTCCGATGGGTTCTCGCCTCTGCGCATCGAAACTATACCTTCAATGCCTGAGTTTACATTCTTACCATCATGCAGTATAGCATAACCTAATATACCGGATGGTGGCGGTGGACCAACCTCTACGGATGCCACATCTTTTACAAATACAGGTACACCGTTAATACTGGTGATAACTATATTACGAATATCTTCTTCGTTACGAATGGCTCCTATACCGCGTATCGCTAAACCTTGTCCGCCACGTTCAATGATGTTACCGCCGGTGTTCCGGTTGTTTTCCTGTATAGCGTTCAATACCTGCGGCAGTGTAAGATCATACTTGCGCAGTTTTTCAGGAGCTGTAAAAACGTGAAACTCTTTTACTGGTCCGCCGAAGGTTACTACGTCAGCTATACCCGGCACTTGCAACAGCGATGGCACAATAACCCAGTCTTGCAGGTCGCGAAGTTGTGTTGGCGTAATATCAGCAGGCGCTTCCAATACATAGCGGTATATTTCACCTACGGCTGTTGTTAGCGGACCGATCTCCGGGGTAACACCATCGGGTAAATCTGCACTCGCCAATCGCTCGATTACCTGCTGACGCGCGAAGTAATCATCCGTACCATCCTGAAATGAAAGTTGTATCTGTGCCAGTCCGAATACCGTACGCGATCTGCGTGCAATTACTTTGGGCACGTTGTTGAGTGATCGCTCGATCGGTATTGTTACCTGCTGCTCTACTTCTTCGGCAGCACGTCCCGGATATTTAGCGATGATGATAACATTGGTATCCGCTATATCCGGATACGCTTCTATTTTCAATAATTTGAAACATACCAGTCCCACCACCATCAGCACCAGCGATGCAATGATAATAGCGACACGATTGGTAAGCGATATGATCAGTAACCTGCGGATCATGTTTATAGCATTTCGATTTTCTGAATAATTATTAATCCTCCCTTCAGGTATTCGCGCAGCTTCTTAACTACGCTGCGCACTTTCTGTTCTTCATCAATGAAAGAGATGAGTACCGGAGGTTCGTCAAACGAGAAGAGCTCATTCGGTCGTTTGATGCGGTGATGTTTACCAAAGCCGGCATACGCAGTAAATGATGTAGCCCCGGCAATGTCATGTTCCAGTAAGAACTTCATCACAAAATCGTGTAGCGACTGTTCACCATGAATGCGCTCGAGGTCGATATATATTTCTGCTTTTACCATATATAGCGGGTTTAATATCCGAACGACAAACCTTTTAACTGCATAGCGCCTTTTACAACTACTTTGTCCTGTTCGTGCAAACCGTGCAATACAACAACTTTATCATCAAGCTGCTGACCGATCAACACTTCTCTGCGTTCGAACTGGTTGGGCCCAGTCTCCACGAACATATAGTCTTTACCCTGTACATTTACCAGTGCACTTACCGGTACGGATAGTGTGTTACTCTTTTGCAGATCGAACAGTACATTGGCAAACATGCCTACTTCGAACTGATTGGATGCATTCGGCATTACCACACGCACTTTTACCATGCGGGTGATGTTATCGACCTCTGCTCCTATACCATTTACCACTGCGTTATATTGCTTGTCGCCAAAGGCTGTGAATGTAACCACGCAGGGAGTGCCGGGCTTTACCTGTGCGATCTGATTTTCCGGAACTTCACAAATCAACCATACTTCCTTATTGCGCGGCTCTTTCAAACGTATCGGATCGAGACCTGCTAATTTTAGTTTAGCCTCTTGTTCTGTGATAGCAGCTTCTTCGTTGGCAAGTTGTGTCTCTGCATCCAATACTTCTTTACCGGTAGCAGCGCCATGTTGCTCGAGATCTTTTACGCGATTGAGATTTACCTGCAGGGTGTGGATATTAATGATGTGCTGAAGAAACTGTGAATACGTAGCGTTCAGATCTGCATTATCAAATAACACCGTGTTGCGTCCGCCACGTTCAGAAGACTGAACGATAGATACAGCGATCGATGCTGGTGCTGCATACTGTGCCGATATATTTTCTTTTTTAACAACATCCGTTGAAAAGAACGAAAGCGTTTTATGATCACTGGTAAAAATGATTTTCTTTCCCTGCTCTTCAACCCGCGGAGGCTGTACGGCTTTAGGTGCTTCCGATGCTGTTTGTTTCTGACATGCCCAGGCGGTCAGACAAAACACGATAACAATATATTTATTCATGATAAAAATTATTCAGCCATTTGATTAATAATACCTGTCGCGAAGAGAAGCTGGATATAGCTTCGTCTGAATTCCTCCATGGTGTGATAGTAACGTTGTTGTGTATCCAGCCATGAGCGTTGTGCTTCCAGCAAGTCGATAATTGAAGTGCCGCCTTTTACATACGAGTATCGCACACTGCTTAAAATGTTATCGGCTTCTGCTAAATTTCGCTGGTAGTCTTCCAGGTTCTGGCGCTGCGTTACATAACTTCTGTACGCAGTCGTAATCTCAGTTTCCGCCTGGCGCTCGGAAGCCCACAGGTTTTGTTCCGATTGATATTTTAATACCTGCGCTTTTTCACGCTGTCCTTGATTACGATTGAAGAGAGGTATAGATACGGTTCCATAGAAACCAATGTAAGGCACCCGGTTCTGTGGGTTGTACATGCCACCTACTTCAGGCTGCGGATATGCCAACGACCGTTGTAATTTTATATTCGAGTTATTAACATCTATAGCACTCTTGGCTAGCAGTACGTCACTGCGTTCGTGCGTCCCTAATTCCACGAGGCTATCACCGGCTGTAAGTATCGTATTGAATGTATTGTCTGAGAAATCAATATTTATACTATCCGCTACACCGGTCATATAGCGCAGGTTTTGCAACTCATTTATATAGTGCTGGCGTGCGGCAACTATATCGCGCTGGTACTGTTGTTGTAGTAATTGCGTGCGTTGCAGATCGGTATTGGTAATTACTTTGTTCTTTAACCGGTATGCATTGATCTGCACCAGGCTGTCAATATTCATCTTACCCTTCTCGAGTATATCCAGTTCTATTTTCGCAGACCATGCATCAAGCCATGTGCTGGCAACGGTATAATATATACCTCTTGCATTTTCGCGGTAGCCTAGTTTTGACTGCGTATGCATTTTATTAGCAAGGTCAATTTTATTACCACGCTGTCCTGCTACCTGCAGCGGCTTGGTTACCTGCCACCACCACTGGTTGTTCGCAGCGTTTGTCCAGCGTGTACCATCGGCAAAATATTTTTTATTGGTTAACTGCAGAACCTGCATGTTAAAGATTGGGTCAGGACGAATCTGTGCTGTCTTGATATCTGCTTCAGCTGCATTGATGTTGTACGCTGCTACTTTAAGATCAGGATTATTTTCTCTGGCGAGCTGGAGCGATTCATGAAGTGTAAGAAGTTTCTGAGCATACAACTGCTGCAGGGATAGGATGCAAAGCAGTATGATAAAGATGCGTTTCATAGTTGTGTTTTTAGAGGCTGCTGGCTTTATCCTGTTCAGCGATGGAAAAACATGCAGGGCTTATGTTGTTGGTTTACAATTCCGGTTGTTAGATGCAGTTTCTGTAGCAGGTCACAAGCCCGCTTCAAAGTTTTGAGAAAGAAAAAACCGCAGAGAGAATCGATCCGGTGAACAATGTCCACCGGAATCGATGTAGTATAAATTTCAGTAACGCTTAGCGATGAAAATGTCCGCCACCACCATGCGACCATCCCATGCTATGGAATGACTCAGCATGAAAGTGATTGAAGCCCGCACTGTT
This sequence comes from uncultured Chitinophaga sp., assembly GCA_966211525.1. Taxonomy (GTDB): domain Bacteria; phylum Bacteroidota; class Bacteroidia; order Cytophagales; family Cyclobacteriaceae; genus Ohtaekwangia. The sequence goes on along the minus strand of CBIHOZ010000162.1, from coordinate 1,813 downwards.
AAAATGTTGCACCGGCATACTGTTGTAGTGTGGTGCTGTATGTGTTATACCAGGATTCACTGTCTCACGTGAACGTGTAACCGGTGCAACGGTTCTGCCTGCCGTAATGCGATTGCCGGGATTGACAAATTGAGTACTGCGCATGGGCGGATTATGCATCATGTTTGTAAAGTGCCGGTTGGCTACATGATTAAACCCGCGGTATACATTGATGTTCGTTACACGCGTGTTATGTATAGCATAGTAATTATGATAGTTGTGATATAGCGCAGGGTAATGCGTATACCCTATACCAAAGAACCAGTTTGCATACAAATGAGAAGGCAATCCACACACAATCATATTACCGGAAGGTCCATAGTAAAAACCGGTATGAAAATATAGCGGCTGCGGATACCAGATCGGTGATGCATACCAGTATGGATAACCGAACCAGTATGGATAGGGTGTGTTGTCGTAATAATTATTAACTACGTATGTCGGGTTATCCGGCTGATTATACTGGGCGGCAAATTCATCGGCAGCTTTCTTCATTTCCTCCTGCAGCTTCGGATCATTCTCAACCTGCGTTTTATAGGCCGCGAGATCTTTATCGTTTTCCTGTTGCAATTGACTATGCAATGAATCCAGATGTTGCTTTACACCGGTCGGGTCAGTCTGATACGCTTCGCCCAGTCCTACCGTTACATCAATATTATCGGTGAGCAAGGTCATGATATCCGGCATGGCAACGATCTTTTGAAAATCATCCTGAACATTGGCAGGATACTTCGCTATAATTTTCTGCATCGACTTCTGCGATGACTGATAGAGATCATTCATCTTTACTATATCACTATAGTGTGTGCGATACGCTGTCATGATATCTTTTTGTTCCGCTTCCGGATATGACTTCGTTAATGCTTCCGCCTGTGGTGATGCCGGACCTACCGCTGCCAGCTTACTGAGCAACTCCGGATAACGACCTGCCTGGTATAGTGCCTGTTGATCTTCGCGCGGATATCCTGACACGAGATCCTGAAACGACTGGCTTGTTCGTCCCTGCAGGCGTTCCAGTTTCACCAGGGCCTGCGGGTATTGTGATGCTTCCAATATAGCCGTTCGTACATCCGCCGGGTAGGGTGCTATAGCAGCAGCAATCTCATGGTCTTCGTGCGCCAGGCTGTCTACATACGCCTGACCTCTGGCAACACAACTAAGTGTTAATGCCATCAGTGACAGAATAAAAAATTTCAACGCTTTCATAGATGTATATATTTAGAACCACCGGCTATTGCTGCACATTTTCAAAGTATACTGTGGCAGCCAGCCTTTGTATCCTTGAGATGGCTGATCGGCAAAATGTCACGCGAAAAAAAACTTGTAAACGTTCGTGACTTTCTCTCACCACCCGGATCAAAAGGTCAAACAAAGCGATACAGCATGAGAAAGATAATCCCAACGGTAGTGCTGTCGATGGCAGTGATAGCGGGTGCTTCGGCACAGAGTGCTGCCGTCAGGATCAAAGCAGCAGAAGCTGAAATTCCGGTTAATGTGATTGAATCTTTCAAACGGGATTTCAACGGCAGTGAAGGCGAAGAGTGGGCTATATTACCCGCTAAACTGGTTGGCGAAGAATATATCGTTACCGGCTATAACGACCTGAACGGAGAAAAGCCAAGTTACTATAGTGTAAAGATAAAGGGCTCGAACGTTCACCGCGAAGCACTATACGATACCAACGGGAAACTTCTTCGCATGAAGGAAGTAATAAAAGACACAGCGCTTCCGCTTGAAGTACGGAAGGCCATTATACGTGACAACCCCGGGTATG
>CBIHOZ010000161.1:0-16546 GCA_966211525.1 uncultured Chitinophaga sp. | reverse complement strand
TGACGGGATGTTGCTATCAATAAGTATATAGTTTACATAGATTGAATACCTGAACCAGCGGGATGCTTGTGAAGCCGAAGCTGGTTCTTTTATTGTGTTGTCACAGGAATATATTATTGGAATGTTAAGGTTGGCATTCAGGCAGTAATTTTTTACAAACTCTTGTTGGTGCCCTGCGCTTTCAACTATATCTTACCGCTCGTTGAAGTTATAGTTATGAATAAACTGAAGGTAAAAGGAGCGGATAAGCGTGTCGACTATACTTACTATGATCGTGACCTGAGCTGGTTGTCGTTCAATGAACGTGTGTTACTGGAAGCCTCGCGCGAGGCTGTTCCGCTGCTGGAACGCATCAGGTTTCTGGCTATCTATTCGTCTAATCTCGATGAATTTTACCGCGTACGCATTCCCGCCCTGAAGGCTTTATATACCCTGTCTCAAAACAAAAAGATTGTTGGACAAGACACGCGACTGGATGCCATTCATACTACCATCCTGAAACAGCTTACACACTTTGGTACCATTATCCGTGAGCACATACTGCCGGCCTTGAAGCGCAACGATATTCAGTTGCTGTACCAGGAGCCGGTGCCCGAGTCCATTATGCCGTTTATCGAAGACTACTTTATGAACGTAGTAGCTTCATACCTGCATATTGTAGACGTTACGGAGAAGACCGACTATTGCCCGGAGAATAACAAGATATACCTGGCGGTAACGGTTCAACATGGCGGAAAGGACTCACGTCTTTTTATTGTCAATGTCCCATCCGATAAGTTATCGCGATTCTATAGTGTTCAGCATGAAGGCACGTCCTATATTATTTTTCTGGACGATATCGTGAAGTTGTTTGTAAATAAATTGTTCGGGGGTAGGAGTGTATTAAGTTCGGAAAGTTTCAAGATCACCCGTGATGCCGAGCTCGATCTTGAAGATGAATTCGAAGGTAACATCGCCAAGAAGATCGAAAAGAAAATCTCGCAGCGCGACTTCGGACTGGCAACGCGATTCCTGTATGAGCCAACGATGAAATCTGCTACATGCGAGCTGTTACGCGACCGGCTTGGACTGCGAACAGCCGAAGGTGTGCAGGGAGGAGCATATCATAATTTAAAGGACTTGTCATCTATACCGGTATACGACAAGGCCCTGCAGTATCCTCCTTATAGACAGGCGCACTACAAGATCACGAACGCGCAGCATGCCTTGCTTGAAGACATTACACAGAAAGATATACTGTTGCATCCTCCGTTTCATTCGTACGAAACAGTGCTTCGCTTCTTCAATGAAGCGGCTATCGATGCGTATGTCACGAAGATCTATGTTACCCTGTATCGCGTAGCGAGCGATTCACGCATTGTGCATGCCCTGATCAATGCAGCACGCAACGGCAAAAAGGTAATGGTGTTTGTTGAACTGAAGGCACGCTTTGATGAAGCCAACAACATCAAGTGGGCGCGGCAAATGAAGAGTGCCGGCATCACCATCATTGACAGTATACCGGGATTGAAAGTACACGCCAAGCTGGCCGTTATCAAAAAGAAATGTGCGAAGGGCTTCGAGTACAACGGGCTGCTGGCTACGGGAAATTTTAATGAGAGCACAGCACGTTTTTATACCGATCATATATTGTTCACCGCGCATCAGCCGATGCTGAAGGAAGCGGAAGAACTCTTCCTGTTCCTGAAGAAAAGACGCAAGCCCAAAGCATCCGATGAATTGGACTTTACCCATTTGCTGGTAGGACAATTTAATTTGCAGCAGCGTTTTATAGCATTGATCAATCGCGAGATCGAGCATGTGCGTAATGGTTCACGAGGATCGATCACGATAAAACTCAACAACCTGGAAGACCAGGTATTGATTGCCAGGCTATACGAAGCCGCGCGGGCCGGTGTACAGGTTACACTCATCGTGCGCAGCATCTGTTGCCTCGTGCCCGGTATACCCGGCATGAGCGATACCATAACGGTGAAACGCATTGTAGATCGTTACCTCGAGCACGGCCGCGTGTTCATGTTTGGCAACAGTGGACAGACAGAAGTATATATCGGGTCAGCCGACTGGATGAACCGGAATATATACAGGCGTATCGAAGTATGCTTCCCGGTATACGATGCACAGCTCCGGTCGCAGCTTATCAAAATGTTATTGTTGCAGACAGCCGATACCGTACAGGCCGTAGTGCTGGATGAGCACATGAATAATACACCGGCACAAGGCGAATACCTGGTGCGTTCGCAGGAAGAGATCAGTAATTTTATACTCAAGAATCAAGCTCCATAGATCAACAGCAATCATCATGACCCAACTCCGTATCATTATACTGACAACGTTTATACTTGGCTCGCATTTCTGTAGTGGACAACAACCTATACCGCAGCTATTGCGCACCCCTTATCTTCAAACGGCATTGGCCGATAGCGTAAGTATACTTTGGAAAACAACCCGTGGCACCAATTGCAAGGCCATGGTGCGCGCGGAAAATACAACCTGGCGTACCGCTGCCGGCACCGTAGTGAGGGCGAAATATGGCTATATGAATACCGTAACCATACATGGCCTGCAGCGTGGCGTGCGCTATCAATACAGAATATTTACCGATGAGCAGGAGTTGTTGAAAAAAGATACGCTCGATTTCATTTCACCGGTCGATACAAAGCGTGCGTTCAGTTTTTTTACAGCGGGCGATATAGGTGAACCTGTGGGCGAAGGAGGGAAGCCGGATAAAATGGCGGTGGGTATAACAAAATTAAAAGACCGGCCGAATTTCGGTTTGTTGCTGGGAGATATAGTATATCCGAATGGTGAGAGTGAAGGATACGATAAGCATCTCTTTCCATACTTTAAAGATGTGTTTACCAAAATACCCACCTTTGCCGTGTTGGGCAATCACGATTGGGTGGTAAATCCTGAAGAGAACTTTTTGAAGGAATGGAAACTTCCTGGTAACGGTCACTACTATAGCTTTGATTATAGCAACGCGCATTTTATAGGGCTCGATTCAAAGAATGGAGACTTCCATGAATATGAAAAGCAAAAAGCATGGCTGGAGAATGATCTTCAGAAAGCACAGGGTAAATATGACTGGATCATTGTCTTTCTGCACCACAATGGTATATCTTGTACCTATAAAGAAGACTATACCAAAGTGATGGAGTTATATCCGTTGTTTGAGCGGTATAAAGTAGATGTTGTGTTAAACGGTCATGCGCACACCTATGAACGTCTTAACCCGATGAACGGTAAAGGAATGCCGATCCCAAAACATATTGATACACCCAATGTATACCGGCAGCCGGAAGGATTTATCAGCATCACTGCGGGAAGTGGCGGAAAGCTGCGCGGCTTTGGTACAGACCCTACGTATTATGCACCAGATCCGGAGCACTGTTCACATCCCAAACTCGTAGCCTTCAGCAAACACCTATGGGCCTTTATGCAAATACATATTGACGGCAAACAGCTGTGGGCTGAAGCCATCGATACGAAGGATGGGGCTGTCTTTGATTACTTTCGGGTTGTGAAGAGTAATTGAAAGATTAGAAGATTGGAAGATTTTAAGATTGGAAGATTAAAAAAAATATATTCAGGCGTGCTGGTCTATTATGCGTTTGAGGTATTCTGTGGGGACAACGCCTGACTGGCGCCAGACTACATTTCCTTTTTTGAATAATACAAGCGTGGGTACGCTTTGTACCTGGTATGCGGCTGCGGCCTGAGGATTGCGGTCGATATCAATTTTAATGATGCGTGCTTTATCACCTACCTGTGACTTGAGATCTTCGAGGATGGGTGCCATCATTTTACACGGACCACACCACTCTGCTGAGAAATCTACAAAAGTTGGTTTGTCACTGTTGATCAGATCGGAGAATGTTGCTTTCGCCATACACGTTTCTTTTTAAAATATACCTGAACCATAAACAATCTGTGTGCCGCGAGAGTTCTCGTTGCCGTACGTTGTTGCCGATGGTATAGATGATCAGAAAATATATTTCTTGAAGATTCCTTCCAGCTCCTGGAAGAAGAAGTGTTCGTGTTCTGCGGTGATCGTCAGCGTGTTGGTGTCTTTCATGTCTTTAATGACAGAGGCATAATGCACCAGATCGACCGTTGAGGTTGATAACACTTTGAGATCGCGCTTTAGAAATTCGAGTTTGATGGGACTGAGGTGTTCCACATGATAGTGCTCGGCAAAGAAATGATGCAAGGCATTGTCTTCCAGGAATTGCTGGATATGATCGTTGCGTGTGGTGCGCACCAGTTCAATAATCCTTTCCGTGGATGGTCTCGTAAGCTGTAACTCGGCATCAATGTTTGACATAGCAGTAGAACTCTCTCAATAATACGTTTAAAATAGTTAAGACAATAGATAGTGACTAGTTGGAAATCTTAAAACATTTTCAGATATGTATTTTGATTGTCCAATCGGTGCCTTTAGCAGTGTTTAACGTTATCGAAACAGGAAGAGATATGATTTTTTTCTACACTTCGGTTGTAAAAACGGCAAGCAAAAATTCGTGCCATCTAATTATGGTAACAAAAGATACAAACGGTTTGCTATGTTGTGTGGATGTTTTTAATATTAACTGTTGCGCGGGAGTGATCTTTTAGCTATTAATAGAAGTTATGATGCCAAACACTGTTTTGTTAGTGGACGATGAGCCGGTTTTCAATTTTATAACTGAAAATCTTCTGAAAAGAATAAACCTTGCCAAAGAAGTATATAGTGTCTTCAATGGCAAAGAAGCAATGAAACTGCTGCAGGATGCTTTTGCAGGTGTACGAAATATACCATCGCATATCTTCCTTGACCTGAATATGCCCGTGATGAACGGGTTCTCTTTCCTAGAGGAGTTTAACAAGCTTCCTCCTGATCAACGTGATGATATAAAGATTATTGTTGTCTCATCGTCACAAAATCCTTTGGATATAGCAAAAGCCAAGTCGTACGGTATTGAAGACTATATCAGCAAGCCGCTTTCTCCGGATGTGTTGAAGCAGATTCTGGCTTAGCTCGGGGCGTTAACCGTTATCCGTTAATAGTTATTCGTTAATCGTTCGGAGTAGATAACGTTACGATTTGTATTATAAAGTATAGATGTAGCGGAAAATACCTTCTTGTTTTTTCCGTGATTCCGTGCTATTGGATTTTGTCGATATGCTATATCAAAGTCCGCTATAGCTACGAGCATCAACAGATTCATTGCCTACATAATAACGATTAACGGACAACTTATAACGATTAACGGACAACACCTGGCATTCATCGAACGAATAGCGGTGTCATTCATAACCGGCAGGTGATTTGTTCGTATACCTATAGCAAGCCGTGGGGGCTTTCTCTACACATCGTCCGGTATATGCACAGAACAATATTCAAATTACTATAAACGTTTATGCTATCGTGTTTTAGCGTACTATAAAACTGGCATAGAATTTTATGTGGCTCTTCTTTGGAAAATATTCCTCATCAGTATAAAAAACAGAATAGAAAAATGATACATCAAATCAGAAACTCCTCGAGATTAGTTACAGCAGCCCTCCTCATATTGATGCTGGCAGGAGCTAGTTGCAAGAGTAAAAAGAAAGCGATGGAAGCCAGCAACCAGGCATCGCTTGACAAAGTAAAACAAGAACAGGAAGCAGCGCTTCGCAAGCAGAAGGAGGAAGAGGAACGAAGAAAAGCACTGGCTGAAGAAGAACGTGCAAGACGTGAAGCCGAAGCCAAGGCACGTGAACCGAAAGCACGCCTGGAGCAATACTTCAATGCGATAGCAGGTTCAGCGAATGTAGCGTCTGCCAACAGCAGTATCAACGAAGCACTGTCACTTTTTTCATCGGGTGATACTCCGGTATTGATCGTGATCAGCGAAGAGAACGGACAAAAAGATTACGATCGTCCTACCACCATCCGCGATTATCTCAACTACCTGAAAGATCAGAAGAAGAATTTCAACAAGATCAGTAATATACAATTCGATGGCTCCGGCAGAATTACCGAGCTGGAATTAACCAAACAGAAATAAACGATACACTTTAAATTAACTAACATGAGTCACTATAAATATATAGTAATACTGTTTTTCAGCTTACTTGTTATAGACCGTGCCAATGCACAAAGCGCTGAGATAAGTCCGGCGAGAAAGCAGGCCATCGATTCACTTGCTTTGGAAAAAGTGAGAGACCTCAGTAAATACATCAGCATCATCGGTAACAAAAAGACACCGTACTCTGAGGCAACCCGTGTGATGGATCGTGCCGAAGAACTCTTCGCACCGGATGCCGAGATGGGTGTATCATCACTTAACCGTAAAGAGGTAAATTACTATAAAGTGCGCAAGTACTTTGAACGACTGATTGCCCTCAACTACGACCGCGTTTCGATCACCTGGTATGATATACACTATATCAGCGACCTGGAGCGCCAGCCCGATGGACGTTACGTAGGTGTTGTTACTATATACCAGCGCTTCGAAGGAGAATCCGATGACGGCATGAAGTATAAAGATACCACTAAGAAAGATATCACGATATACGTGGAGCGAAAGAAGACCCAGATACAAGGACGCATTGTTGAGTTCTGGGATGTTATGTTAGGAGATATACGCGTGACGGAAACAAGTGCATGAGATCGATCGTCCTATCAGGCTTTGTAATTTTATTCCTGCTTTCACTTCCGCTGCGGGCACAGCTCGCAGCGGAAGATGAAAGTAAACTGTATGCAGAAACCAAACAGGTAAATCAGTTTTTCAGGAGGTTTAACGGTGAAGAGAACGAGAAAGGCGACCGATACTATCCGAAAGACAAACTATACCGGAATGAAAAACTTCGCAAGAAGTATATCGGTATGTTGTTCGATGACGATAACCGCGGCATCAGCAACGATCTGAAAGTACAGTTTGCCAAAGAGGTATTGGAAAAACCTGTGCTGCTTGATTTTCACGGGGGCAACTGGTATTCGGAAGTACATACTACCTTTACCCAGAACGGCAAGAACCAGACGGTGATCCTGTTTATGGAACTGGAGAAAGATCACCTCGGCAGCAAGTGGGTAATCAGCAGAGTACATGCCGATATGTTCGATCCGTACTTTCAGCGTGATACATTAAAGGTCGGTAAATTTATACATCCGCTGAGTCACGAGCTTGACTTCATGAATTTACGCAAGGCTTTTGCCAATGATAGTGTAAGTCAGTTTACGGTGAAGCGTTTCGTGCCCGATCATCTTTCCCTGTTCCTCTATGAGATCAAAAAAGGGAATCTTAAATTTAAGACCGTTGATGAAGTCAAATTCCATTTCTTCCAGGTGAGCGGATGGTATTTTGAACTTTCGGAGTTTAACAGGCCCGGCTACAATACCGGCTGGCTTATCTCGAATCTTGTGAAATTAAATAATGAGACTGAAAAAAATCTTCTCAGAAAGTTTCTCTATTATGAAAGAAAGTAAGCGGTGGTTTGCCGCTCTTCTTTTATTATGCGCTGCCTATACTTCATTCGGGCAGGGGCAGGGTAAATCTGATCCTACCAAACAACACCAGCAGAAAGTAAAAGACATGGTTGCTTTCCTGGAGTATGTATTGAATACGCTGGGAAGCGGCAGCACTCCCGCTGGTGATAAAGATATACTGATCACGCAAAGCTATAGCAAAATATTTCGCGATGGAAAAGTGCAGGTCGAAGACGATCTCGCTGAAAAGCGAAATGTGATCACCAATAAAGATGTGCAGGCCTATCTCAAAGACGTAGATTTCTTTTTCCAGAATGTGAAATTCGAGTTTACTATTAAGGATATACAGGGAAAGACTACGGCCAATAACAATCTCTTTTATAAAGTATCGCTGCTGCGGAACATGAAAGGCACCACGGCCGATGGCAAGCCTATCAATAATACGATGCCGCGGTATATCGAGATCAACTACGATCCGAAAGCGCAGGACCTCAAGATCGTAAGCATCTATACCCGCGAGTTCAACCAGAAGAAAGCACTCATGCAATGGTGGGATCAGCTTTCATACGAATGGCAATCTATATTCGAACGAAAGCTCAATATAACCGACAGTGTTGACCTGGATGATATACAAAACATCACCAGCATCGATGCCCTCGACCTCAGCCACAATAAATATATACAGGACATTGAACCACTCGGGCAACTCACCAACCTGCGGGTGTTGAATCTTTCGGGTACATCCATTACCGACCTGAGTCCGGTGCGAAACCTTACCGAACTGGAGGAACTGGATATATCCGGCACCGGCATCACGGATATAGCTCCGCTTCGCTATTCGGAAAAACTCGTCAAGTTCAATCTCAGCAACGCAGCCGTAAGTGATATCAGCGTGATTGAGAAGATGCTGCAGCTTCAGCATCTCAATATGAACAAGACTCGCGTTGCCGATCTCACTGTGCTCGGAAATCTAACGGAGTTGCGTTACCTCAACGTGTCGCGTACCGGTATAGCTACGCTGGCTCCGCTCGCCACGCTCACAAAGGTGGAAGAACTCAACGCCTCGGGTACACGCATTGCCGACCTTACCGCGCTGGCCGCCTTTAAAAATCTGACCACACTATATATTGACAGTACAGGTGTAGGAGACCTTACACCACTGGCCGGTACAACCAAGTTACAGGCGCTATACGCCAACTATACATTGATAACGAATCTGAATGCTCTGCAGGATTTGAATGCGCTGGAGCGGGTATATTGCGACCGTACACAAATTGATCGCTCGCTGGCCGATGCCTTCATGGCCGCTAATCCCGGTGTACTGGTGATCTTCGATACAGAAGACCTGAAGACCTGGTGGGATGCACTGCCGGATAAATGGCGCAAGGTTTTTAGTGCCGCGATCAAAACCGGTATGAATCCTTCGAAGGAAGAGCTGGCCCGTGTGATGAACCTTGACTCGGTAAATCTCTCGGGTAACAACCAGATCCGGGATCTTGAGCCGCTGCGTAAACTCCGGAAGGTACAGGTGATCATCGCGAGCAAGACTTCGGTGAAAGATCTTTCGGCTATAGGGGCGCACAAGGATATACGCCTGCTCGACATCAGCGATACACCGGTAGAGGACCTGTCGGTGTTGGATCCCTTTCAGAAATTAACAGTGTTGCGCGCTGACAACAGCAAGATCCAAAGCATTACTTCGCTCATCGATAACACTTCGCTCAAGGCGCTTTATGTTGATCACACAGCCATCAACAATAATCATGTACAGGATTTCCTGGGTAAAAATCCGCGCTGCCTCGTGGTATATAAAACGGATAGCCTGGTGCGCTGGTGGACCAACCTGCCGGAAGATTGGAAAGCTATTTTTAAAACTCAGGTTGCCGTGAGCGCCAATGCTAAACGTGAAGACCTTCATCGCCTCGTTGAACTCGAAGCGTTACACTTCAGCGATGTGCAGGTAAATGATCTCACTGTGCTGCGTGAGTTTGTACGTCTGCGCGACCTTCACTTTGCTGCTACCGGTATACATGACCTCGCACCACTCATTACGTTGAAGACGTTGAAGTCGCTGCATGCTGTAAATAGTCCGGTGCGCAAGCTTGAACCACTGGCACAACTTACCAATCTCGAAGACCTCGACATCTCGAATACACCGGTGGAAGAACTCGATGTACTGGAGAATTTGCCTTCTGTAAAGAAACTGAATTGTGCCGGTACACAGGTTGACGGCCTCAATGCGCTGGAGAAACTAACAGCACTGGAGTATCTTGATTGCTCCAATACCCGCGTGAAGAAGATCAGTGCACTGGAAAATCTCCCGCTCAAAACACTCAAGTGCTATAATACAGGTATCTCTTCGAAGACAATCGCCAGCTTTAAGAAGAAGAAGCCGGAGTGTAATGTAGTATTCTATTAACCGTATTAGCCGCTAACGCTATAAAATATAAAAGGTCATTCGTCTCAGACAAATGACCTCTTATACTTTGCAATGTAAGAATTACTTTACGTGCTTGTTGATCACTTTAGCTAATTCAAACATTGAGATCTGACCTTTGCCAGCGAAAACAGCTTTCAGCTTAGCATCTGCGTTGATCATTCTCTTGTTCTTCTGGTCCTGAAGTTTGTTCTTCTTGATGTAGTCCCAGATCTTCTTGATGATCTCAGTTCTTGGCAGTGGCTTTGTGCCGATTACTTCAGCGAGTGTAGCGCTTGGAGTAAGAGGTGCCATGAACGCTGCGTTTGGTTTACGAGCAGACTTTTTCTTAGCTGCTTTTTTCGCTGCTTTCTTAGGAGCTGCCTTCTTTACTGTTTTCTTAGCAGCTTTCTTAGGAGCTGATTTCTTGGCAGTTTTCTTTGCTGCCTTTTTCGCTTTTTTTGCCATAGCGTTTTTTAATTTGTAGTTAATAGTTAAACTTAACTTTTTCGAAAATACAGATGTGGTTTAAATTATCCTAATGTTCCCTATAGCATCTGCTGTTTCATTTACGAAAAGTCTCACAATTATAGGGAAAGTAAAGCATAGTTTTTCTTTATCGCGCTTGTTTTCTATTGCTGGACAAGGCGTAGCCCGAAATGTACCACACGTTTATGTTAGGATTTATGTCAATCCAGCGAGTGACTGGTGTGATGATGAGCGAGTCTTTTACGAGTAGTACGCTTCTTGATCAGTGTCCAAAAATGTTTCGGCCAGGTGATCATATTCCCTATGAGAAAGTGATCTTTCAGGTTATTCCGAAGGTTACTGCGCATGATTTTCACAACGGTATCCTTATGTACTTCACCTACTTCTTTCACTTGTAACAGCAGTTCTACCGCTATAAAAGCAAGGAAAGCTGCTATGAGAAAAAGGAAATTCCATTCGTGAAAGAGCGCCAGCCGGAAGAGTTTGGTATAGTCAACACTCTTCCATGTAGCCACCAGCTCGAGGGAACGAGGCGTAAAAAAATCCGCCAGCACACCTCCGAGAATAGGTGCTACCGAGGAGAATATAGAGGTAACAATGTTCTTGCAGGTAAGGTATACGATCGCTGATTCCCTTGGCGCGAGCTTCAAGCCGATGTTGGTAAGCGAAAGATTGATACCGGCTGTTGAAACTCCTGTCATGATATGAATCACTACCAGTAGAATGATATTGATGTATTCCCGCTCGTAAATACCTACAAAGCACCAGGCAATAAGGCAGGCAATATATAACGGAGCACCTATGGCAATAATGGTTTTGTTGCTGTAACGGTCGGAATACATACCCCACGCACGAATGGTAAGAATGCTGAACACCTGGCTTGTAATAGACAAACCGATTACATACGACAATGGTATCTGCAGTGTCTTTAGCATGAACACCATAAAGAAAGGAGTGGCCATGTTCAAGGCGAATACCCATGCTGAATTGAAAATGAGAAGACTTCTGAAATTTTTGTCTTGCGTCGGCTGACGCATGAGCCGGAAGATATTTTCTTTCTTGAGATACGATTGAGGCTCTTGTACCCGCGAGAGAATGAGTGCCCCGGTAATCCCGAAAACTCCTCCTGCGATAAACATGAACGCGTACGTCTCTGCTTCAAGCGCGGGGTAATGCTTCTTTATATAGTCAACCAGCAGTGCGAGGCCAACGCTCAGCACAACATTCAGCGTCTGGGTATAACTGCTCCGCCTGGAGAAATATGCACCAAGCGATTTTTCATGTACAAGGTCTTTGATCCACGAATTCCAGCTCGGACCGGCAATTGATCCGAAGAGATAATATACAAAGAGTAATACGATGAGTGCAGCGATAAAATTCTCGGGTGATATCAGAAAAGGTAAAACGCCAATGATCAGCAACGGCACACGAGCGAGCAACGCACAGATCACCGCTACTGCGCGCCTGTTGTTGAATTTGCGCACGAGCCAGATAGAAGCAAGCTGAAACAGATTGGTGAATGTTGGAAGTGATGCAAGCAACCCGATCTGAAAATTGGAAGCACCCATCAGTAAAGCCATGGCAACAAGAAAGGCGCCTCCGGTAAACGTAGTCATAGCCTCGGCAGCAAGACCATCACCAATTACAAGTTTCAATCCTCTCTTAATTTCATCTTCTGTCAGTGATGGTTTTGGCTTCAACGTCATCATTCAGCAAGCGTGATATAGTTAAAAAATTTTTTTCACGGTAAATTAAATATCCATGCCCCTTCGCGTTAGCAGATAATGAGAAACACTTTGAATTTTTGCTTACACACTTCTGAGAAATTAAATGTCCAATAAAAAATACACTTCGAAGTAATTCAACAAAACAAGGTTATAATTCCTCTACTTCTCTGCTGGCGTTATTATTTACTGCTTCTGCGACAAAACAGTTTATGTTATGCGCAGCGATAGTCCTATAAGAATTTTTACATGGCATATACACGGCAGTTATCTGTACTACTTGTCTCAATGTAATTTTGAAATTTATATTCCGTTGAGTGAGAAAAAACAGGAAGGATATATAGGCAGAGGTACAACATTTCCATTTGGAAAAAATGTTATTGAAGTACCGGTTAACCATGTCAGGGATTTTAAATTTGATTGTATCCTTTTTCAAACTACACAGAATTATCTGAAAGATCAGTATGAAATACTTTCGGCAGAGCAGCGCGAGTTGCCCGCTATATATCTGGAGCACGATCCGCCACTACAGGTTCCGACCGATACCCACCACGTTGTAAACTCCAAGCGCGTAACGCTGGTGCATGTAACGCACTACAATAAACTTATGTGGGATAACAACGATACACCGGCTACGGTAATTGATCACGGTGTAATGGTGCCGCCTGTTTCCTATACCGGTGAAATTGAAAAAGGTATTGTTGTCATTAACAACTTGCCTGAACGCGGCCGCAGACTAGGCGCTGACATTTTTACAGAAGTAAGCAAGCACGTTCCGCTGGATCTTATTGGTATGGGAACAGAAGAGATAGGAGGCCTTGGTGAAGTACTCCATCCGCAGTTGCCACAGTTCATCAGCCGCTATCGTTTCTTCTTCAACCCGATACGCTATACAAGTCTGGGACTCGCTATACTCGAAGCGATGATGATAGGTGTTCCCATTGTAGCACTTGCTACTACTGAAATGACAACTGTACTGCGCGATGGCGAGTCGGGTATAATTCATACCGATGTTGATTACCTCATTAGCAGAATGAAACAACTACTGCAAAACCGACCACTAGCCCAACAGTTGGGTGAAGCGGGGCAACGAGTAGCGTACGAGCGATTCAATATGGAACGTTTCAGGCACGACTGGCAAAACCTCGTGCAACGTGTTATACAAAGTGATCGCACGACAACGCATCTGCATGATTCGGAAGTGATGATGGAGGTATAGATCTGGTGGTACAGATCGGATGGATATATAGTATAGATATAATAGTATAGTTATGAAGATAAAGCGCAGGATAGCATTCATCAGCGAGCACGCATCACCGTTGGCAACACTCGGAGGCGTAGATAGCGGTGGACAGAATGTATACGTTGGTGAGTTGGCGAGGCACCTGGCTGCCCGCGGATACGCAATTGACGTATTTACAAGATGGGACAACAAACAATTGCCACAGGTAGTAAACTGGTTGCCATTGGTGAGAATCGTACATGTAAAAGCAGGACCAACCGAGTTTGTTGAGAAAGAACAGCTGTTGCCCTATATGGACGAGTTCCGCGATAACATGCTGGAGTTTGTACAGCAGCAACCCCAGGGCTATGCGCTCGTACACGCCAACTTCTTTATGTCGGCAAAAGTAGCGGCCGAGATCAAGGAAATCCTGCAGATACCTTTTGTGGTAACGTTCCACGCACTCGGCCATGTGCGTAAAATATACCAGGGAGACAATGACCGCTTCCCCGCTGCGCGACTCGATATAGAGCAGCGCGTAGTGCAGGAAGCCGATCATATTATAGCCGAATGTCCGCAGGATGAAGAAGATTTGAGACAGTACTATCACGCTTCTCCTGAGAAGATATCGGTAATTCCCTGCGGATTTAACCCGCTGGAGTTTTACCCGATCGATAAACTGCTTGCACGCATGGTGCTGAACCTGGATGCGAATGAGAATATCATTTTACAACTTGGTCGCATGGTGCCCCGCAAAGGAGTGGACAACGTTGTGAAGGCGCTCGTAAAATTGAAACAAACCGAATTGCCAGTGAGGCTCGTTGTAGTAGGCGGTGAGACGGATACAGCCGATCCGCTTATTGATAAAGAGATTGCGCGCCTGCAGGACATCGCGACAGCGGAGGGTGTACAAGATTCGATCACATTTGTTGGTCGCAAGAACCGCGATGTCTTAAAATATTATTATGCTGCGGCTGATGTGTTTGTTACAACACCGTGGTATGAACCGTTTGGTATAACTCCGCTCGAAGCCATGGCGTGTGGTACACCCGTTATAGGCTCCCATGTAGGCGGTATAAAATATAGTATAAAAGATACTGAGACAGGATTTCTGGTACCACCCAACGATCCGGATGCGCTCGCGAAAAAAGCGTATGAGTTGCTAAGTGATCCGGCACTGTTGCAGAAAATGAAACGCAACGCGATCAAACGGGTAAACGCGATGTTTACCTGGGCGCAGGTAGCCGATAAAATGGCGCTGCTATACGATCGCATCAATCTCGCTTCGTCACCGAAAGCTCCGGAAGAACGCGATTACGAATTTATAGACGATGCATTCGATCAGGCGATTGAGACTATACAACAATCAAAGAAGATACTGGCGGGTACAATCCAGGAAGCTGCCGCATTGCTGACAGAGTGTTTTACAAGGAACCGAAAAGTATTGGTATGTGGTAACGGAGGCAGCGCTGCAGAAAGCCAGCACCTGGTAGCAGAACTCGTAGGGCGATTCGAGTTACCAAATCGTAAAGCACTTCCGGCAATCGCATTGACAGCCGACAGCTCGATGATTACGGCGTGGGCAAATGATATAGGCTTCGAAGATATATTTGCGCGGCAGGTGGAGGCGCACGGCAGAAAAGGTGATGTACTGTTTTGCTTTAGCACCAGCGGACAATCGCCTAACGTGATCAAAGCCATGAAAGCGGCAATCGACAAGCAGATGTACTGCATTGCCCTGAGCGGTAAGGGGGGAGGAGAGATGTCGCAGTATGCGCATATCGATATCGTTGTGCCGTCCAATAGTACACAACGCATTCAGGAAATGCACCTGCACGTGCTGCATACCATCTGCAGTCTGTTGGAATCAAACCTGTTCAATCGCACCAACATTCCGAAAGAACTGGTAAGTGAAGACGGAGACGCCCGGAAGAACGGTAATGCAGAATATATAAATGGAGTACGTCAACAACCCGTGCTATAGAAAGATATATACATGAACAAGGCAGTATTCATCGATAAAGATGGTACGTTAATACACGATGTTCCTTATAATGTAAACCCGGATCGTATCATACTCTATACCGGTACCATTCGCGCATTGCGCGACCTGAAGGAACGCGGGTATATACTGATCGTGATTTCGAACCAGGCCGGTGTAGCGCACGGCTATTTTGAAGAGCAGGCCCTGGATGCAGTGAAAGAGCGACTGGGTATATTACTGGGCGATTCCGCTATAGATGGATTTTACTTTTGTCCGCATCATCCGCAAGGCGTGGTCGAGCGTTATGCTATAGCGTGCGAATGTCGTAAGCCACAACCCGGAATGATACTGCAGGCCGCCAAAGATTTTCAGGTTGATCTTTCGCAGTCGTGGATGATCGGAGATATACTGAATGATGTGGAAGCCGGTAATCGTGCCGGTTGTAAAACCATTCTGATCAACAACGGCAATGAAACCGAATGGGAAACGAATTCACTTCGAAAACCAACCTATATAGTAAACGATCTCGTGGAGGCATCACAACTAATACAAGAGTACGCATGGCAGCAACGTTGATACCCGATATAGATTTTTTGTCAATCATTGAGACTTTCAAATCCAAACGCATTCTCGTAGTAGGTGATTTTATACTCGATGTATATGTGAAAGGCATCAGTACACGTCTGTGTCCTGAAGCACCTGTGCCGGTTGTAGATGTTACCGATCGCGTTGAACTACTCGGTGGTGGCGCCAATACAGCCTGCAATGTAGCAACACTGGGTGCTTCGGTATATTTCGCATCGGTGATCGGCAATGATACCGATGGCGACAAAGCTGTTTCGTTGCTGCAACGCGCTGGCGTTGATACCAGCCACGTTATTCGCTCGAACAATCGTAAGACAATCGTGAAGACTCGCGTCATGGCCGGTGGTCATGTACTGACGCGTTTTGATGCAGGTGATGAAAGCACCATCGATGAAGCCTGTAATGAAGTTCTTGCAGCTGCGATTTCAGATATAGCGCAATATGATGCTATCATTATCTCTGACTATACAAAGGGTGTAATTACGCAGCGGTTGATTGATACACTTGCAGAAGCAAAACAGAAGCATCGTGCTATATTTATAGCCGTAGATTCAAAACGATTGCCATTCTTTCGTCAACTGGAACCTTCGCTGGTAAAACCCAATTACGATGAAGCCATTCGGTTGCTCGCGCTTGCACCACAAGGCAGTGGCCGGCAGGAACAACTGGCTGC
>CBIHOZ010000160.1:0-16556 GCA_966211525.1 uncultured Chitinophaga sp. | reverse complement strand
TATCGTACCGAGTTTGCTGGCAAATGTTCCGTTGGCAACAAAGTCGGTTGGGTAACCTAAAAACTGTCCGTGCATACGAAGTATACCCAGCGGGCGCAGACGATTAAGTGTACGATCATTAAACAAAAAGGTAAAGTCGCGCGGATCGAAGATTGAATTCTGAACGTTGAGGTTAATGAAAGTCTCATTGAAGTTAGGCAGCCCTTCCATATCCAGCGAACCATTCAGGTTGGTGCTCCCTATACCCAGTTGCATTTTACTGAGCTTGAACTTATCTACTCTTCCATTAAATATACCACTGAGCTTCAGCGGCTGTGTTATGCGGTTTACACCGGGCGCAAAAAAGTCGAGGTCTTTTGGGTCGATGGTGGTGTTGGTCAGATTCGCGTGAATCTTTACTTTGCTCACAAAGTCGTTCAATTCGCGTAAGCCGTTATAGCGAAACACAATGGTATCGGAAACTGTACTTTCACCGGCTTGCAGATTGAGTCCCGTAAATTCCATACCGCCTTGCGAAATCCGGAAGAAGGTTGATAACTGGTTTACCCTGAATTTTGTTTTCAGGTCTTGCGTGATCAGCGTGCGAACAAAAAACTCCGTGGTATCGCCCAACACTACAAAGCTGTTGAGGTGACCTTCATCTACAGCGAGCGAGAAATGATTATAGTCAAATCCATTCCGTATCGTATCCTGATCCTGGTTGATATAGGTGAACTGACTTTGATTGAGAAAGGCTTCACCGATGTTTATGCGTGGAGGTTTACCGGTACCTTTGCCACCGGAAGAGTAACCTTCGTTGATCCGGTTGATGAAGACATTGATATTCAGATCGCGCGAAGTATCAGACTCATGAATTTTAGTAAGATATACATGGGCGCTGTCAACATAGATACCGTCAATGTTAACGTTGTTGTTTTCGAGAAGCTGCGAAAGTTTAAAGTTGATGAGGATCTCTTTGGCCCCGATCATCCGGTTGCCTTCGAGGTCATAAACGCTGACTCCGGTAAGTTCGAGACGGTCGAACCAGAGCATACGAAAACCTTTTACGGTTGAAGGAAAACCCACTACTTCGGTAAAATTGCGCAGAAACCGGGAGGCCAGCCAGTTTTGAACAGGCGGCATTTGCAGCACTAAAAAACCTGATATGAGCAGGAATATAAGGGCTGTAAAAAGATAGGCGAGTATCTTTCGAATTCTATTTTTGATAACTTGCCGGTTCATTCTAACTACACATGCGTCCCGTTATCCTTGCCATTGAGTCTTCGTGCGATGAAACATCTGCCTCCGTTATACGAAACGGCAAGGTACTTAATAATATTATCGCCTCACAGGCAGTCCACCAAAAATACGGAGGAGTGGTTCCTGAACTCGCTTCACGTGCACACCAGCAAAACATAGTAGCGGTAGTGAACGAAGCGATGGAAACTTCGGGCATCAGCAGAACAGAACTCGATGCCATTGCGTTCACGCGCGGCCCCGGATTAATGGGAGCTTTACTGGTAGGTGTATCGTTTGCCAAAGGGATGGCAATGGCGCTTAACATTCCGATGATCGAAGTCAATCACATGCAGGCACATGTGCTCGCGCATTTCATTGACGATCCTAAACCAACGTTTCCGTTTCTTTGTCTCACGGTAAGCGGTGGACATACGCAGATCGTACTGGTAAAAAGTCATCTCGACATGGAGGTGATCGGACAAACACAGGATGATGCCGTAGGAGAGGCGTTCGATAAGGCAGCCAAGATTATGGGACTTCCATATCCTGGCGGACCGCTGATCGATAAGTATGCGCAGTCTGGGAATCCGAAGGCCTATAAGTTTTCAGAGACGGTTATGCCCGGACTTGATTTTTCGTTCAGTGGAATCAAAACTGCTTTCCTATATTTCCTACGCGATGAAAAGGCCCGGAACCCCAACTTCGTCGAAGAACATGTTAATGATATATGTGCCAGTCTGCAGCAGCATCTCATCAACATGTTGCTCACCCGGGTGCGACAGGCCAGCGAGCAAACCGGTATAAAAAATATAGCCATAGCAGGAGGTGTTTCCGCCAACTCCGGGTTACGCAAAGAGTTAAAAGCTCTTGGCGATAAGCAGAGATGGAATATATTTATACCTTCATTTGAATATTGTACCGACAACGCAGCGATGATTGCCGTAGCGGCACACTATAAATACCTGAAGAGTGAATTTTGTTCACTCGATGTTACTCCCCTGGCGCGAATGCCTTTGTCTTGAGTTGAACGCGTTGAGCATGAAGCTTTACACGTTCAGTTGTATACATGGAAAGATGTAACACGATGAAAAGTATTGCAACAACACAACAAGAACACCGCTATACCGTTCAACCGCAGGACGTAGCTGCCTTTCATGGGGAAGTAGTACATTCTGTATGCTCCACATTTGTATTGGCACGTGAAATCGAATGGACAACGAGACTGTTTGTGCTGGAGATGAAAGAAGACGATGAAGAAGGTATCGGAACACAGGTGAGTATTGATCATAAAAGTCCTGCGTTTGTCGGAGAAGAAATTATCTTTACTGCCCAAATCGAAAGTCTTCGCGACCATGAACTGATCTGCAGTTACAAAGCGATGGTAGACAACCGGCTTATTGCCACTGGTCAGACAGGACAAAAGATTTTAAAGAAAGAAACCCTCAAAGGAATTTTTACCAGGTGAAAGTAAAAATCAGTTTCACACAACTGTATTTATACCGGTAACCCTATATTTGAATAACTGAAGATGAAACAACGTTTTTCTGATAATATTAATATAAAGAACCGCCAGGCAAGTTTTGAATTTGAGTTGTTGGATAAGTATGTGGCGGGCATGGTGCTGATGGGCACGGAAATTAAATCAATCCGCGAAGGAAAAGTAAACCTGCAGGATGGCTATTGCTATATTAACAATGGCGAACTGTTTGTGAAGGGGATTAACATTACGCCGTATGCACAAGGTACGCACTATAACCATGCTGCTACCCGCGAGCGAAAGTTGTTGCTGAAACGTTCGGAGATAAAAAAACTGGAAGGTAAGATTGAGGAGAAAGGATTAACGTTGATTCCCACCCGACTTTTTATTAACGATCGTGGACTTGCCAAGTTGGAGATTGCTATAGGAAGGGGTAAGAAACTTCACGACAAGCGCGACAGTATACGGGAGCGAGATGCCAAGCGTGAGTTAAATCGTATTAAGCTAAAGTAAACGGAGAATTTTCATAATGGAGAATATGAATTATGGTGTTTGTCGCCTGAGCGTATTGTCGGTACGTGCGGAAGCTTCTGATAAAGCGGAGCAGACAACACAGCTTCTGTTTGGAGATCATTATGAAGTGATGGACCAGTCGAAAGACAAGAACTGGTTGCGTATCCGTATTCATTTTGATCAGTATGAAGGATGGATCGATACCAGGCAGCATCATGCCGTATCGAAAGAGTATTTTGATTACCTCGAGAAATCCGAATTTAAAATTACCACCGACCTTACTTCGAGCATGCTCTACAACAAGAGCCCGCTGGTAATTCTTATGGGGAGTATGATACCCATTTCAAGTTCTGAACTGTTCAAGATGGAAGAACAGTTTGCTTTTAATGGCGAAGCTAAAAACGTTGGACTAAAACGCGAGTACGAATACCTCCGAAATATAGCAGTGAAGTATATAAACGCTCCGTATCAATGGGGTGGCAAAAATCCGTTTGGTATAGATTGTTCCGGCTTTACGCAGATGGTATTCAAAATCAGCGGCTATAAACTTCTCCGCGATTCATCGCAGCAGGCCAATCAGGGTAAAACTGTTAAAGATTTTACAGAAGCGCGTCCCGGTGATCTGGCCTTCTTTAAAAATGCCGAAGGAAAAATTGTACACGTTGGTATATTATTGCATGAAGACAAAATCATTCATGCATCCGGCCGCGTTCGTATTGATCAGTTTACATCAGAAGGCATCGTTAACAGCGAGACCAAAGCATTAACGCACACATTGTCTCATTTGAGGAGAGTACTCACGGAGTAACGTACACGATCATCATCAGATCAAAATAACATCAATCAGTTTTTCCGGTAGCCCGGCATAGTTTATAGCACTGCTGTACAGATAGTCTTCGGGCGATAGTACAATGCCGGCTTTTACAGGATTGTTGTGGATATACTCCAGCCGCTGCTCCAGCATTATATTCGTATTTAGCTCGATCGGGTGCGAGTGCTGCTCCCAGAACTGGTATATTTTATTGTTAGGATTATAGCGGCCGGTACGTTCAAACATCCACATTAATAAATCCTTTCGACTTTCCTGCGGATTATCTTTTACGGCTTCAATGATTTTTACAGAAGTATATTTTTTGATGTCGCGTATAATTCCCTGCAGATCGCCAGTACCGCGTCTGCCGATGATCATGTGTACATGATTCGTCATGATGCAATAGGCATATAGGTCTAGTCCTTTATACTGCTGACAGTATCGCAGACTATCCATAAATATATCTCTATATTCTCTTCGCGTAAAAACATCCAGCCATCGGATGACAGTAAAGGTCACGAAATATAGTTGATCCTGATCCCGGATCTTGTACTTACGACTCACAGCTAACGGTTAATTTTTTACAATAGTATAGTAAATATACATCTGGCGCAAGTCTGAAGACTTGTGCCAGCCTATGAAACCAGTCTGAAGACTGGTGAAAATGTATTTAATTTTTTTTTAATAGGTAATTTCAAGTCTGAAGACTTGGAACATATATAGGCACAAGTCTTCAGACTTGCGCCAGTTATGGGGTAACTACTCTGGCAAAAGCATCCCGTATATAAACACGCGAAACCCAAATCTTCGACTTGTTCGGATTTACTTCGATCGATTCAAGAACTCCACCACACCGAACATTCTTACCAATATACCGTGAAGGATTAATCGGCTCCTTATAAACAAAGTACTCGAAACAGAGAATTGATGTTTTAGTTTTGTTAGCCGTAGTTGTCATTCCCTTTAATATACCATTGTGCATAACAAACTTTAGCGAGTTATACCCCAGCGCGGTGCTGTCAATACAAGGATGTGCCGGCATAACAATCCTTTGACCTATATATTGGTTGGTGTTCTTTGTAAATTCATCATACGTCATCTGGTCAGCAGTCACCATACCAGCAGCCGCAAAGATATTCATATAGGTTACGATACCGCGTATATCGGAAGAGTCGTTTTTTGTAGAGCTGAGAAGCTGTTTTGTTTTTTCAAACGCACTTTTAAAGTCCTCGTTCTGTAGATAGGGGATAACACTTTTAAAGTCGTCATGCGTTACCACCTGCGCGCGGATTATGCTTGGGAGGAGTAGGAGTATACCGATAGCAAGAAACTTCATGGTGAGGGAATAGCGGCAGTTGTAACGAAGCGCTATAATTTACTAACGGAATATAGCCCCGGTCAGATATCTACGGGCATTACTTTTTTTCCGTGCTTCAGCAACCCGGCTACATCTTCATGTGCTCCGGTAAACGGACCAGACGATTCAATTTTTAAAGTAGCCATGGCAGCACCAAACTCACCAGCCGTTTGCAGGTCGGCATTCCGGATGCGCTGGTATAAATAGCCTGCCATATAGGTATCGCCACAACCAGTGGCATCAGTCACAGCTTTAGGAAGGTAAGCCGGTATATCATAAAATGTATTTTGGTGATAGATAACGGAACCTTTGCTGCCCAGTGTAATGATTACTTCCTTTACACCCCAGTCGGCTAGTATCTTTGATCCTTCGCGAACATCGCTGCTGCCTGTAAGCACTTCCATTTCGTGTTCGTTGGCTTTCAGTATATCGATATAGGCAAGTGCTTCCCGTTTTGCGGGCCAATCTATAGCCTGCACATTTTCGTTTTCTACTTTACGCAAATAACCTTGTACATCGAGGGATACAATACTTTTTTCTGCAAGGTACTTGATAACTTCCGTAGCGATGTCATCAGCCAGCAGTGGACCAAGATGAAAAATTTTGGCCTGTACATCTGCGAGTTGTTCTATCGTAAACGGATCTGCTGTTTGTAAAACCCGCTGCGTACGATGATCAACGTTGTGTGAGTAGATGTTTTCAAAATATACTGTATGAGCACTGGGCAATGCATTAACATCAATACCCTTGGCGCGAAGTTCTGTTACAAACTTCATTTCACTTTCGGCAAGCGCAGTTACCAGGGTATACTTGACAGCCATGTTTTTAATGGCGTTGGAGAAGTAGAACGATGTACCGCCCGCCATGTGAACGGTTGATTTTGGAGTAACTACTTTGTCAAGCGTAATGTGTCCGATGCAGCAGATGTCAAACATAATTTTAGCAAGGTCAGTGGGCGGTCGGGGCAGGGCCGCCTTTAAAAGCCTCAAAAATAGTAAAGATTGTGATCAATCGCTGATTTTCTTAAAATACCGTTTGCAATGCGGTAATTTTCAGGTAATGTGACGAAGTCCCAGGGTTTATATTATTCCGCTGAAGAGAACGGAAGGTATTTGGTGGAAATCCACTTTACATCATACTCACTGCTATAAAAGAAGTATTTTCCGTCCGGAGAAAAATTAGGACAATACTCATACGTTGGTGTATTAAACTGCCTGCCCATATTTTTCGCAGTCAACCACTGATGATTGTCTTTTTGAGAATAGTATAGATCAGCTTCACCATACCCACCTGCTCGGTTGTACGAGGTAAATATGATCGATTGTTCATCGGGAGTGATGAGCGGGTCGTGCTCGTCTGTTGTTGTATTTATAGATGGGCCAAGGTTTTCGGGCGAAGTATATTTGCCATTCACCAGTTTGCTCACATACAGATCAAGACCACCATAACCACCTTTTCGCGTGGAGGCAAGGTATAGATTACCGTTTGCAGCTAATGATACATAGTACTCCGTGCTGTCGGAATTTACTCCTTCAACATTTTCCGGAGCCGACCATGTTCCGTCTGCATTGGGATGAATTCTCCAGATGTCGTAATCCCGGAGTGTGTCGCTTTCATGTTTTGGCCGGTTGGATATATAGTATATCGTTCCATCAGACAGGATGAACGGATCAGCTTGTGAATACTCCGCTTCTGAAAATGGTGCCATTGCAATAGTATACTTCTGTTCCGGGTTTAACGAAACCTGGTATATGTCCCATTTTCCTTTTTTGGCGCGACAGAAGTAATACGTTTTTCCATCCGGAGAGAAAGCCGAATTGAAATCAAGCGAGTCTGAAGATACGACACCTGGTAAAAAAGTTAACACGACTGAGTCAGGAAGTGGTGTCGGGTAGGAGATGGCGTCATTCTTTTCAGGAGCACAGCTACCTTCCAATAAAATAAGTAGAATGTATATGTAAACAGTTGACTTCATAATTTATACTGGATTAGAGGATTCTTTCTTACGTTGATAATACCTGCGTGCTTTGTCATTGCTGCCACATACCTGCATATTGCACCAGCGTCTTTTGCCGTTTTTGGTTGTGTCCAGAAAAAGCCACCGGCAGGTAGGACATTCTTTAATCCTGTCAAAAGATTGTGTCGAAAGTATATCAAAGGCATTTTTAACCAGGATATATAGGGGCTCTTTCAGTATAGTTTTTTCTGAAACGAAGAATGACGTAGCAACTTCCTTACGACCAACTTCTACACGCATGTTTGAAAGAGCTTCGGAAAAGAAACCATTGAAGGCATCTACTGTTTCCCTATCTGCCTTTTGCTGTTGTGCCAGGGACGAGAATAGTTTGAAAACTACCTCGCGCACTTCAATGATCTGTCGTAATGTATCTGCTGATTTCCGCGTATGACTTTTAGAGAACGCAGCGATCGCATCCATTTTTCCTTTGGGCAATAACTTGATTTTATTGATCCATTCAACGAAGTCATCATACTTCGTCAGGTAATCGAAATAGTCGGGATCATTCCGGTTACTGATTGTATTGGTGAAATCAAAAACCGGACAACCGCCATCGAGTTGCAGCGTAGCAATGCTTCTCATTTTATAAACGTATTATATTTTACCATTAAAAACAATTTAGATGGTAATAAAATTACCGGTGCCAGTCTATTGGCTTGTACCTGATGATGCTGAAAGTCTCCAGACTGTAAAAAAATGTTAGCCCATAAACGAAGCCGTTCTATACAAAATAGCCTCACTATTTATTAAATTACCTCCTAAACCACATTGCTCTCAAGACAATATGAATAAACTGCGACCTCTATGTTTAATCCTCTTCTTCGCTATCCTGTTATTCTACTCGACATCATTTGCCGAAGTACGTCTTCCGCGGTTGATCAGCGATGGCATGGTAATGCAAAGAGATACAAAAGTAAACGTGTGGGGCTGGGCTGCTGCCAATGAGAAAGTCACCGTTCGGTTTCACGACAAAGTATACACGACAACAGCTGATGCCAAGGGAAACTGGTCGATAACATTACCCGTTATGAAAGCCGGTGGCCCTTATACCATGAAGGTAGAGGGCAGCAATACCATTGAAGTGAAGAACATAATTATTGGTGACGTATGGATTTGTTCCGGACAATCCAATATGGCATTGCCAATGGAGCGGGTTAAGGAACGATATAGTTCCGTTATAGCAAACGCGGAAAACCCTGCTATACGTCATTTCTTTTTAGCAACACAGTATGATTTTAAAAAAACTCATGAAGATATACCTGCCGGGAGTTGGATGAGCGCCACTCCGGAAAATGTTCTTAAGTTCAGTGCCACCGCGTATTTTTTTGCCAGGTCATTGTATGAAAAATATAGCGTGCCAATCGGACTGATCAATGCCAGCGTAGGAGGATCACCCGCAGAAGCATGGCTCAGCGCGGATGCGTTAAAGAAATTTCCGGAACATTTAAAAGAAGCAGAGCGATTCAAAAACGATGCGTTGTTGGACAGTATTCAAAATACAGAGCGTTTAATCAGTCGCGCGTGGTATAATACTATATATAAGAACGATAAAGGTAGTCATGACCAAAAGAAATGGTACGATACAACCTATAGCGATGCCCATTGGTCAGTTATGAATATACCAGGCTACTGGCATGATCAGGGGTTGAAAGATTTGAATGGTGTGGTATGGTTCAGAAAAGAATTTAGTGTTTCCTCCTCGATGGTTGGCAAGTCAGTGAAACTATACCTCGGCTGTATTGTCGATAGCGATTCGGTATATGTCAATGGGAAGCTGGTGGGAACTACCGGATATCGGTATCCACCCCGCAGATATACTATACCGGAACATGTGCTCAAAGCCGGCAAGAATACAATTGTAATTCGGGTTATCAGTAATGTAGGTAAGGGCGGTTTTGTAGAAGACAAAGCATATCACATCACGAACGGAACCGACACAATAGACTTACGAGGTGCATGGAAATACCAGGTTGGTACAGTAGCCCAGCCGTTGGCGCCAACAACGTTCATGCAGTATAAACCCGGTGGACTTTTCAATGCTATGATTTCTCCGCTGCTTCGGTTTCCAATAAAAGGTGTGATCTGGTACCAGGGAGAATCGAACACTGCACGTGCCGCAACCTATCATGCTATATTTAGTGCATTGATCAATGACTGGCGTAACCATTGGAAGCAGGGGGATTTTCCTTTCTTGTATGTGCAGCTGAGTAACTATGCACCCATTTCAGCATCAGAAGGCGGCTGGTCGGAGTTAAGAGAAGCGCAGCGAAAGACACTATCGGTTCCAAACACGGGAATGGCTGTTACAATAGATATAGGAGAGTGGAATGATCTTCATCCACTAAACAAAGAAGATGTCGGAAAACGCCTCGCCCTCGCAGCTCAATATATAGCCTATGGTGATAAGAAAGTGGTATACTCCGGGCCTATATATCGATCGAAAGAAGTAAAAGGAGATAAAATCAAGTTGCACTTTACGAGTATCGGCTCCGGACTCACTTCCAGGAATAACGAACCATTAAAGTATTTTGAAATTGCAGGAGCAGACAAAAAGTTTGTTCCGGCCCAAGCCAAAATCACCGGTAATACAATTGAGGTTCGGAGTGAACATGTAAAGAATCCTGTTGCCGTACGTTATGCATGGATGGATAATCCACAAGGAGCTAATCTATATAACAAGGAAGGTCTCCCTGCTTCTCCCTTTGTAGCAGAATAACTGGCGCAAGTCTCCGACTTGTGCCACTCATGTCATCAGTCTCCAGACTGGTAAAAAAACATTTATACTAAATATAGGTTCACAAGCATCACAACAATCAAAAGAGTTGCAGACGCGAAAATTTTGACCTGGAGTTTTTTACCGCGGGTATTTAGTGTAACTACTCCAGTATTAATACCAGACACCAGTCGCAGTAAGAGTATATAGCTTAATGGAATTCTGTCTGAGGCCAGGTAATCTTCAAGTGCTATGCGGAGTCCATAAAACGGAATGAAGTAATTTAGCGCAAAGAAGATCGTATCCTGCTTGCTTTGCGATGCAACTTTATTTTCCTTTTTCGGAGGATTGTCTAAGGGTTCTGTCACTTAAAATATGGTTATGATTTATAAATATATAGAATTGTTTCATTTCTGATGATATAGTTCATATAGCTTTTATATAAAGGAAAAAGGCTCCACGTGGAGCCCTTAACCATTAACAATCGCAAAATATTAGTCTTTTGTTGAGCGAGTATAGGAAATACTGTTGTCAGTTGATCCTGATCCCCATTTTGTAAACGTCAGTGTGAAGTATATATCTTCTTCTACCAACCATACACCTAATTTTTTACCAACAAGCAACGACATGTCTGTGCCTCCGCTGGATTCACCCTCATCACCTTCTGTGTTAACACTGAAATTGTCGGGAACACCAGTAACACCGGAGTTGTTTTCCAATTGCGTTATCATAGTCGCTATATTATGGAAGCTGTAAAAACGTGTTGGATCTCCGAGTGTACCATATAATTCGAAATTACCCCATGCATCTTTAGTCGAACCGGTGTCGTCCAGGATTGCCCAGCGAATGCCCATTGTACCACCTTCTCGGGTAATTTCTCTTTCGGAAGAGGTTTCATTCCAGAAGTCATCATACAAATCATTATAAATAGCGTCACCATCAAAATTGGTAAACGGTACTCCGAATAGTTAAAGGCTGGTCAATAATAAAGGCTCCTGTAGTGGAGCCTTTATTAAGGTACATATCTTCTTATGTCGTTATTTATCTGGGCACATGAAGCTCCATAAACCGCTTGCTTGAATTGTTCCAGTTCTCCAGAACTTTTGACTGGCTTGCATTCAGCGTCTGATTTGATTTATTGAAAATCACGATTGCAGCATTGTAATCGTCAATAGCTTTGTTATAATTAACAACATCATCTTTTGTGCGTTTTGATTCAGGCTTGGCTGTAAATGCTTTTTGAATTTTTTCAAATTCGCTTTGCTTCAATACAAATTCACTTTGCACAGGTATATCTTTTACGGCTTCACTTTTATGAAACTCAAGTACTTTACGGCAAGCTGTAATAAGCGAGCCGTCTCCTTTAAAAGCCCTGAGTGTGTCGAGCTTGCCAAGTCCTTCTTCAGCAAATTTCTGTAGCGTTACCCGATTTTGTTCAATAGCATTTATGTCTTTCTCGTTTACGGCTTTTGTAACATAGCCCTCTTGCTTGTAGCTTTTAAAGAAGATCAGGTATAGCTTGTTGTAGTACACGTTAAAATCACCAACCTGACGAAGCTTCCTGGACATTTTCGAATCTGTATCAACCAGACGTATATTATTCTTCAAAGCGAATTCTTTATACGCTACCCGTACTTTCTCATTTTCAAGAGAAAGTACTTCGCCTGCTTTTTCCTTTGCCAATAAGTAGGCTTCCATGGCGTCATACGATTGCTCTGCTATTTCTTCCATGTTCACAATTTTGTGATAGTCTTCGTTAAATACTTTT
The DNA here is from genome assembly GCA_966211525.1 of uncultured Chitinophaga sp. Classification (GTDB taxonomy): domain Bacteria; phylum Bacteroidota; class Bacteroidia; order Cytophagales; family Cyclobacteriaceae; genus Ohtaekwangia. Next base: position 4,682 of record CBIHOZ010000160.1, on the reverse strand, counting down.
AGCAGTACATCCCAATACTTTTTATAAGCATCGCGCAATGATGCATCGCCTTTGTAAGGTCTGAGTTTATTGGCCATCGACAAAGACTGTTTGATTTCGCTGATCAATTCTTGTCGCTTGCGTTCTGATTTGCGTGCACGATTTCCATGAGCAACTTCGCTCATATAGTTCAGGTATTTTTCAGAAAGCTCTGTTTCCTGGTTTGCCAACAAGCTCATATATTCACCGGCAGTCTCAGCCGATTGTGCACCGGCAGTAAAAAGAATTACACTTAAAATAATAGTAACGGTAAATCTGTATATCATAAAGTTTTGGTTAGGATTAACGACAGTTCATTTCAAGGAGATCACTTAGTATCAAAAAAGCTTCTGTAACGTATATATCATTGGACAGTCTGCTTCGCCAGGTCTTGCTGAACACTTCTGCATACTCATCAACATTCATTCGCTTCTGATCAACAGCGCTGTTGGTTACACTATAGAATGCATTGGGCAGCGACTTTTCAAATGTCATGCTATATATAGGCGACTCTTCTTCTCTTTTTACAAACTGCGACCAGTTTAAAAGTACAGGTTCCGATTTACGCATCTTTTGCTGACCAAACCAAGTGTCAATCTTCGCTATATTTTGAAAAGGTGCAGATGCCTTTACGCGGGCTTCACTTTGCTTTCGGAGTTTAACAAGGGGCATCGGTAGTAACGGCTTGTAGTAAGTTCGTTTCTTCGAAGAGTCGGCAGGCAATGCGTATGGCAAGTCGGCTTCATGACCGGTTAGTGAACTTACCAGGTCGGGGAGCACTATATCAGGTTTAATACCTTTGCCTTGTGCAGATGAGCCCGTAACACGATAAATTTTACTGGTAGTTATACTTGCAAAGCCAATTCCGGTTTTTGGTGAACCAAGCGATGGATCGGCTTGTCCCGGTAATAACGCAGATATATACTGAGCTGTGGCTTTTCCATACGTTGTGCTGCCAACAATAATTGCGCGGTTGTAATCCTGCAAGGCTGCTGCCAAAAACTCAGAAGCAGAAGCACTGCGACTGTTAACCAACACGATCAGCGGACCATCATAGACAGTGCCGCGATTAATATCTTTTACCGTTGTCCCAACCTGATCGCGTTCTCTCATAATGCCGAGCGGTCCTTCATCTATGAATATACCTGCCATGGCAATTGCTTCTTTCAAAGCACCACCACCGTTGTTACGTAAATCAAGTATAAGACCATGTATATTTTCTTTTTTGAGCTTAACGATTTCTTCCGCTACATCCGTAGCACACTTCGAGCCAGCAGTCTCATGTCCCCAGGTTGTGTAGAAATCAGGAAGAGAAATATAGCCTACTTTATAGCCACCGTTTAATATATACCCATGGGCATAATTTTCTTCCATGGATATTTTCTCTTTTTTTAGCTTCACTTTCTTAACAACACCTTCTACACTTTGTAAAGTAAATTCCATGGTAGTGTGATTGGCATCTTCCAGCAAATCGTTTACCTCGTCTAGCGATATACCGATGTCTTGAGGCTTTTGTCCTTCCCACGTGAGATTTAAAACTATATCTGATTCATGAACTTCTCCCGACTTCCAGGCCGGGCCTCCCGGTGTTACAGACTTAATCGTTACATCTCCGTTGTTGTTTTCGGTGAGCGTTATTCCGAAATAGTATCCTTCTGTGCTTAGTTCCGACAGAAAATTTTCCATATCTGTGGTAGAAAGATATACCGAGTGCGGATCATATACAGAAGTTATACTTTTAAAGTATATAGATGCGACCACGGCAGCTATCCCTGCAGGATGTTGTTTTATCTTTTGGATGCCTCGCAGTGCTGATGATTTTACGTGTTGCCGAATAGCAGGTTCATGCTTGGTATAGAAACCGTTTATATTGCTTTTTGAATCACGTTTCAAACCGGTAAGCTTCTCAAATGTTCTGTATTTCAGAAGTACTCTCCACTTTGCAGTCAGTTCAATTTCATTTATAGCCCAACGTGTTGTGTCATCTGCATAATACTCGTTAATGGTTTCCCCGAAGGCAGTTGCTGTAACCGAGTTAATGTGAGTCTCGGCACGTTGCAGATTGCGTATGTAAGCAGCAGTAAGTTCATTTAGAAAAGCCCAGCCTTTGCCGTTCAGTTCATCGTCAATCAATAAATTATACTTTGCCAACGACTTAATTTCCGCATCTGTAAAAAGTACGCGATTAGGGTCCAGGTTAGAAAGACACTGATTAAAAATCTGTTCAGAAAATTTATCGTTAAGAACGCGCGGAGAGAAATGCTTGGTGTTAAGATTTTTGATTAGCAGTAGTGCTTCGTTCCGATAATCGGTTGTCTTTTGCGCAAAAGACGCAAAGGCAGCACACAGCGCCAGCAAGGTAGGTAGGATGTTACGCATAACCCCGAAATTTTGGAAAAATTACCGAGCCGTCAAATTTTGTAACGTTAAATATTTCGGATGGCGCGGACTGTTATGCTGATGATTTGCTCCCTTTCAGTTCAAGGATTACGCTGAGCAATAATCTTGTTGAGTTTAGGTTGAATGATCCAGATACCGATTGGGGGAAACAGCATTAGCAGGGACTCTGCAATATATTCTTTTATAGACAGTGGTCTACCTAATTCAATGGACTTAATCAGTCGCCCAATGAATGCCAGTCCGTAAATTATACAGAGTACAGAGAGTACTCCCCAGCAGACAAACATTGTCATCTCAATTTCTGGATTGATGCTTTTTATTTTGTGGCCGAATGCACTGCAAAGCATGATACAAATGAATTTCCAGATGTATATAAAGGGAATCCAGAATGCGATCTTAAATAGCTTTGTGCTAATGGAGCGGGATAGTTTCCCTAATTCTTTAACGATTGCCCATACCCAAATGAAGCTGTTCATCAACGAAATCAGAAATAAGATAAGCCATAGCTGGAAGCAAAGGCCGATCACAGCAGGAGCTATAAATACTGTAGTTGGTATAATTGTAAACATGCCCCATGACAGCATAAAAATTTGCCAGTGCTTGAGTTTTAAAATTGTTCTCATTTTTTTTACAATGTATCTTACAGAGGATTCACACTTCAATTACTTGGCGGGATAAATGCTATAGGTAGTCATAATATTTTTGAAACTAAGTTTATAAGCAAAACGACTTTAACTTTTCTAAGCCTAACTGGAGTCACTGGCTTCCAGGACTCTGATGTCTCGATGCACGAATTTTCAATCTGAACCCTAAAGTATATTTTTGTTTCCGTCTTTAAAACAGGTGAAAATATAAAGCTGCGTGACTGCTGACAAGGGCGACTTTTTATATTTAACCTCTTTAGATATATATCGAATTACCATTTCTTGCTCACTTTTGTGTTTTGTTTTTAATTAGCCTTTATTTCATGGAACATTCCGTTACAAAAATTAATACGATGCCAGAACAAATTGAGCTCAACGATACCAGCAGGCTGCAGGAAATAACGGCCATCAAACAATTGGTGGAGAATGCTGCAAAATACCAGAACGATCCGGACCTCTTTCTTCCTCTTCACGCCAACGAGGTTGTCATTGTCAACTTTGCCGGAAGGCGTGTCCTCGGTCGCGATGAGTTAGAGCATGCCATGCGGAAAGCGCTGTCAGGTCAACTTGCAAAAGTAGTTACGACTAATGTAGTTGAAAACATCATTTTCCTCCGTTCCGATGTTGCCTTAGTAAATTGTATCAAGCACGTATCTGACAATCGAGATGCGATTGATGGTAAGGGAGGTGCTCTTCCATCAGAGAAAGGTGCCCTAACCTATATATTGATAAAAGACCAGGAGGGATGGAAGATCAGTCTGGCTCAAACAACGCCCATGATATCACTTTAAACAAAATGGAGCGGTTTCGAATCGGTTAGCAAAATCTTTATGGAGTCGGAGCTGATCTCCCCCCTCGGGGACTCGGCGACACAGCCTTAATTAATCAAGCAGCGCTTTGGATAAGTCTATATTCTCGAGTTCCATGTAGTTCAGTACTTCATATATACCTTGGTGTCCTGATAAATAATATCGTGCAGAACTGTGTACATAATCTTGAGGTTGTTGTACCAGACTCCATTTGCCGCGATAAGGATTCTCATGAATATAATTCAGTTTTTGCTCCAGAAATTTATCAGAAGAACATTCTTTCCAGTCAAAAGAAGGCTCAAAGACTTCATGAAGTTTGCCTTTGAGTTTTTCGTTTTGATTTACAAATGACGATAGCTTTGTTAATATATCATGATGACCAAGTTTCTCGAGTTTTTGAACCAGCTCATAAGCCATAAAACGTTTCCCGTTTCCAACAATAGCGTTAATGGATTGCCCTTGCGTATTTCTAAAAGCCAGTAACGCATGTACATGGTTCGGCATGATTACATATCCTGTTACATAATGACCTTTTTTCTTGAGATAGTCGAACCATTTGTAGACAGTATCATATCCGTTACAAATTTCAAATAGTGGTAGCCAGCGACAGCATGTAAAGGTTATGAAATATATACCGCTATATTCTGTGATTTCTTTTCGTACACTCATGTGTTTTGTTAATGGCTAACGGGTTTTAGTTTAAAGATCGTTGTTGTTCTGTCTTTGTGTGTGCTTCCGCCAGAGTCCTCGAGACGAGTTTATGTTTACCCACAAAACTATTAGGTTGAATTAACTCCATGCTTATAACCTT
>CBIHOZ010000159.1:0-16784 GCA_966211525.1 uncultured Chitinophaga sp. | reverse complement strand
TCTTGATAGTGATTCATGAAGCTTGGCAGCAACGACTGGCGGAAGCGATCGGAGAACCCGACAACGCCTACGCGCACGCGGTCGTTCGCACCAATGATGTTAGCATAACTCTTCGCTGAAAAAGCGATGGCTCCGAGGGACGCGATCGCTGATTTCTTTATAAAACTTCTTCTGGACGTTTTCATAAGCTATAGATGGGTCTGAGTTCTTGTTTACTATAAATGATTTGGGGGTGAATCGATATATATACTTACTTCAGTTCTTTGATCTTGATGCTTCTGAAAGAAACATTATCGCCATGATCCTGTAACAGAATATGCCCTTTCTCAGCCATGCCGAAGTTCTCCCACTGCGCATATTTACTGCGTGCTACCAGCGCTTTAAAAATGTTGTTGCCGCGTTTATACTCGATCACTTTGTAACCGTTCAGCCAATGCTCTACACGATTATCAGGATATACTATAATACGCCCCTGATTCCATTCGCCAATCTTTTTAAGGCCTCTCGGATTTTTATCGGAAGGAATGAGATCGTATAGCGATGCGAGCGTTCTGTTGCCGGCAGCCCCCATTTTTGCATCCGGATGTTTTTCGTCATCGAGCACTTGGTATTCGAGGCCTATGGCAGAACCTTGGTTATTTTCTTTTTCGGTTACAAAATATTTTACACCGCTGTTCGCACCTTCGGTAAGTTTAAATTCAAATTGAAGATCGAAAGCTCCGTATTCATTCACGGTAACTATATCACCACCATTCTGCGATTCGCCCCCGGTAGATTTTACAACGCTTAATGTTCCATCTTTTATCTCCCATCCTTTTTCCGGGAATTTATCTTTGTAAGCACCGCGCCATCCTTGTGTTGTCTTGGCATCCCACAGAAATACAAAACCATTTTTCTTTTCCTGTTCCGTAAGTGTATTCGGAACAAAGTTCATTACGAAGATTGAATCGGCCGGCGATGGTTGAAGTGCTTCTGTTTTGATGCGAATGTTTTTGAACCAAACATGCTTGCCAGCTTCTTCAGGTTTGTTGATAGAGTGTACTTGCAATGCTATAAAACCTTTCAGGGTCATGTCGTCAATTACATGAGCACAGGGTATACCGTTGATCCACGTACGCAACGTATTGCCTATTGCTTCAATGCGCAGGGCGTTCCATTCGTTATTGCGATACGCATTCTTGGCAGGTAAATTATACTCCAAAGGATAGAGCCATTGTCTTCTCGATTCATCGTATATACCTCCGCACCATTTGCGTGGCGTAGGGTCTATATCGAGCTGATAGCCGAAAACTTTTCCGTTCAGGTAATCAGGCTTACTCTCGCTGCGGAATTGCACTCCGGAGTTGGTGCCGTCATCCATTTTGAAATCAAGCTCGAGAATAAAGTCACCAAACGTTTCTTCGGTAACAATAAACGAGTTCGGTGAATCGCTGATGGTTGTGCCAACGATCATTCCATTCTCTACTTTGTAAGGAGCTTTACCATTGATCTGCTTCCAGCCTGTAAGATCTTTACCATTAAAAAGTTTCCGCCAGCCTTTATCGGTTTTCTGCGCGTAACTCAGACACGAGACAAAAAGAAAAAATACTATACTGAGTCGTTTCATGATGATTGTATGGAATTGGTTTAAGGTTGAGTCACTATATATTTAAACGGTTCATTTCTTTCACAGCGTAATCACATGCGCGCGCAGTCAGCGCCATATAGGTTAGCGATGGATTAACACACGAGGACGAGGTCATGCAGGAGCCATCGGTAATGAAAACATTCTTAACACTATGCATTTGGTTGAATGCGTTGAGTACTGAAGTTTTTGCATCACGCCCCATGCGCGCAGTGCCCATCTCGTGATTGGCGTTACCGGGAAACGAAGTGTTGATATAGGGCTTTATATCTTTGAAGCCTGCTGCTTCCAGCATCTCTGCTGCTGCTTGTGACATGTGTTGCTGCATGGCCATTTCGTTCTCTTTAAATTCGCAATCAATAGTTATAGTATTGCGGCCAAAGGCGTCTTTCTTTTCGGTGTTCAGCGTTACGCGATTATCCTGGTAAGGCAAACACTCACCGTAACCAGAAAAAGAAATTCCCCACGGGCCGGGCTTCTGAACACTTTGCTTCAGAGCTTCTCCTATCTGATCAGACGCAAAATGACTCATCCAACCACTACGCCACGAACTGCCCATGAGTCCAAAACCGCGAAAATAATTTTCGGTCTTGCCATTCATGTTCTGAAAGCGTGGTACATATAGTCCGTTCGGTCTGCGGCCAAAATAATATTGATCTTCATATCCTTCCATCAGTGCTTCCGCTCCGGAGTGTTTGTGATGGTCCATCAGGTTTCGGCCAACTTGATCGCTGTCGTTACCCAATCCATTTTCAAAACGCTTCGAAACAGAATTAAGAAGTATAAATGTTGTAGCAAGGGTTGATGCATTTAGAAAAAGTATGCGTGAATAAAACTCAGTTACCTCTTTGGTTTCCGTATCAATAACTTCAACACCAATCGCTTTCTTCTTTTGTTCGTCATACAAAACTCTGTTCACCAGCGAATGCGGTCGAAGGGTAAGATTACCGGTTGAAAAAGCTGCGGGCATTGTACTCGCATTCGTACTGAAGTAAGCTCCATATAAACAACCTCGATGACACTGATTTCTATACTGACAAACACCACGGCCTTTAACAGGTGCAGTAAGATTTGCAACGCGACCAATCGTTATTCTTCTATCCGGAAATTTTTTCTCTGAACCTTCCTTGAATTTTTTTTCAACGCACGTCATCTCCATCGGTGGTTGAAAATTACCATCGGGTAGATGTGCAAGTCCTTCTGCCTGGCCGCTTACACCGATAAATGTTTCCACGTAATCATACCAAGGGGCGAGATCTTTATAGCGAATGGGCCAGTCAACACCATGACCATCGGAAAGATTGGCAGCAAAGTCGAGGTCGCTCCAGCGATAGCAGTGCCGGCCCCAGAGAAGCGATCGCCCTCCTACAACATCACCGCGAATCCAGTCGAAGCGTTTCACTTCGGTGTAAGGATTCTCAAGATCGTTGATGTAAAAATGTTTATTGTCAGCGCGATAGGAATAATGCCGACACTGTATATATCCTTTTTCACGGTCTTCGCGCGTGAGCTTTCCTCCATGATCAAATTCCCATGGATCTTTGCTGGTAGTAGGGTAGCTCGGATGCTCAACATTCTTACCGCGTTCGAGCATCAGTACTTTTAATCCCTTCTCGCACAGTTCTTTGGCTGCCCAACCACCACTTATACCGGAGCCTACAACAATCGCGTCATACGTATTTTGCTCACGGCTTTTACCGTTCAGGTTCATGCTTGCAATTTTCTTCACTCTAAGTTTTTAAAATCTTTTCGTTGGTGAAAATAAGTTTTTCAAACGGTAACGGGAACGGTCACATCGGTGTGAAACACCAACATTCGTTACCATGGATGGTATTATGAAGTTGCTGAATTTTTATTTTGAATATTAATATTCGCGAATCGCTTTAGCATTCCACCTCATGTTATATTTTTGCGCAATTTTGTTCATACCACTCCACTAAAAAAATGCCAAGAGATAGAAGTATTCGCTCCGTACTCATCATCGGTAGCGGCCCCATTATTATTGGTCAAGCCTGCGAGTTCGATTACTCCGGTTCACAAGCATCGCGCTCATTGCGCGAAGAAGGAATCGAAGTCGTGCTGATCAATTCTAATCCGGCTACGATCATGACAGACAAGGTAACGGCTGATCATGTGTACCTGAAGCCGCTGACAAAAAAATCTATTCGTGAAATTCTGGAGAAGCATCATATCGATGCTGTGCTCCCGACTATGGGTGGGCAGACTGCGCTGAACCTTTGCATTGATTGTGATAAGGCAGGCATCTGGCAACACTATGGTGTGCGTATCATTGGTGTTGATATCAAGGCCATTGAGACTACAGAAGACCGCGAGAAATTCAGGTTGAAAATGCTTGAGTTAAATGTGGGAGTTTGTAAAGGCGGTACAGCCAGTTCATTCCTGCAGGGAAAAGAAATTGCCCAGGAGATCGGCTTCCCATTGGTAATTCGTCCTTCCTATACGTTGGGTGGCACCGGCGGAGCTTTCGTAAACGACCCGGCAGAGTTTGACGAAGCGTTGAATCGCGGCTTGCACGCCTCACCTATACATGAGGTGTTAGTGGAGCAAAGTATTATGGGCTGGAAAGAATACGAGCTCGAGTTGCTGCGCGATAGCATGGGGAACGTAATTATTATCTGTTCGATCGAGAACTTCGATCCGATGGGTATACATACCGGAGACTCGATCACGGTTGCTCCGGCTATGACACTGCCGGATACCGTATACCAGCGCATGCGCGACCTCGCCATTAAAATGATGAATGGTATAGGGCAGTTCGCCGGAGGTTGCAACGTACAATTCTCGCTTGATCCGAATAATGACGAGAACATTATCGGTATAGAAATTAACCCGCGTGTGTCGCGTTCTTCCGCGCTGGCATCAAAAGCAACGGGTTATCCAATCGCAAAGATTGCTGCCAAACTTGCTATCGGGTATAATCTGGATGAATTAAAGAACGCCATCACTGGTACAACTACAGCGTACTTCGAACCCGCTATAGATTATGTGATCGTAAAAATACCACGCTGGAATTTCGATAAATTCCACGGTGCAGATCGCAGACTTGGTTTACAGATGAAGTCTGTAGGCGAAGCGATGGGTATCGGAAGAAATTTCCAGGAAGCATTACAGAAAGCTTGTCAGTCACTCGAGATCAGAAGAAATGGTTTAGGTGCTGATGGCAAGTCGCTGCAGAAGCAAGACGAAATTCTGTACAGCCTGGAGCATCCATCCTGGAACCGCATATTCCATATATACGATGCACTGAAGCTTGGTATACCAATGAAGACAGTGCAGAAACTTACCCGGATCGATCGCTGGTTCCTCAAGCAAATTGAAGAACTCATCGAACTGGAAAAAGAAATTGAGAAATATACCATTGATGATATACCGGCAACACTGATTCGTACTGCGAAAGAGAAAGGATATGCCGATCGCCAGATCGCGCACTTGCTCGACTGCTACGAAAGTGATGTATATAAGAAGCGCACAGACCTCGGTATAAAGCGAGTATATAAACTGGTTGATACCTGCGCGGCTGAGTTCGAAGCGAAGACGCCTTATTACTACTCTACATTTGATACCGAGAATGAATCAACTGTATCGAATAAAAAGAAAGTTGTAGTGTTAGGTTCTGGTCCGAACCGTATCGGACAAGGTATAGAGTTCGATTATTCTTGCGTGCACGGTGTACTGGCCGCAAAAGAGTGTGGTTATGAAACCATCATGATCAACTGTAACCCGGAAACTGTTTCAACAGACTTCGATATAGCTGATAAACTATATTTCGAACCTGTATTCTGGGAGCATATCTACGACATCATTCAGCATGAAAAACCAGAAGGTGTTATCGTGCAGCTCGGGGGACAAACCGCACTGAAGCTTGCTGAGAAGCTCGACAAATATGGTATTAAAATTATCGGTACATCGTTCGAAGCGCTTGATCTTGCGGAAGATCGCGGTCGCTTCTCTTCGTTGCTGAAAGAATTAGGTATACCTTATCCAGAGTTCGGTGTAGCGAAGAATGCAGACGAGGCACTCGAGGTTTGCAAAACCATAGGCTTCCCGTTGCTGGTGCGTCCTTCGTATGTATTGGGTGGACAGAGTATGAAGATTGTGATCAACGAGCAGGAGCTTGAACATCACATCCTCGATATCTGGAAACACTTGCCGGATAACAAAGTATTGCTTGATCACTTCCTCGATGGCGCCATCGAAGCAGAAGCAGATGCAATATGCGATGGTGAAAATGTATACATCATCGGTATCATGCAACACATTGAGCCTGCCGGTATACATTCGGGCGACTCGTACGCTGTGCTTCCTCCGTACAACTTAGGAGATCTGGTGGTAAAACAGATTGAGCACTACACCAACAAGATTGCAGTTGCATTAAAGACTGTCGGACTGATCAACATTCAGTTCGCTATCAAGAACGATAAAGTATATATCATCGAAGCAAACCCGCGCGCATCCAGAACGGTACCGTTCATTTGCAAGGCATACGATGAACCGTATGTAAACTATGCAACGAAAGTAATGCTCGGTGAAAAGAAAGTAACTGACTTCACCTTTAACCCGACACGTAAAGGTTATGCGATTAAAGAACCGGTGTTCTCCTTCCATAAATTCCCTGAGGTGAACAAGGAGCTTGGTCCTGAAATGAAATCAACCGGCGAAGCGATCTACTTCATCGATGATCTCATGGACGACTACTTCATGAAGATTTACTCGGAGCGGAATTTGTATTTGAGTAGATAATCACTAAGAATAATTATAGCCCCGGAAATTTTTCCGGGGCTTTTTTATGTACTTTCAGGAATGGAATGACAAAGGAGGAAGGAGAAGCTCTGCGTAACAAAATCAAGAAAGGCCTGGAGATTTCACACCAGCGACTGGTCGAGAAAACGAAGAAGGAAGATGGCAGTCTCGTTTTTTCAAAAGATGGAAAAATTATTCGCGTAAAGCACGTGATTTAAAATAAGCCGGATCCCTTGGCCGACTATATGGTCAAAATCACATTCTCAACGTGAATTGCTAATTACCCGCGAACCTCTACCTTTGTATTCCTGTTTAGGCTCTTAAACGAAGCAATTATGTTAAAATTTCTTCTCATACTCGGTCTTATCGTTTACGTCTTCTACAAGATCGGTTCTTTCTTTTTCCGCGCCGGTGCTGCAGCGCAGGAGCTTAAGGGCTATAAGCAGCAGCAACAACGGAAAACTCCTCAACCCAAGAAAAGCAAGGTAAACGGAGGCGAGTACGTTGATTATGAGGAAGTGAAATAAGCCACTGCTCTCAATATTTTCTTTTTTTAATCTTCCGATAAAATTTTTTGCCCCATTCAAGTGACCAAGGCTATGAAAGTTCATTTCTATAAATACCAGGCTACCGGTAATGATTTCGTGGTGATGGATAACCGTGATGGTAAACTATCGCTCACCAAAGAACAGATAGAAAAGATCTGCGACCGGAGATTTGGTGTTGGTGCTGATGGACTGATGCTTATCGAAAAACATGCGTCACTTAATTTCAATGTTGAATACTATAACAGCGATGGCTCTCAAAGTCTGTGTGGCAACGGCAGTCGCGCTGCAGTACATTTCGCTTCGAAGTTAGGACTTGTAAATGGCAAGTCTACTTTCAACGCGTATGACGGTGCGCATTCGGCAGAGCTGTTATCAACCGGTATCATTCGTCTGAAAATGAATGATGTGGCAGAAGTAAAAACCATCGGCAACGACTATTTTTTAAACACAGGTTCACCACACTATATACGCTTTGTGGATAATGTCCACGAGTATCCGGTGGTGGAGGAAGGAAGGAAGATTCGCTATATCGATGCGTTTAAGCCAGGCGGTACAAACGTAAACTTTGTGCAGCTTCTGTCAGACAACACAATCTACGTACGTACTTATGAACGTGGTGTAGAAGACGAAACACTGTCATGTGGCACAGGCGTAACAGCCGCGGCCATTGCTACGTCATTGAAAGGATATACTTCACCTGTGAACATAAAAGTAAAGGGAGGCGACCTCTCGGTTGAATTTAAATCCGGCCAGTCCGGCACGTTCACGGAAATTTTTCTCGTTGGTCCTGCCAAAATGGTCTTTGAAGGCGACTTGGAACTGTAATTGTTCTCCCCGAAATCTCAAAAAACAAATTAACTTTAAGCCCCTTTTGGGGAGATTAAGAGTTTTTGTCATCTGTGTGTGGGATGTACCTGCCAGATTGCAACGGCACTTAATGGATAACAGACTTACACTATGCTGAAACTCATTGCTAAATTATTCGGAACAAAATCGGAGAAGGACATCAAGCGCATCATGCCGTTGGTTGAACAGACGAAGCAGGAAGGCGAAAAACTGAAGTCTGTAAGCCACGATGAACTTCGTAACGAAACAAAAAAAATCCAGGAGTTCATCAACAGCGAACTCAAAGGTATAGATGATCAGTTAGCGGCTCTCCATAAAAAGATAGCGGACAATCCGGAGCTTGAGATAAATGATAAAGATGCCATCTTCCAGGAGATCGATAAGATTGAACTGAATCGTAATAAAGAGCTTGAGAAAGTATTGCTGAAAGTACTTCCAAAAGCTTTTGCCATTGTGCGTGAAACAGCCAGACGCTTCAAGGAAAATGAATACCTCGAAGTATCGGCTCAGGACTTTGATCGCCAGTTTTCAGTAGGTCGCGAAAACATCAAGATCGAAGGTGACAAAGCGAGATGGTATAACAAATGGATGGCTGCCGGAAACATGATCACCTGGGATATGGTGCATTATGATGTGCAGATCATTGGTGGTATAGTATTGCACGAAGGTAAAATTGCCGAGATGGCAACGGGTGAAGGTAAAACACTCGTAGCGACTTTGCCGGCCTTCCTCAATGCACTGGCTAAACGTGGTGTACACATCGTAACAGTTAACAACTACCTGGCCACACGCGATAGCGAATGGATGGCCCCTATATTTCAGTTTCACGGTATAAGTATAGATTGTATCGATAAGCACGAGCCAAACTCCAACGCTCGCAGAAATGCTTACCGTGCTGATATAACTTACGGAACCAACAACGAATTTGGTTTCGATTACCTGCGTGATAACATGGCGCGCGAGCCAGAAGAACTCGTGCAGCGCGCACATCACTATGCTATGGTCGATGAAGTTGACTCCGTGTTGATCGATGAAGCGCGTACTCCGTTGATCATTTCTGGCCCTGTACCACGTGGCGATCAGCATGAATTTTACGATCTGAAACCACGCATTTATAAACTGGTAGAGGCTCAGAAAAAACTTATTAACGATTACCTGACTACAGCTAAAAAACAGATAGCAGAAGGTAACGAAAAAGATGGCGGTCTTTCACTCTTCCGCGCGCATCGCGCGATGCCGAAGTATAAGCCGTTGATTAAATTCCTGAGTGAACCTGGTTCAAAAGCTGTACTTCAAAAAACAGAAAACTATTATCTGCAGGATAATAAACGCAACATGCCGGAGGCCGACAAGCCTTTGTATTTTGTAATTGATGAAAAAGATAACAGCGTTGAATTAACCGAGAAAGGTATAGATCTGATTACAGGTGAGGGTGAAGATCATAACTTCTTCATCTTACCAGAGATTGGCACTGAACTCAATAAGCTTGAACGCGACACTACACTTAGCGATGCTGATAAGCTTCATAAAAAAGAAGAACTTATCCGTGATTACCAGGTAAAATCACAACGCATCCACAGCGTTAACCAGCTTCTCAAAGCATATACTCTTTTCGAAAAAGATACCGAGTATATTATTGTTGATGGCAAAGTAAAGATCGTTGACGAACAGACCGGTCGTGTACTCGATGGCAGAAGATATTCAGATGGTCTGCACCAGGCTATAGAAGCTAAAGAAAATGTAAAAGTAGAAGACGCAACACAGACGTATGCTACTATTACGCTGCAGAATTACTTCCGCATGTACCACAAACTCGCAGGTATGACGGGTACTGCAGAAACAGAAGCCGGCGAATTGTGGGATATATATAAACTTGATGTTGTTGTTATACCTACCAACAAGCAAGCAGTTCGTAAAGACTATGACGACCTGGTATATAAAACCATGCGCGAGAAGTTCAACGCGGTAATTGACGAGGTCGTTAAACTTACCGGTGAAGGTCGCCCTGTACTCGTAGGTACTACATCGGTAGAGATATCAGAAGTAGTAAGCCGCCTGCTGCAAATGCGCAAGATCAAGCACCAGGTATTGAATGCGAAGCAACACCAGCGCGAAGCAGAGATTGTTGCTGAAGCCGGTAAGCCCGGTACGGTAACGATCGCTACCAACATGGCGGGTCGTGGTACCGATATCAAGCTTACTCCTGAATCAAGAGCTGCGGGTGGTCTTGCTATCATTGGTACGGAACGTCACGAATCAAGACGTGTAGACCGTCAGTTGCGTGGTCGTTCAGGTCGCCAAGGTGATCCGGGTACATCTCAGTTCTATGTATCATTGGAAGATAACCTGATGCGTTTGTTCATGCCGGAGCGTATTGCCCGTATCATGGATAAACTTGGCTTGAAAGAAGGTGAAGAGATTCAGCACTCCATGGTGACAAGCTCTATTGAGCGTGCACAGAAAAAAGTAGAAGAGAATAACTTTGGTATACGGAAGCGTCTGCTCGAGTACGATAACGTAATGAACTCGCAGCGTGAAGTAATTTACAAGCGCAGAAGAAATGCTTTGTTCGGTGAGCGCTTAGAGCTGGATATACTCACCATGCTGAACGATACGTGCGAAGACATGGTAATCAACGCCAAGAATGGTAATGATTATGAAAGTCTGCGCCTCAATGCACTGAGTATATTAGGTCTTGATTACGATATCTCGAGAGAGACGTTTGAGAAACTGGATCAGAATAAACTTGCTGACGATCTATACCACAAGGCACTCGAGCATTACCACAGAAAGAATAAGGCTATAGCTGAGAAGGCTTTGCCAGTGGTTCGCGAGATTTCCAAGTCACGTGGCGCTACGGTTGAAAATATACTTGTTCCGTTCAGCGATGGACAGAAACAGATTGGTGTAGCTGCAGCATTACAGAAATGCGTAGAGACGAACAATGCCGAGTTGGTGAAGTCGATGGAGAAGATGATTACGCTTGCCATCATCGATCAACTCTGGAAAGAACACTTGCGTGAGATGGACGACCTGAAACAGTCTGTTCAGAACGCTGTGTACGAACAGAAAGATCCGCTGTTGATCTACAAGTTTGAAGGCTTTGAATTGTTCAAGCGCTTCATCGCGAAAGTAAATGAAGATACAATCTCCTTCTTGTTGAAGGCAGATATACCAGTGCAGGAAGCAGATGATGTTCAGGAAGCGCGTGCTACACGTTCACGTGTGCGATTGAATGAGCAGAAAGAAGAATCAAGATCACTGCTTAGCGGTGGTGGCGGTAGCAGTAATAGCAGCAGTGGTGGAGGAAGTCCGCAGCAGCCACAGCCGAACAGACCTCCCCAAGAAAAAGTAATGCCGGTGAAGTCTGAGAAGATCGCGAACCGTAACGATAAGGTAAATGTACAATATCCGGATGGTCGCGTGCTTCGTGATGTTAAATACAAGAAGGTTGAAGATGATATCATCAACAACCGTTGCGTTATAATTGACTAGTATAAAGTATATACCATGGAAGGCCTAAAGCAAATACTATATATACTTTCCACAATTGCTCTTTTGGAAAGCTGTGCTACGACTCAAAAGACGAGCACAGCTTCCCAGGGAGGAAAGTATTCGGAGGATTTATCTGTGTTGCGTCCTAAAGTGGAGGCGCCGGTTGAAACGTCAACCGCTACAACGCAGACAGATAATACAAAACCTACGACACAGTTTGTTGAGCCTAAGTTAGCCGTAACTCAAAAACTCGATGGTGTACTCGACAGCATCGATCATATCAACCTAAACCGCAGATTTGTGGAAGGGTATACCATACAGGTTTACTCCGGCAGACGCGAGGAAGCGCTTAGTGTTAAAAAACAGATTGCAACATCACTTCCAGGATTAAATACAGAGATCCAGTTTACCGAGCCTATATTTCGCGTGAAAGTCGGCAAATACTATAGCCGCATGGATGCACAGGAGGATTACGCCTCTGTAAAACGCTACTTCCCGGCAGCTATTCTTATTCCGGAGAAGATTGTGATTCAGTAAGGTGATATACGTCCCTGCTGTCTTTCTGAAAGGTATAATAATTTGTATTTTTGAGCTGAATCAACATAAACAGATTCATCGAATCGTTATTTTGTTATGATAGAAACTCAAAAAACAACAGGAGCCGAAGTCTGGTTTGATGAGTTTATTGCTGCACTAAGAGCCCACCAGGTGCAGCTGGAGACGAATACGGCCAATGCTGAACTCAAAAAATTCTACGAGACTATATTTAGCGGCAATGCCGATGAACTCGCTCATTTAGGTAAGGCCAGCGCTCAGAAACATTTTGTGCCACGCATTATTCTCGACTATCTGAATATGATTGCCTCGAGTTATCCACGAAAGCTGGCGTTTGATTTTAACGATTCGGAAGTGCTGGTGTGGGCCGAAATAAATGATAATGACGAACTGCTCGAAAAAGCTTTACTCAAAGCAGAAGCATTCATTAATTCAAAATATCACAACTATGGATTTGATATGGAAACAACCATAGTAGAAGCAAGTGATACGTTGGCTGTACCGAATCACTATACATTGTATAAATCCTGAGATACTAATTATACCCCGTTGGCTAAATACGAAGAACACCTGTTGCAGGCTGAGCGTAATTTACGTTTTCTTGCAACCATCAATAATTCTATTGACGATTGCCACGATTGGCAGGTTACGGTTTGCTTTTATACCGCGCTGCACCTGGTAAATGCTCATCTGTCCAAATACGGTCTGCAATACAGAAAGCATAGAGATGTAAACTTTGCACTTAATTTCGTTAATCAAAGTTCTCCAGCCCGGTTGCCGGAAGATCAGTATATATCTTATACAGCCTTGCAATCGCTATCACGAAGAAGCCGGTACCTTGTAAATGAAAAAGATCAAAAGCTTGCAGCCGATCAGGCATTTCTTACCTACGATAAGCACCTGGCCCGGGCACTTCGCCACCTGAATATACTGTTGGAGTATTTTGCAAGGGTGTATAAAATTGAGCTGAAGGGCATGGCTGTGAAGTGTTCTGAGCTGAAACCAAACGAGTTGAAGTACTTCAAAAAAGTGTAATTCAGTGATGGAATCGTAAAAATCTGTCCTCACGCACGCAGGTTCGGTTTTTGACAGTATTTTTGTCAAACCATTTTTTAAGCTTGAAAACGTTTAAGAGGATACTTTTTTACACCGCGCTGACACTGGCCGTCATATTTGTGTCGCTGGTCGTATCCGTGTTCCTGTTCAAAGACAAGATCATCAACCAGTTCATTGTCGAGGCTAACAAAAGCCTGAATACGCCTGTAAACATTGGTAAAATGGATGTTTCGCTCTTCGAGCAATTTCCGCAGTTATCCATTGTTTTTACCGATGTATATGTTGAGGATAGTCACCCCGGTAAATATCCGCTGCTTACGGCCAAGGTGATTTCATTTCAGCTAAACCCGATCGAGGTGTGGAAAGGGAAATATACTATACGCGGTCTCAAGATCCGCGACAGCGAAACAAACCTCAAAGTAGATTCAGACGGCAAGAATAACTATACGATCTTAAAAGATTCCAAAGAGGATAAAAAGTCTGCCCCAGGAACAGTAAGCTTCGAACTGAACAACGTAAGCCTTAAAAATACCAGAGTTCACTTCCTCAACATCTCTGCATCGGAAGACCTCATGTTTACCAGTGAAGACCTTGTTGCGTCTATTGGCACCACAAACAATATATATAACATCGATGCGGAGGGACAACTTACTACCGAAAAGATAAACATTGATGGTAATTCATACCTGGCTAACAAATCATTTATAGTAAACACGGAACTGGTATATAATGATGAGCAACGTAGTCTCACCATTAATCCGTCTACGCTTAAATTAAAACAGTCGGCCTTTAAAGTACAGGGAGTATATAACTGGAAAGATGAAAATGTCATTGATCTCGTAACAGAAGGTGAAAACACAGACATCCAGACTATATTTTCATTGCTGCCGGAGTCAGCTACCAAGAGTTTTGATAAATACCAGAGCAAAGGCGATGTGTACTTTAAATCGAAACTAAAGGGCGAAATCAGTAAACGAAGAAGTCCATCGTTTTCTGTGGAGTTTGGTTTTAACGATGCCACTATATTTCATCCTGATTTCAAGACACGCATTGAAGGTGCAAGCCTTGAAGGATCGTTTGCCAGCAGCAAAGTTTCTGATCTGCGTGAAGCTACGTTGGTGTTGAAGAATATTAAAGGTGTTTTGAATGGCCAATCATTCGCAGCGAATTTTGTGATGTCGGATTTCAAAGATCCGGAAGTGATGGCCGATTTCAAAGGTCGCCTCGATGCCGCTTCAGTGTTTGATTTTTACCCTGTACAGACTATAAAAAATGTTTCCGGCTCACTGCTTGCCGATGTTTCATTCGAAGGGAAAATAGGCCTTCTCAAAAAGAAGGCAACAGCGCAACGCGTCTCCACGCAGGGAACTATAGAACTACAGAGTATAAGCCTGCTATATGGTAATGATAATGTGCCGCTGCAAAACCTGAAAGGAAGTTTACAGTTCAGCAACAACGATCTTGCATTGAGTAACGTGGCAGGTAAACTTGGTAATAGTGATTTTCTGCTCAATGGATTTTTTAAGAACGTAATTACCTTCCTGTTGTTTGAAGATCAGCCGATCGGTATAGAAACCGATCTGAAATCAAACTATATTGACCTCAATCAACTCTTTGCGATCAGCTTTAGCGAACCCTCCTCGGGCAAAGACCAGGAATTTACGTTTAACATCTCCCGAAATATAAATCTCAATTTCAATTGTGATATAAAAACGCTGAAGTATAAACGTTTCCACGGAAGCAATCTGAAAGGTGATTTGCTGGTGAAAAATGAGATGGCTGTTTCGCGTAACATCACGCTTAATACAATGGGAGGTGCGCTTTCATGTTCGGGTATAGTAGATACCAAGAATAAAAAAGCAATTGATGTAGTAAGCACGTTGAAACTTGATGGTATATATATCGACAGCGTGTTCTATGTGTTTGAAAATTTCAAGCAAGACTTCATCCAGGACAAGCACCTCAAAGGACAAGCCTATTCTGATGTAAATCTCGAGATGGTACTCAAGCCAGACCTGCGCCTCTTCCCCGAGACGCTCATCGCAGATATAGGTGTCGTGATAAAGCGTGGCGAGCTGAATGATTTCGAACCCATGCAAAAACTGAAGCGCTATATTAAAGACGATGGATTAAGTCACCTGCGTTTCTCTGATTTGAAAAACGATATACATATAGAAAACAAAACGATCTATATACCGCAGATGGAAGTCCGGACCAATGTTACCAGTCTCAAAGTAAGCGGTACGCATACATTTGATCAGCATATTGATTATCGTATCATTACTCCTCTGAGGCAAGTAAAAACTGTTGACCTTGAGGCAAAAAGTGCCATCGAAGAAGATGGCTCCGGACAAAGTAAACTATATCTGAAAATTACCGGCACCACCGACAACTATCGCATTCAATACGATACTGAAGCCGTTAAAAAGAAAATCGTAAACGACCTCAAGAACGAAGTAAAGGAACTCCGCGAAGCTTTCAAGAATAAAGGCACGCAGAAGAAGAAGGAAGTAGAGCTGCAGAAAGACGAGTACTTTGAATGGGATTCGGAGCAGCCGTAGGGGAGTTATCGGAATGCCGTTATCCGTTAATGGTTAATAGTTATTCGAGATGGATATCTCAATAAAGTATTTTTATGACCTTGGAAGCCATTGGTCATACTGTGTCGTGGCCTGGCTTAGGCAAGAGGAATTTGATGATGAGTTAACGGGCATCATAAAAACTCACGGATAAGATGTTATATAGTCAACTACGAGATTTGGAGAAAAAAGGAATGATCGAACGTAAGCTATACAAAGAGAAACCTCCTCGTGTTGATTATTACCTGACACCACTTGGTAAGCGATCGATTAAAGTCATTGATACCCCTTAGTGCTTTTGGTGACCATCTAATGAACGTCAATGGTATTATAACGAACAAATGAGGTTTCTTCTGTAAAGAGAAGAATCAATTAGCTGAAGGGTATATACGCTAAAGTTTTTAATATACATTTAATGACATTGAATTTTTTGAAAGACAAATCTAAGGCACGGATTTTTTTACGGATAGTAAGTAAACGACACAGATTTTTTTTGCGAATTTGCGTGTGTTAAGTGACTATATGCGATTCTTATTCTTAATCTTTGTGTTATTTAGCATTTCATCCATAGCTCAAAGTAAAAGACGGTGTTACTGTGGCAATAACTCATTGATGAGCTCAGCTATTTCATGTGACGTGACAGCTCTTTCGAATAATGCGAAATTGTATTGGCAGTTTACTTGTGATCGGATATGGCTCACGCTTGAAAAAAAAGACGGCAAGAAATTCGTTATAGACGAAGTCCCGGTAGATGTCTACCCATATACCTATAGATTAGGTTATCAATTGATAAAAGAATATAGAAATAGTTTGCTTTTTAGAAGTGGGTGTGCTGCTAGTGGTCCATGTTCTTATTTCTTAATCGATAAGAATGATGGGGTTGTTGTCCGTCAGTTTGGGCAACTGATATGTATTGATACAGATATTGAGTATGGCAATCCGCATAGTTATGAATTTGAATTCGTTGTTTATTTATCACCAGATGCAGATGAACTGATTGTTTTTTTTGTTAATGATAGTAGAGTTTTAAAAGTGCCTTTTAAAGAAAAACTCGTTGGCGTTATCCCAGAGCATCAATTTAAAACAATGACACTTCAAAATAATCGACTACAAATTTTGTATACAGATCATAATGAAAAAATGAAAACCATTCATGTTAATCTAAGTCAAAGATGAACAGCAAGCTTGATAAAATAAAGAACTTCAGAATATACCTGCTGAAGCAAATTAATAGCCTTTTCTCCCCATCAGAGTCACCGGCCTCCGTTTAAGTTTACCCACAAAACTATTAACTTGATATTCCAAAACAATCATGGTAAA
>CBIHOZ010000158.1:0-17140 GCA_966211525.1 uncultured Chitinophaga sp. | reverse complement strand
GTAGCGGGGACAAGACTCGAACTTGTGACCTTTGGGTTATGAGCCCAACGAGCTACCAACTGCTCCACCCCGCGATGTTGGTTTTCGATTTGATTTTTGTTGCCTTTCCTCAAATCGTTTGCAAAAGTAGGCCGCTCACATTTAAAAAACAAGTTACCTTTGCAAAATCATTTATGGTATCATCATCTTTTAAAGCTGGCTTCGTAAGTATTGTTGGTAAACCCAACGTGGGCAAGTCATCCCTCATGAATAAACTCATGGGTGAAAGTCTCTCTATTATCTCTTCAAAGGCACAGACTACGCGTCATCGCATCATGGGAATTTTGAACGGAGAAGATTTTCAGATAGTTTATTCTGATACTCCGGGTATTCTCGAACCAAAATATTCTTTACATGAAGCCATGATGAATTATGTAAAGGTATCGCTCGAAGATGCTGATGCTATTTTACTCGTTGTTTCGTTGGAAGATACATACGAGCAGGAGCTGTTTGAAAGGTTTCAGAAGATCCAAACACCGGTGCTGCTCGTCATCAACAAGATCGATCTTGCAAAAGGAACGCAGGTAGAAGATAAAGTGACATACTGGAAAAGCGCTATTGCGAATATCCGTGACGTTGTAACAGTCTCTGCTAAGACAGGTGCAAATGTAAGCGACCTTCTTCCCCGGCTTCTGGCGTTTATGCCGCAGCACCCTCCGTATTTCCCTCAGGATGAATACACGGATCGCACCGAGCGCTTCTTTGCATCAGAAATTATTCGTGAAAAAATATTTTTGAATTACGAGCAGGAAATACCCTACAGCACCGAAGTGGTGATCAATTCTTTTAAAGAAGAGGAAACAATCATTCGCATCAGTGCTACTATTTATGTAGAGCGTAACTCTCAAAAAGGTATACTGATTGGCAAGGGCGGAAGCTCGTTAAAAAAAGTAGGCATGGAAGCACGCCAGGATATGGAGTCTTTCTTCGCTAAGAAAATTTTTCTGGAAACACATGTAAAAGTCGCTGACAACTGGAGAAAAGAAAAATTCAAACTCCGGCAATTCGGTTACCTGGAATAAGAACTATATATATCCGGCACTGGTAACACGCGACCCATAGTATAAATTGTATTTAATCGACACTTGTAAAAATTGAAATGGCAAACATTGTAGCTATAGTAGGAAGACCGAATGTTGGAAAGTCAACATTTTTTAATCGTCTCATTGAGAAACGTCAGGCGATCATGGATAATGAACCTGGTGTTACCCGCGACCGTCACTATGGTTATGCCGAGTGGTGCGGAAAGTTTTTTACGGTAATTGATACCGGTGGATATGCAACCGGCTCAGACGATAAGTTTGAATCCGAGATACGAAAGCAGGTAAAGCTGGCTATTGATGAAGCGTCTGCGATTATATTCATGGTGGATTGTCGCGATGGACTTACTGGTTTTGACAAAGAGTTCGCCAACGTTCTGCGCACTTCAAAGAAGCCAATCTTTATCGGTGCCAACAAAGCCGATACACCGGATAAAACACTTCTGGCAAATGAGTTTTATGAGCTTGGTATGGAAGCCGAAATATACCCTATATCCGCAGAGAACGGCAGCGGCACCGGTGAACTTCTTGATGATCTTATCAAAGTTTTTCCGAGTGAAGGTGTTGAAGATCCGGATGCCGGTATACCTCGCATTGCCATTGTAGGAAGGCCGAATGTTGGTAAATCATCATTATTGAATTCGTTGCTGGGAACTGAACGAAGTATAGTAACAGACGAAGCCGGCACAACACGCGATGCCATTCACTCTTACTATAAAATGTATGGCAAGAACTTTATACTCATTGATACAGCGGGAGTACGAAAGAAAGGTAAAGTAAAAGACGATATTGAATTTTACTCTGTGCTTCGTTCCTTACGCGCACTGGAAGAAAGTGACGTATGTATAGTAGTGATCGATGCAGAACGCGGCATGGAATCGCAGGATGTAAATCTGATCAGTCTGGCACAACGCCAGGGTAAGGGTATGGTAATTATGGTGAACAAGTGGGACCTTATTGAAAAGGACTCGAAGACTGCAGACAAATTCAAGAAAGATATACTCGAGAAGCTTGCTCCGATAGACTATATCCCGATGATCTTCGCTTCGGTGTTAAATAAGCAACGCATCTTCCAGGTTATTGAAAAGGCAGTAGAAGTATTTGAAAACAAGACGAAGAAAGTTCCAACTTCCAAGTTGAACGAAGTGATGCTGCGTGAAATAGAACATTACCCACCGCCATCAACGAAAGGTAAACTTATACAGATAAAGTATATCACGCAGGTGAATGCACGGTTTCCATCGTTTGCATTCTTTTGTAACCTGCCGCAGTATATTGCAGAGTCGTATCAGCGCTACCTGGAGAATAAGATGCGCGAGCACTTTGACTTTGAAGGAGTGCCTGTAAGACTGATCTTCCGTAAAAAATAGACGGTTTTTAAATAAATTTTATTACCCGCTTGACACCGTGTGATATAATCGTACTATATTTGCGGTAAATTTTTTAAAACCTGTAAACTATGAAAAAAATTATCGCATTGTTAGCTGTTTGTGGCTTTGCTTTCGCATTCGCTGCTTGTGGCAAGAAAGCAGAACCTGCTGCTGAAACTGTAGACACTGTTGCTACTGAAGTTCCAGCTGTAACACCTGATACAACTGCTACTAACGACACTACAGCAACTGGTACTGACACAACAGCTGCACCTGCACACTAATCAATTTTAAATTGATTTCTGGAAGGCTTTAGACTACTAAAGCCTTTTTTGTTTTTATATGAGGTCTGATAAGGTTATTAACATATTACAGGCACATACTCCTGCCCCGGCCGTTGGCTACTGCTTCGACTTGTGGAAGGCGAGTCCTTTTGAACTGAAGATTACGAAGAGCCGCCAGACCAAGGTTGGTGACTTTACCAGTAAAAGAACCAGGACTCATCCACGCATTACACTTAATCACGATCTTAATCCCTATCTGTTCTTAATGACGTATATCCATGAGGTTGCGCACCTGCGGGTATATCTGCAATACGGTAATCGCGTTGATCCGCATGGTGAAGAATGGAAGACTACATTTACAGACCTGATGGTGCCGTTACTTTGGGAAAATGTTTTTCCTGAGGAAATCTTACATGAGCTGCGCAGGCACATGGTAAACCCAAAGGCAAGTTCTTTTGCTGATGCTACATTAACACAAGCTTTCCGGAAGTTTGACGCCAACGCGCATCAATATGCTATACTATCAGATATACCGGAGGGAAGCATCTTTAAACTACAAGGACGTTATTTCAGGAAAGGTAAACTTCGCAGAACGCGTGTACTGTGCCGCGAGCTTCAATCCAAGCGTGACTACCTGGTGCCGGTTGATGCACAGGTAACAGACGTTCAGTTCAGTCTTCTTTGAATAAAACCATTGACTACATCGTAGAAGGCAGACGGCTTGAGCGTGCGCCAGTTATCGACCTGTAATGTGCCGCCCATATTGATATACTGATCGAGGCGATACTTCTGTAATTCACGTTGTACGAACTCCGGAAAATTTACTGCTGCAATCCAGCCATCTTCCACTTCTTCATACCATTCTTCATAGTAACTGTCGTCAGAGCCGTGGAAGTTTAGAATGTTCTCACCGATCAAGATAAATTTGTTGATGCCCTCGTTCATCATAAGTTCCAACACGTTTCGCTTCAGGGTCATGATATCGTTGTTAAGCGTATCATTCCATTCGCCTATAAGCTCAATGATAGCATAGCCCGCTTCATAGTCAACGTAAAGAATCTTGAGATATAGTGTTTCGGAACCGAAGTTGTCCCAGGCGGGATCTATATAGTATCCGTATATAGTTTCAGAATAAACATCGTGATTATACTCTTTGCCATAAAAAGGCGAGCGATCATCTTCGGATGAATCGTAATACTTCTGCCAGTTATAGTATGGTTCTATTTCGTGCACAGTACCTGTGTGGTTTATCTGTCAACTCAGGAAAAAAAACTGTACCGGCAAAGAATGAGGTCTGCGTTATTTTCTAAAGCTGTCAACGGCCTTTCGTACCGAGCCATGTTGCTTCAGTAATTTTTCGGCTTCAGCCTGTGATATCTGGAGTTCGTCCATAATCATCCGTGTACCACGGTCAACAAGTTTATTGTTGGTAAGCTGCATGTCCACCATCTTGTTGCCTTTAACGTGGCCGAGCTTGATCATCACCGTGGTGGAGATCATATTGAGCACAAGCTTCTGTGCAGTGCCCGATTTCATGCGCGTGCTGCCGGTAACAAACTCGGGGCCTACTACAACTTCCACGGGGTAATCAGCTTGCCTGGCTACTTCGGTGTTCAGGTTACACACTACACAACCGGTAACCACTCCGTTGGCGCGTGCATCTTTCAAGCCGCCAATTACATAGGGCGTTCTTCCGGATGCTGCTATACCAATAAGAACATCCTGCTGGTTGATGAGATGTTCTTCCAGATCTTTCCATGCTTGTTGCGCGTCATCTTCAGCATACTCTACCGCCTTGCGTATAGCTTTATCGCCACCGGCAATAAGGCCTATAACTTTTCCGTGCGGTAGCCCATACGTTGGCGGAATCTCGGAGGCATCAACCACGCCGAGACGTCCGCTGGTACCAGCCCCTATATAGAATAGGCGGCCGCCACCTCTCATCTTCTCAACAATGATATTTACAATCGCTTCAATCTGAGGAATAGCTTTTTCGATTGCAAGCGGAACTGTCTTGTCTTCCTTATTGATATTTACCAACAGTTCGTTCACGCTCATCTTTTCGAGATGATCGTAGTGTGAAGATGATTCCGTTGTTGTCACTTAATTCGAATCTTTCTGATGATATAGTGTAAGTCCGGCAATCGGACCTTCCAGAATGTTCTTTACGGTAATGCCTTTGTCGTTGGCAACCTGCCGTAATATATCACTGAAGTAAAATGCTATCGAACCGGTGAAATGTACTTTCAGGTTCTGATAGTTATCGTACTTCATAACGTTGTTCTCATAGAACTCTTCAAAGCTGCTATAGATCAGGTTATAGCAATACGGATCTTTCAGATGCTGGAAGATGAAACGTGTAAAGCTTGCAAGGAAAGCACTCGGACGTTCCTGCTGGTATATCTTTTCAAGAAATTCTTCGCGAGAAAGCGGGAAGCGTTCCTGGAATTGTTTCGCCACCGAATCCGGCATCTTCTTGCGCAGATAGTCTACCAGAAATTTCTTTCCGATGTTAGCGCCCGATCCTTCATCGGCCAGAATCCAACCGAGGTTCGCTACGTTGTCGGTAATTTTCTTTCCATCATACAGGCACGAGTTTGATCCTGTACCCATGATACAAGCTATACCAGGCTCATGTCCACATAATGCGCGTGCAGCTGCAAGTAAATCCCAACCAATTTCAATTTGTGCTTCCGGAAAAAATTCGAGGAATGCACTCTTGATGGTAAGTTGATTTTTAACAGAAGATACACCGGCACCATAGAAGAAAATCTTGTTTACCTGATCGTGAATCTGAGGCAACAGAATCTCCTGAACATTCTTTTTCAAATCTTCAATGGGCTGATAGTATGGATTAAATCCCGGAGCACTGGCTTGGCCAATTGTTCCATCTTTCTGGATAAGCCTCCAATCCGTTTTGGAGCCTCCGCTGTCTGCTATAAGAATCATCTTTATTAGTGCCGCTGATTAGCGCGAATTTAACTGTTTATGAACGGTTATAATAATTTCAGTAGTGGCAAAACTAAGACAGTAATTAACAACTTAAAACAACTTCGTAAAGTGTGTCCGTGTGCCGGGATAAATTTTTAATTCTTTCAATGAGCCAGCCTCCCGATTATGGTAAATTTATCAAAAACCTTCTCTGTGTGAGGGGCATCTTTCAGCTCATCCGTAAGATCTTGTCCGGCCCAGTGTTCATAATGTTTACCATCGCGCCATAGTCTTGATTTCGAAACATCATAGATAAAACCCAGGTACGCAACCCATATCTCCGGTTTATCTTGTCCGTTTCGTAACGCCAGCTGGGCACGTGTATAGCTTGGTAATTGTTTATCACTCACAGACTCCATTTTCTTATCGGCATAACAATAGTAGCGGCAAGGTATGATATTATCACTATGAAATCATCACTTAATATTTACCACTACTTTTAACCGTTCATAAAAATTCACAGCGCCCCGGTATAGATTACAACAACGGCATATAGTATACATAAGCGTTCTGTTGCAGCATGGTCTCCTCTATAGACAAGTTGTATCGATTACGAAGCGAAGTCTTTCGTGTGTCCGGAAATACAATGGTGTGAACACAACGTTCATCACAAGCTTTGTTTGCTACCGCATTAAAAATCAATATCTTTTCAAGATCTTAAAGATATATTAATCCACTCTTAACCTATGCGTTTATATACTCTTCTATTCGTGCTGATTATGCTTATGCTGGTATCAGCCTGCAGTAAAAAAGATGAAACGGCTGCACACGATCAAGCCCTTCACAAAACTGCTGACTCACTGGCTCAGGTCTACATCATTACTGATGGCCACGTAGATTTACCGTACAGGCTCAAAGTAAAAAATTTCAGACTCGATCGTGAATACCTCGGCATACCCGTTGAAACAAAAGAAGGTGACTTCGATTTCGTGCGTGCAAAAAAAGGCGGACTTGATGCTCCGTTCATGTCAATCTATATACCTTCCAAGTATCAGCTAACGAAAGACAACGGTAAGCAACTGGCCGATTCGCTTATCAACATGATTCGTTTCATAGCCGATTCTATTCCCGACAAATTTGCATTGGCGGGTTCTCCTGCTGATATCATTGCGAACTCCAAACAAGGCAAGATCTCTTTACCAATGGGCATGGAGAATGGTGCACCTATTGGCAACGACCTGGCGAATGTAAAATACTTTTATGATCGTGGCATTCGCTACGTTACGTTAACACATGGTAAAGACAACCAGATCTGTGATTCTTCATACGATACCCTTAACACCTGGAATGGCTTGAGTCCGTTTGGAGAAAAAGTTGTAGCGGAAATGAATCGTGTCGGTATCATGGTAGATATATCGCACGTGTCTGACAGTACATTTTACGATGTGATGAAGCTGACCAAAGTTCCGTGCATTGCTTCCCACTCTTCATGCCGTTACTTTACTCCGGGCTTTCAGCGTAACATGAGCGATGACATGATCAAGGCACTGGCCAAGAACGGAGGCGTGATACAGATAAACTTCGGAGCAACTTTCCTCGACTCGGTTGCACGCAAGAACGATGGCCTGCGCGACTCGCTTGAGGCGATCTTACGTGAGAAGAAATTAACTTCTGCAGACTCTGCCGCACAACCAATCATCGATCAGTTTGCCAAAGAACATAAGTCACTGTTCTCGGATGTTGAGCGCGTGGCGGATCATATCGACCACGTATTAAAGCTGGTGGGTGTTGATCATGTAGGTATCGGCTCTGATTACGATGGCGTAGGAGATAGTTTACCGGTAGGACTGAAAGATGTATCGCAGTATCCCAACCTTATTTATGAACTCCTGAAACGCGGCTATTCACCGGCAGATATCGAGAAGATCTGCAGCGGAAATGTATTCCGTGTATGGAACCAGGTAATTGCTGCAGCTGCGCAATAAAAAATTATACCTTTTCCTGAAGCTGAGAAAAATGAAAACATCATTTACCATAGCGCAGAGCGAGCATGGTGAATGATGTTTATACAGTTGTCTCAATCAAAAATTTACTATTTAGAGAAACCAGTGTCCCATATTGGTTTTAGTCATTTTTTTACAAGAATACAGGTTACTTGTTTAGTACCTTCCGGGACTTAATATCATTACTTTTGTTACTCCAAAAAACTACTTTCCAATGAGAGTTCTCCTGGGATGTCTTCTCGCAGCGATCGGTATAACAAGTGCGCAGGCACAACATACCGCAGCCAAAAAATTTACGCTCCCCAAGAACATAACACACAACGATTACCACGCTGGCAAAGTGATGGTAAAAGTAAAGAAAGAGTATATATCGCTTTTCATGAGCGACAATACTTCGCAGGCATCAGGTCGCAAAGCATCTATAGCAGGCTCTCAAAAAATATCATCACTGGCTCCCAAAGGAAATGTTAAAAGTACAACAGCACGTGCGCAGGCGTTTAAACCTGTTATCGACATTACGCAGTACTTTGAAATAAGCTTCGATCCGTCTCAGCCCGTAGAAGACTATATCAACACACTATATGCGACCGGGTATATAGAAGTCGCTGAGCCGGCCTATAAAGAACGCATGCTCTATACACCCAACGATCCGGCAGTAACAAACCAATATTACCTCACAAAGATCAGAGCACTGGAAGCCTGGAACATTACAAAGGGCGATGCGAACATCGTGATCGCGATCATTGACTCCGGTGTTGATATCGACCATCCGGATCTGGCCAGCAAACTATATATTAACCAGGAAGAAGCCAATGGTACCGCGGGCGTTGATGATGATAACAACGGCTTCATCGATGATATAAACGGCTGGGACTTTTCAGGTGCCGATACATTGAACGCATTGAACCCAAACTATAAAGGAGACAACAACCCTGCTATATTTAAAAGTGGTTCAGGCTTTACCCACGGTACACAGGTTGGAGGTTGCGCAGGGGCAGCAGCCGATAACGGCATTGGCCTGGCTGGTGTTGGCTTTAACACCAAACTGCTCTTTACAAAACACTATGCAGACAACCAGCGCACCAGCGATCGTAACTATAATTCTGATCTATATCTTGGTGTACTCTACGCGGCACGCAATGGTGCACGCATCATCAACTGTTCGTGGGGAGGCGCTGCGCCAAGCCAGGTATACCAGGATCTTATCACGCACGTAACCAAAGACCTCGGATGCCTCGTGGTTGCCGCAGCCGGAAACAGCAATGTAATTACTCCGCTTTATCCTGCGTCATACGATCATGTACTATCGGTTGCCGCTACCGATCAGAATGATGTTCGCGGCAGCTTCTCTAACTATGGTCCTACAGTAGATTTATGTGCCCCGGGAGTGAGTATATATACTACGGTATACAACAACGGCTATGGTTCTCCGGGCGGTACTTCGTTCTCAGCACCGATCACGGCTGCAGCAGCAGCCCTCGTGTGGTCACAACATCCGGAATATACGGCCGAGCAGGTGGCTGAACAGTTGCGCGTGTCGGCCGATGCAAGTATATATACCAAGAACCCAGCCTATATCAATTACCTCGGTAAGGGCCGACTTGATATCATGCAGGCACTTACACTGGAGTCACCTTCCATACGTGCATCCAACGACAGGTTACTGAATGCAGACGGGCGCGAAGCTGCACCCGGGGAGAATGCAACGTTAATATTCGATTTCACCAACCACCTTAAAAGTTCTTCCTCCGGACTTGAAATATCCATCTCATCTACATCGCCACACATCACTATAACCAAGGACAAGATAAGTCCGGGGGCGATTGAAGGCGGAGCAACCATCAACAATACACTTACACCTTTTGAGTTAACGTTAAGTCCAAGCGTTCCGGCAAACACGAAAGTAGATATACTACTCACCTATACTGATGGCGCGTACCAGGATTACCAGGTGCTTTCGCTGATTCCGAATCCTACTTATATGAACATTGATGATAACCGCATCACGACTACTATATCTTCATCCGGAAGACTGGCGTATGAAGATACCCAGCACTCCGAAATGGGAAGTGGCTTCGTATACAACGGCAAGTCGTTTGTATTCGAGTTGGGTCTCATCATGGGTAATTCATCTTCCACCATACTAAATACTGTACGCAATGGCAGCGGTGGATACGATCAGGACTTTACAGGTCTTACGCGAATAAAAGAAATTATGCCCGGTGAGCGATCGTACGCAGAAATATTCGGAGACTTTTCAAACTCCACAACACCGGAAGA
This sequence comes from uncultured Chitinophaga sp., assembly GCA_966211525.1. Lineage (GTDB taxonomy): Bacteria > Bacteroidota > Bacteroidia > Cytophagales > Cyclobacteriaceae > Ohtaekwangia. The sequence continues at coordinate 7,193 of CBIHOZ010000158.1, read as the reverse complement.
ACAGAAAGTAAAAGTATCGTATCGTACACTGGTATGGCAAGATGAACCGTACGACAGGTTTGTGATTGTAGAGTATAAAATCAAAAATACACAAGCCAGTGCGCTCAACGATTTTTACTTCGGCATGTTTGCCGATTGGGACGTTAGCATGAACGGTGTATATGATGCCGCGCAATGGAATGCCGCTACACGGCTCGGCTATGTTTACCAGAAAGCTTCAACAGAATTACCGCAGGCCGGTATACAACTCCTTACCGGCAGCGAACATTACTATGCTATCGATAATCATCCATCGATAGCGGGGGCGTCATCATTCGGGTTGTATGATGGATTTACCGATACCGAGAAATATACCGCTATATCTTCCACGCGGAGCCAGGCCGGTACAGGCGGTTCCGGTAATGACGTGAGTCATGTTGTTTCAGCCGGACCTTTTAATATTAATGCCGGTGATGAAGTAACGGTTGCTTTCGCATTGCACGCGGCCGATAATTTCAATGACCTGATTACATCGGCAAAGTATGCAGACTCGGTATATAATTATACTTTAAAGGCTCCGCTTCCGGTAGTTGATACACTGGAGACTTGCTATGGGTCGAATACAATTGTTAAAGCGACAGGCGCTACAAAGTATCGCTGGTATAAAGATTTTACCGGGGGCGAACCAATCGGTGAAGGATCGCAGATCACTATTCCCGCTATAAAGCGAGACACTACGCTATATGTAGTAAACGCATCGAAATCCTATGAAAGTCTTCGTGTGCCGGCACATGTTATCGTGCATGCACAGCCTACCATTATGACATCGCGCTCTACTACGCTTTGCAGTGGAGACTCCGTTATACTTTCCGTTGAGAAGGCCAGCGAGTATGCATGGAGTAGTGGAGAAATAACGCAATCCATTAAAGTTGGTAAGGCCGGCAATTACAGTGTAATGATGAAATACGAGGATGAAGTTCTGAATTGTGTTTCCACTTCTAACGAAGTTACGGTGGACGTTCTGCCGCGGCCTGAAGCATTATTCTCCATTACGTTAACATCGGGCGATTTTATAGTGGGTGATTCAGTTCAATTCAACAACAGCAGTTCTGGAGCGGAAGATATATTCTGGGATTTTGGCGATGGGGCTACCAGCATCAAACTCAATCCGAAACACGCTTACGACTCGAGCAGCATCTACGAAGTCTCACTCACTGTTACAGCCGAGAACGGCTGCCAGGATATATATGTGAAAGAAGTATCGGTTGTTACCAGCATCGAAGAAACATTAAGTCGCTTTGTAAAAGTATATCCGGTGCCAACCGTACAGAATGAAGTAACTATTTTAATCGATGGGTTAAAGGCAAAAGATCTTCAGCTTTCAATTGTTACAACGGCCGGGCTACACCTTTACGATCAACAGTTTAAAAACATTGGTGAAGAATTCACGCACACCATCCGCACGGCTAACTACGCGGCCGGTATATATTTTCTCGCAGCACGAATCGATGGTCGACTGGTGATGAAGAAATTCTCAATCTCGAAATAAATACTCCTATAACTGAAAAAGGGAATAGTCCTGCGAAAGCATACTATTCCCTTTTATATTTCAATTATGGGCTAATTAGTCTTCCAGGAAGCTGCCGAGTAATGAGCTGCCTTCTTTACCACTGTTTCGTCCGTATGGCGCAAGTGCCTGCACGAGTTTGCGAATTGGCATAGACTGCAACCATACTTTTCCTGTACCCTGCAGCGTTGCCAGAAATATACCTTCACCGCCAAACACCATTGAGCGAAGACTTCCGGATGCCTGTACATCAAAATGTATTTGAGACTCGAATGCTACCACGCAACCTGTATCCACGCGAAGTGTCTCATTGTTAAGCGTACGCTCGATAACTGTACCGCCTGCGTGAACAAAAGCTTTACCATCGCCTTGAAGTTTCTGAAGTATAAATCCTTCGCCACCGACAAGACCGGAACCAAGTCTGCGATTAAAGGTGATTGATACTTTCGTACCAAACGCGGCACAAAGAAATCCGTCTTTCTGAACAATGAGTTCGTGCCCCGGACTTTGAGACAAATCAACCGGGATAACGGTACCGGGATATGGTGCGGAGAAACCGACCTTTGCTCTTCTGCCGCCACGGTTTGTGAAGTGCGTCATAAAAAGAGATTCACCGGTAAGCATGCGTGAGCCTGCTGATAGAAGTTTATCGAACAAACCTTGTTTCGGGTTTGCACCATCGCCCATCTTTGCTTCGAAGGTTATGCCATCTTCCATATATAGCATGGCGCCTGCTTCGGCAATTACGGTTTCGTTGGGGTCTAATTCCACTTCAACGATCTGGATACTTTCTCCTTTAATCTGGTAGTCGATTTCGTGTGATGAAGCCATGAAGTTATTTTTTATAGTACTTAAATACGGGATATTCCACCAACTTGTTGTTCACACCGGCTTCACGTAACGTTTCATCAAAGAAATTCCAGGTTACAAGACCATCATCCGACTGTGGCTCAAGCATATAAAAAATAAGATTAGCCAACGGCTGATCCAGCGCGACTATATAATCTCCTTTTTTGTACTTGCGCGTAGCTGCACTGAATTTACCTTCCGCAGTAGCCATAAAATGACCTTCAAACTTGCGCTCTGACCTCTTCAATTTCTCAACGCTGAATACTTCACCGGTATACGACTGACCTTTTTGAAGCTGTTCTACTTTTACACCCAGCTTTTGCAGATGCAGCGCTATATTTTTAAACGCTACAGGAATAATATAGCCGCTTGGCAATGTACTTTCGATAACGGCATCAAACTGTCCGTAGTAATTAACATCGTTATACTTCACAATATTACCAGTGCGAAGCCAGCTTGTAGTTCCATCGTCTTTCTTATAGCCGGTATAGTCGTACGTTAAAAAATTTTGAAGTTTTTCTTTCGATACCATTTTAAACCGAACGCCTTTCTTTGCTTTACCGGCTTGCTCACGCACCAGGCGTATAGCATCCTCTTCAGCCTTCTTGTTTACTTGCAAAATTTCGGCAGCGTGACTGTCGCTATAATTCAGTATCTCTACGACAAATGCACGTGTAGAATTTATGCGCTGGTAAAATCGTTCGTGTGCAAAGGCTTCGCTAAGTATAGCCATACGGTTACGCAAACTAAACTGATTAATCAGGTAACGCGGATGATGGTTATAGGTATAGAAGTTCTTTACAGGCCATCCTTCCTGCAAACTGTAATCACCGTAAGGTCCTAAGTATAAACCATATTTCTCTTGCACAGTTTTGGTAATGGCCGGCAGCATGGTATTGTTAGTATAATTATAGGTTGCATACTCACCGGCATAATGGTAACTCGGTGCCCACGTGAGCGAATAAGCGTGCCAGGTTCCGTTGGTGGTGTGAAGGTCTACAAAGATCTGCGGGTCCCACGGAGTGATGATGTTGGTAAAGAGTTGTTGTGTCTCAACCGCTTCATGTTTTATACCATCGCGGTTCAGGTCCAGCCCCTGACTATTTTCGCGTATACCTACTTCCAACGGACTATCTTCCTGTGACGGGCGTCTTCCTTTCTCCATCTTGTCGTTGCTGTCAGTATTGTAGATTGGTGCAAAGAGTAAGATCTGGTTATCGAGCAGGTAATTTTTATCACCGAGCAGAATGTCACGCATCAGCATCATCAGTGTTTCTTTACCTTCTACTTCACCGGCATGTATATTTCCCTGTATATATACCACGAGCTTGCCCGACTTACGCGCTTCCTCAGCAGTCGCTATACCGGTCTTGGAAAGGATAGCAACCGGTATATCTTTACCTTCCGGGCTCTTGCCCATGGAGATGACTTTTACTTCTTTGCTGAGCTGTTGTATGGCAGTCAGAAAGTCGATTACCTCCTTATGCGAAGAGGTTTTTACAAAGTTTGATTTTTCGGGAGTAATGATGAGTGCTTCCGGCCAGATGCTTTGTTGTGCATAAACAAAGTAAGACGACAGAAGCAGAAGCAGAGTACAGCGTTTCTTCATGGTATCATGTATATATACCACAATATCAGAAAACTTGGGCGAACGCTAAAAACGGTTTGTGATGGAAGGGGATGACTTCCATTAATATTTACTTCGGGCGATACAAAACAGGGCCGAAGTTACTTCTTCTTCTTACCCTTCTTCATATCATCATAGTCATCGCGCTCGGCTAATTTTTTATCATCAACATTCTTATCGAGAAAGTCGTTGATCTTCTCGATGTTCATGCTTGATTTTATTTCCCCGAACTGATCGATGGTTATATCCAATCCCTGAAGTTCCTTGTGCACACGCGGCTTTGGTGTATTGGCGGGTTTCTTTTCTTTCTTTGACATAGTGTGAAGCTTTATGGCTACTGGCCTCAGGCTGCTGGCTACAGGAATTTTCTCCTGCAGCCAGTGGCCAGCAGCCAGTAGCCTTGTGTAGTTATATACTACGCAACCTTCACCTTAATGGTTTGGAGTGCGTATTCTATTCTGTTAACGACTTCCGCTTTACCGATAATCTCCATGATCATCATCAGATCAGGACCACCACCTGCACCGGTGATGGATACACGCAGTGCCTGCAGAATTTTACCGGTACCGATTCCCAGGTTTGCCGTAACCTGTTCTAATGTAGTCTTTGCTATAGTAGCGTCAAATTCCGGTAGCGCAGCTACAGCATCTTTATAGGCTGTGAGAACTTTCACAGCATCATCGTTCCATTTTTTACTCACTACATTTTCATCAAATGCTTTGGGCGCATGGAAAAAGAATTTGCCCTGCTCCCAAAAATCTTTCGGAAATGTAACGCGCTCGCGCATCACGGCAGCAATCTTCAATGCTTTGTCTTGCGGGCAAGCTATATTTTCATTTTTCAGTGCATCCTGCAGGTAGCTCGCCAATTCTTCGTCAGACTTGGCACGCAAATACTGTTGATTGAACCACTGTGCTTTAAGAATGTCAAATTTTGTTCCCGCTTTACCAATGCGCTCGATCGAGAATGTTTTAATGAGTTCGTCCATCGAAAACAACTCTTGCGTGGTACCTGGGTTCCATCCTAAAAATGCCAGGAAGTTTATCAGTGCCTCTGGTAAATATCCGGCTTCTTTATAGCCTATAGCAACATCACCGGTTGCAGGATCTTTCCATGTAAGCGGGAAGATCGGAAAGCCGAGCTGATCGGCATCACGTTTACTTAATTTACCATTGCCATCGGGTTTCAACAACAACGGCAAATGCGCGAACTGCGGCATCTCATTCTCCCATCCTAGAAATTTATATAGCAGCACGTGCAGCGGTGCAGAAGGCAACCACTCTTCACCACGAATCACGTGCGATATCTTCATCAGGTAATCATCTACAACATTCGCGAGGTGATACGTTGGCATGCCATCGCTCTTCATCAACACTTTATCATCAATCTGCGATGAGTGTACCATTACCCAGCCACGGATCAAATCGTTAAGACGAATCTCTTCTTTGCGCGGAACTTTCAAACGAATTACGTGCGGCACTTTGTCTTCCAGCAGTTTCTTTACTTCATCTTCCGACAAGGTAAGCGAGTTACGCATTTGTGTGCGTGTAATGCTGTTATACTGTGGTGTAGGTACTCCGGCAAGTTTCAGGCGCTCGCGCATGGCTTCAAGTTCCTGCTCGGTATCAAATGCATAGTATGCATGGCCAGCATCAATCAATTGCTTCGCATACTGCATATATATAGCAGTACGCTCTGACTGACGGTAAGGAGCATGCGGGCCGCCCACACCAACACCTTCATCGATCTTGATGCCTGCCCACGCCAACGACTTCTGTATATATTCTTCTGCTCCGGGTACGAAGCGTGTCTGGTCGGTATCTTCTACACGGAGTATCATAGTACCGTTGTGCTGCCGTGCCAGCAAGTAATTATAGAGGGCCGTTCTTACACCACCAATATGCAGTGCACCGGTGGGACTGGGTGCAAATCGTACGCGTACATCTCTCATCGCTCAAAATCAAAATTAGGACTGCAAAGGTAAGAAAGGAGGGGCGATTTACGAGAGATACTCTTCGAATTTACGGGTATGCGGAGAATGAAGTTTGTACGTCTATTCATTCTCCGCGGCATTAAATTTTACTTCACCGCGATGCAGGATATTTCTACATTAACATCTTTCGGCAAGCGACTGACTTCAACAGTTTCACGTGCCGGCGGATTGGTTTTAAAGTATTCGCCATAAATGGCATTTACCTTCGGAAAGTTGTTCATGTCTTTGAGGAAGATCGAGCTCTTCACCACGTTCGAAAAATCAAAGCCTGCAGCCTTCAGTATTTTTTCGAGATTAACCATTACCTGCCGCGTTTCTGATTCGATATCAGCGCTGATAATGTTACCGGAGCTTCTTTCAATAGCGATCTGCCCGCTGATGAAAAGCATGTTGCCGGCCTGGATTGCCTGGCTGTAAGGACCAATGGGTTCGGGAGCCTGATCAGAATAAACAACTGATTTTGACATGATTGTATAAGATTAAAATTTAATTTAGGGTTTGTCAAAAATAGTATCCGGTAACGGATTTACTTTCAATGCATGAATATTTTAATCATTGGTGAACAGGCACATTATCGCGAGAGCCTTCTGAAGTTTGGCGACAGCCATCAATATTCAGTAGTAGGCGAGCATCGTGATGCTGAAAAATTTTTGGAGAGTCACGACCTCGTGCTCGACTTTATTATTGATGAAGAGCCTACCAAGTTTGAAATTTATGTTGACAATACCGCTACAGTTTTGCTCAACACCTGCAAGATCAGTCTGGGAGAATTAGCGTTCATGACAGGCGACCAACTGAGAAGTCGCATCTTCGGTTTCAATGGTTTACCCACTTTTATCAATCGCCCCATCCTTGAAGTAAGTCTCTGGCGACCTGAAGACGAACCTGTTCTTAAAAAGATATGTGCATCGCTGAATACAGAATTTTTGGTAGTTGACGATCGTGTCGGATTAGTTACACCGCGCGTGGTGAGCATGATCATCAACGAAGCATACTATACCGTGATGGAAGGCACTGCTACCCGCGAAGATATAGATATGGCTATGAAGCTCGGCACCAATTATCCCTACGGACCTTTTGAATGGTGCCAGCGCATCGGCATCAAACATATATATGAATTACTGGAAGCGCTTTACGAAGACACCAAGGACGAGCGCTATAAAATCTGCCCGATGCTG
>CBIHOZ010000157.1:0-17396 GCA_966211525.1 uncultured Chitinophaga sp. | reverse complement strand
GTTGATAGCGGAAGCATTCACTGGCTATACATCACCATATCTTGAATCGTACTACCAGGCAGCATGGCCTGCAGATGCGATGGTATGTGCCGCCTCACTTCGCCTGCACGACAAACTATTCGCACCACGGTATAACAATACACTAACTACATGGTTACTTAAAGTGAAAGCGAGACTTGATACGAAGGGACTTATCCCTCACAGCGTAGATCCGGTTACGGGACAGGCACAGGAGCAAGCACGGGGATCGTCACAAAGTCTGATGCTGATCTTTTTACATGAGATTGATCCAGTCTTCGGCAAGCAGCAATTTGATATTTATAAAAATAACTTTCCCAATAAGCGGTTGGGATTACAAGGGATACGGGAATATCCGAACGGTGTAACAGGAACTGGCGATGTAGACTCAGGACCTGTGATCTTTGAAATGGGAGCAGCTGCCAGCATTGTGGGCATGCGAACTCTCGCTACATATCACGAAACGTCAATGGCTTATGGTATACAAGGTGGCATTGAAGCTTTTGGTTTTGTGACACACCATGGAGATGAAAGGAAATATATTTTCGGTATACTCCCCATGGCAGACGTGTTTATAACATGGGCACATACTGCAGTGCCGCGTGATACGTATAGTCATGATAAACCAGACTATAGTCTATTCCACATATATAGTGCATTCGTCATAACCATCATCTTCTTTTTGCTTATCATGCTGTGGCGCTATAAACTTCCGTGGAAGCGACAGTAACACCTATCTACAAACTTTCCATCCATTCAAAGTATACAGCTGCATACAATTAAAAAGCTATCTTGCGTCATCCGTTAAAAGCGCATTGAAATGATTCTTACCAAACTCTTTCGCGATTTTTTTAACAGTGAACGTGCCTCGGGTATCGTACTGATTTGTTGCACCATTTTTTCGCTGATTGTTACCAATGTTTTTCCGCCATACCTGGAGTTCTGGCATCTTGAGTTCGCTGGTCACCACATCACACATTGGATTAACGATGGTCTGATGACGATTTTCTTCCTGCTGATTGGTCTTGAACTGGAACGCGAAGTATATATCGGCGAGCTGTCCGATTTGAAAAGTGCTATACTCCCCGTGCTCGCAGCGCTAGGCGGCATGTTATTTCCGGCAGCCCTATATTACCTGGCAAATGTTGATGGCGGCAATCTGCGCGGTGTTGGTATACCCATGGCTACGGATATTGCCTTTGCACTTGGCGCACTCTCACTGCTGGGCAACCGCGTGCCTTCATCCTTGAAAGTATTCCTGACAGCACTCGCGGTGATCGATGACCTGGGTGCTATTCTTGTCATCGCTATATTTTATACCAGCACTATCAGCTGGCTGCATCTGGGTATAGCAGCCGGCATCTTTGCGCTTTTAATACTCTTCAACCGACTGAAAATTCATTCTGCATGGCCTTACCTGATCGGTGGTGTTGCTATGTGGTACTTTATGCTAAACTCCGGAGTACACGCCACTATTACAGGTGTACTGGTTGCCTTTGCTATTCCTTTCGGGAATGGTGAAGAGAATACACTATCGCACAAGCTTCAACACTTTTTACATAAACCGGTAGCATTTGTTATACTTCCTGTATTTGCGCTGGCCAACACGAGTATACCCATCAGCAGTGATTTTTACTATGCATTAGGCGGAGCCGTGAGTATAGGTATATTTGCCGGGCTCCTTATCGGAAAGCCGGTGGGGATTACGTTGTTCAGTTATATTACTGTAAAACTTAAACTAAGCAACCTTCCATCCGACATCTCATGGAAACATATACTCGGTGCTGGTATATTAGGTGGTATAGGATTTACGATGTCAATCTTTATCAGCCTGCTGGCGTTTGATACCGAAACACTTATCGACCAGGCAAAAATTGCCATCATGCTGGTATCTACGGTGAGTGGTGTGCTGGGGTATTTTTATTTGAAATCAGTGCTTGGGCGGTAAGCACTAATCGTTATACGTTAGTTGTTAGACGTTAAAATATCGGCTGTAGTGTTTCGTCTATATATATGAAAGACTATGTCTCAGAACAATATTGAATACAAAGTTATTAAACCCGCTCCGGAGCTGGCAGATTTTGTAGAGAGCTACTGGATGCTGGTTAATCATGCGGATGAGGCGAAGGAAGTAATTATTTTACCCGATGGCAGGGCTGATATATTCTTTTCATACTCTTCAACAGAAGATTTTCATGTTACGCTTTCCGGATTAAGCAGCAAGGCGGAACGAGCCACCATTGCTCCGAAAACGAAAATCTTTGCTATAAGCTTTAAGTTGCTGGCAACGGAATATATACTCAACACAAGCATTTCAGCACTCCTGAATAAAGTCCAATATTTACCGGTTGACTTCTGGGGAATAACCCGCGATGATCTGAACGACTTCGATTTGTTTTGTAGTAAAGCAGCAGCATGTATAAAGGCACCGAACAGAGAAACAGTAGATGTACGTAAGCATGCGTTGTTTAATCTTATTTATATATCACAAGGTGCGTTATCCATACAAGCCATGGCGAAGGACGTGAACTGGAGTAGCCGGCAAATAAATCGTTACTTCAATCAACAGTTTGGTATATCGCTGAAAGCGTATTGTAATATCCTGCGCTTCAGAGCTTCGTTCGAACACATCAAAGAAGGCAAACTTTTTCCCGAACAGAACTTTACCGACCAGGCACATTTCATCCGGGATGTAAAGAAATTTTCGGGCGTAATTCCGAAAGAACTGAAGAAAAACGCTGACGACCGATTTATACAATTTTCAACCTTACCCAAGAAATAGTTTAGTGCCATTATTCACTAAACTATTTATATATGTTGATCAAGAACAAGCGAATAGCCATTATTGGTGGTGGCCCCGGCGGATTAACACTCGCCAGACTATTGCAAATGAACGGTGCTGAGGTAAAGGTATATGAGCGTGATGAAAGCGAACATGTACGGGTGCAGGGTGCAACATTAGACCTGCACGAAGAATCAGGGTTGAAAGCGCTGGCAACGGCCGGACTGATGGATGCATTCAAACTACATTATCGCCCCGGTGCCGATAAAGTTCGTATTCTGGACAAGCATGCCACTATAATTCTGGATGAACACGGCAGCACCACATCACGCACGTTTGATGATGCCGCCTATCGTCCGGAAATTGACCGTGGCCCGCTGCGTAAACTGCTGCTGGATTCACTGCATAGCCATACCGTTGTGTGGGACAGTCACGTAGTAGCGATGCATCCGGTTGAAGCTGCATGGAGAATTGATTTTAAAAACGGCACGTCCGTTATGGCTGATATAGTAATTGCTGCCGATGGTGCTAACTCAAAAATCCGTCCACTCATCACACCTGTTAAACCGTTTTACTCCGGCATAACCATAGTAGAAGGTGCGGTATATAATTCAGAAGTTCACGTTCCACACATACATGCGCTCTTGAACAATGGAAAAATATTTGCCATGGGTGACAGTAAATCTTTAATTGTTAGCTCCAAAGGCGATGGCAGTCTCGTGTTTTATACCGGGTGCAAAACTGACGAACGCTGGAGCTACCATTGCCAGATAGATTTTGCAGATAGGAAACAAGTCGCTGCCTGGTTTGAAAAGGAATTTGCAGGATGGAACAACGTGTGGATTGAATTATTTACGAATGTGAGCACCAATTTTATACCGCGTCCGCAGTATTGCATGCCGCTCGACCAGACGTGGGAAGCATTGCCCAATCTTACTATGCTCGGCGATGCAGCACATGTTATGCCTCCGTATGCAGGCGAAGGAGTAAATATGGCGATGCAGGATGCGTTGGAACTTAGCGAATGTCTTCTGAATACGAACTACGCAACGATACATGCCGCTATTGGTGCCTACGAAAATCAAATGCGAGCAAGAGCCTCCGAGGTAGCCCGACTCACACTGGAATCAACGGATATACTTCACTCGCCAAACGCTATAGCGTTTATGACGCAGCTGCTGGAGCAGCCGAATATATAGTTTAATGGTATAGATTTGAAGAATTAGCAGGCAACGCATTACACAACGACTTGCCATTTACCTTGCTCGTCTTTGGAGTACGACATGCCATTACTCATTTCATGTACCTGCTTCCCTGCGTTGTCTGTATAATTTTTCAACTCGTATACTCTGATGCCTCCGTTTTCCTGCGTGAGGAAGATGATCAGTGCATTGAGCGTTGGTGGAACGTCATGCAACCACATATCATCATTTTCCCGAACAAATGCCTGACTCATGGTGTAATTACTTTGTGAAAGATAAATCTAAAAAACAGTGCCTGGTAATTCACTAAACCTTAAACGTGTGACAGAATATGCGTTTACCAAATGTTGAAATATATAGTGAAAATGCTTCACGGACAGACTTTGTGTCAGCAAGCTGAAGCAAAAAACTACTCACCTCTGAACGTGTTAATCTGGAACTCAGGCGTTCTCTCATAATTTCGTGCACTTCAACCAGCATGAGATGCTTGTTAGCCATTACAGCGCGTTGCAAGAATACATCAAAGCTTATAAAATAGTCTTCATCTATTAATTTCGTAAGACGCGGTTCAAATGTTTGTACAAACGTGGCAAGTCCCAACGGAAAAGTTTTTCCATCCACTGCAATATTATAAAATGAAATATTGAGCAAGGATCGCGTGGATATGCCTATAACAGCAGCATAAAACCAGACTTTGGATGTTGGTTGCAGACCAGCAAGCGCTATAGTACCAATATCCGCTTTAATGAAACGATGATAAATCAATAGTAAAAACAAGACTGCCACAAGACCATAGACAGAACCATACAACCATAACCAAACCGATCGCTTTGCGAAGGCAAAAACAATAGCAGAATTAGTATTAAAGAACTCGGTAATCGAAATATAGAGTGCAAGGACAAAGGCCAATGCACAAGCAAAGAACAAAGTCATTATCCTGCCAAAGCATAGAATTGATCCATCGATGGAATGCTATCCGGATTGGAGAGACTAACACTCCGCCGGGCTGCATCCATTTTTACAATATTTAGTTTTTCTAGCTTTTGAAGGGAATCTATAATACTAGTTGTGGTAGTGCCAACTTTAATAGCTAACATTTCAACAGGTATACGGTCGCGTTCCGAAAGAATACGAACAATATGAAGATATAGTGGCTGAACGTTCATGTATGCAATATACATTAAAATCATTTCTTCTCCTTGCTGTTCATCTTAGTAGTATATTTATAACATTCAAATAAAACATTTATGAAAGCCTATATCATCGTAGACATTACCATTACAGATCCGGTCTTGTACGAAGACTATAAGAAATTAACACCGGCCTCGCTCGTTCCGTATGAAGGAAGATTTATTGTACGCGGTGGCGCAACGGAAACGCTGGAAGGAGATTGGAAACCCGGAAGACTTGTTATACTTGAATTTCCATCGGCAGAAAAAGCAAGAGCGTGGTGGTCATCTGACACCTACGCTCCTGCTAAAGCCTTGCGGCAGGCAGCCTCTCATACACAGTTGATACTGGCTGAGGGCTGTATATAGTATATCTTAATTTACTTTGATCAGCTCTACTTCGAAGATCAGGGTGGCATACGGAGGAATTTGTCCACCGGCACCGCGGTCGCCATAGCCCAGCTCTTGTGGTATATATAGCAACCACTTGTCGCCTTCGTGCATCAACTGTAATGCTTCGGTCCATCCGGAAATTACTTCGCTCACACCGAACGTTACAGGCTGACCGCGTTCTACCGAGCTATCGAATACGGTGCCGTCTACCAGTTTACCGGTATAGTGTACCGTTACATTGTCGGTGGCTTTCGGAGCTTTACCTTTACCGGCGGTGAGCACTTTATATTGCAGTCCACTCGCAGTAGTGATCACACCTTCCTTCGTTTTATTTTCTTTCAAAAATGCAGCGCTGCTTTCTTTCAGTTTGCTGTTCTTTTTCTCGGCTGCCTGTTGCATATAGGTCTGCACGATCATCATTGCATCCTGCTGCTGTATCTTCAATGTTTTATTCTGGTATACATCGCGTATAGCTATTGTCAGTGCCTCCACATCCAATGAATCTCCGCCTTGTGATTTAAGGTTCGATGCTACCAGCACTCCCAATCCGTAACTTGCTTTCTTTACTGTATCGGTTAGTTCAACATCTTTGGGTTTCTTCAGTTGTTCGATCTCGGCTTTCAGTTTTGTTACTTCTGCCTGCAACTCTTTCTTCGACTGTGCAAAAAGCGGCAGCGCGATGATCATGGAAAAACAAAAAACAAATAATTTCATCAGATATAGTTATACGTTAAAATATTAGAGACTAAAGATTAATGGACTAAATCAGCTTGGTGATCAAATCATCAACGCTGATACCTTCTGCTTCGGCTTTGAAGTTGCGTACAATGCGATGACGCAATACAGGTTTAGCGACTGCACGTACATCTTCGATATCAGGAGAATATTTACCGTTCAGCAAGGCATTACATTTAGCGCCAAGCACGAGGTACTGTGAAGCACGCGGGCCTGCACCCCACTCCAGGTAATCTTTCGATACTGAAGAGCTTCCATTAACACCGGGACGAGTTTTATTGGCAAGATTTACTGCGTACTCAATCACATTATCAGGCACCGGCACTCGGCGCACCAGGTGCTGGAAGTACGAGATCTCTTCGGCATTCAATACCTTGTTAACCGTTCTTACTTCATCGGACGTTGTATTCTTTACAACGGTAATTTCGTCTTGTATAGAAGGATAGGTGAGAAGTATATTAAACATGAAACGATCAAGCTGTGCTTCCGGCAACGGATAGGTACCTTCCTGCTCGATCGGGTTTTGGGTAGCGAGTACAAAAAATGGTTTTGGCAAATCGTAGCGCTGACCTGCAATTGTCACTGCATACTCCTGCATTGACTCGAGTAACGCAGCCTGTGTTTTAGGAGGCGTACGGTTTATTTCGTCTGCCAATACAATGTTGGCGAATACGGGACCGCGTACAAATTTGAAATTGCGTTCCTTGTCCATCGTTTCAGCACCCACAATATCCGAAGGCATAAGGTCGGGTGTAAACTGGATACGCTTGAACTGAAGGTCGAGCGATGTAGCGATTGTTTGTACCAATAATGTTTTAGCAAGTCCGGGTACACCTACGAGCAGCGAATGCCCCTGGCAAAAAATCGCTGTGAGTACCTGCCGAACAACTTCTTCCTGGCCGATAACAATTTTGGAAATTTCTGCTTTCAGATTTTTGTATGCTCCAGCCAGTGCGTTGGCTGCGTCAACATCAGATGCAAATTTCGTCATTAGTGCTCATCTAAAATTCCACAATAATCATACGATGGGTCGATGCTTATGAACACATCTTTCCTTGCTTTATCGAACCACTTCTGCAGCGCTTTATCTTTCTTCTCGTTCAATGTAGCGGCTTGGATACGCGACCAGTCTGCGTCCAGTGAAGCCTGGTGCGGTGCCAGTCGTGATTTATAGTACAATATACGTACGGCATCTTTACCTTCATCGGTACGATACGTGATCGGTTTGGAAACTCCGCCAACGTCCATCGAGTCCAATTTAAAGAATACAACCGGGTCGAGTTCATCCACCATCAGGCGCGTGCCGCCATCCCCATCGTTGAAGAATCCGCCACTACCTTTTGTCTCTACATCATCTGAATATTCTTTCGCTGCCTTCTGAAATTTGATACTGTCTGATACAATAAGGTTGCGCAAGCTGTCGAGGTAACGTGTAGCCTTTTGTATGTCTTGTTCAGAAGGTTTAGGAGATATAAGTATATGTCTCGAGCGATACTCGTTTCCTCTGCGCTCTAACAACTGCATGATGTGATATCCGAATTGTGATTTGAAAGGCATGGAGATTTCGTTGGGCTTAAGCCTGAAAGCCATCGCTTCGTATTCAGGTACCATGCGTCCGCGACCAGACCATCCCATATCGCCACCGTTGGAAGTTACACTGGGATCATCGGAATATTTTTTGGCGAGTGTTGCAAAGTCTTCGCCTGACAGAATCCGGTTTCGTATACCAATCAATTCTCCTTTGGTAAGATTCTCCTGCTCCGGACTTACGGTTGCTATCTTTACAATCTGCGCTACTTCAACCGAAGCTGAGAAATAAGGCAAGCTGTCTTTCGGTATTTTGTGGAAGAAGCGTTTTACCTCAGCAGGTGTAACGGTTATACCTTTCGTAATCTCCTCCTGCATTTTTCGCACTACCAATTGCTCACGCTCCTGGTCGCGTATCTCGAGTCTGATCTGCTCCAGTGTTTTACCATAGCGCTCTTCGAGTTCGTCAGGTGACACACCGGCCTGCGCGATAATCATGTCCATCTTGCGTTGTGTATACTGATCTACATCAGCATCGGGTACAACAACAGAGTCCATTTCCGCTTTGGCCATCATAAGCTTGTTACGGATCAGCAACGCGAGGTACTGGCAACGCACCTGCTGCGCAGGAGAGCCTCCGTTGGTAAGATAATCCTGGTAGGCACGTTCCAGATCAGATTTCAATACAATGTAGTTGTCAACTTTTGATATAATCTCATCCACTACAAAGCCAGTGCCTGCTGCTTCCGGGTCTTGCGCTGATGCTGCCGGAGCCATTGCTCCAAATGCAAACACCAATGCTATATATTTCATTATATGCTTCATATCACTTAAAGATCTCGAATTCCTTTTGATCTGCTCCGTTGTTGTATACTTCATCTTCCAGCTTGTTGGCAAGCTCTACTTTACGCTTGTTCAGAATGATATTCCGGATATCGTCTTTCACAAATTCCTGCGGACTTACGTTATCGGAAATACGGTACTGATCTACTTTCAAAAAGTAAAGATAGTTATCGTCTGAGGTTTCGTAATACGGGTTTGATTTTAAAAACTGGATTTTATTCGGTATTTCCACCAGAGGCGAATTGCGAACCAGGTCGTCAAAAATCATCCAGCTTGAATCGGAAATGTGGTAGGCCGATGAAAAACTGAGGCAATATGACTTCAGTTCTTTCTCATCCTTCTCGCGTTTTGAAAAGATCAGTTCCTTGATCTTACCTGTGCGCGGAGCGGTTTTAGGAACCTTGATGAAAGTAGCCTGAACAATGTTTTGCTTCAGAATGAAGTTGTCGATGTTGTCCTTGTAGTAACGTTCAACTTCTGCATTGGAGATAATGGTATCGAGATGTTGCTTGATGTAGTAGTTCTGATACTCGTGCGCGATGATGCTGTAGCGATAATCGAGGATCTTGCGCTCAACATCCGCTTCATTGATGTCAATCTTGCGTGATGCTTCGCGGATCAAGAGCTGCTTGCGGATCCAGCTGTTTATATAAGCCTCCACGCGTACAGTACTATCGCGTTTGGTAGTGCCGGGCGCTATAATTCCATCGAGCTCGTCTTTATACAGGTATGTATTTTCCACACGGGCAATGGGCTGGCGGTCGGCTTCACTATCCGAACTATCATTTTTCATTTTAATGAAGTCACAGCCTCCGAGCACGACTGCTGTTAACAGGCAAAACAGGAGTGACTCCCTTTTGCTCTGAAAAGGAAAAGCGGTAAATAATGATCGATTAAAATGTATACTACTTCTGTTGAAGGTTTTGAAATATGTATTTTTTTCCTTTTTCATTCACTTTCACGGAGTATTTCTTCTTCAATTGCTGAACCCAGTTTTTCTCCAGATAGGTTTGATAATCGGAGATAACGGCAGGTCTCGCTTCCTCAAACGACATTGCACCGGGCGG
This sequence comes from uncultured Chitinophaga sp., assembly GCA_966211525.1. Lineage (GTDB taxonomy): Bacteria > Bacteroidota > Bacteroidia > Cytophagales > Cyclobacteriaceae > Ohtaekwangia. The sequence goes on along the minus strand of CBIHOZ010000157.1, from coordinate 7,660 downwards.
CAGTATATTCCTGATCCATACAAGGTAATACATTCCGTTATTTTCCGTTGAATGCACGCCTGCTGCCCACGGAACCTTCTGAAGAATCGTTTTTTCTTCTTTTTTGTAATAGCCTGTTTCTGTTTTCAGTTTGTTCTGTGCAACAAATTCATTGATCGCTTTTTCATCTCCAGCCTGCAGCAGTGGTTTTAATTTTGCCACAAACGCGTTGGATGCTGTAAAATAAAATGAAGCCCTGGCGCGCTCACCAGCCTGGTAGTTGTTGACGTGTGCAGTGTAATACTGATGTTGCCCTACGGAATCCGCGGAAGCTTTATTCCAAACTTCTTTCTCCATAATGTCGAACAGCAGAATACCTTCGTAGTATTCCTGCAACAGATAGTTATAATCCGGATGTTCGCGCATAATTTTCTCTTCCTGCAACGCTAGGATGTTTGCATCTACAAAATGGTTGTAGAGTTCCTCTAAATACTTTTCGGGAGTCTGTGTATTTGATCGCTGATTCTTTTGCGCGTAGTTCAAAAATTCCTGCACGGTATAATTCTTACCTGTAAGGGTGAAAAGAATTTCTTTCTGCCCATTTGGATATACCGGAGCTTTCCACTTGCCTCTTTTGATAGATGTATCGGCCAATGCCAGCACTTTTGATTTCACGGAAGGCATTTCGGTATACTCGAATTCTTTACGAAGTTTAGCACCGAGTACCTGCTTGGAAAGTTGTGTACGTTCGTCACGGTTAACACGACTCTTCAGTGAAGTGCTTAACTCTTCAAATGGCGCCAACGGAATTTTACGTTCGAGTCTGATGATGTGCCAGCCATATTGTGTCTGAAACGGATCGGATATTTCTCCTGGCTTGGAGAGCGAGAATGCTATACGTTCGAACTCGGGTATATTTGCCATGGCTCCTGTTCCAAACTGACGAAGTTTGCCGCCATTATCTTTCGACCCCGGATCTTCTGAATATTGTTTGCAGAGCTCTTCCCATTTTACTCCGCCCTGCAGTTGATCGTAAAGATCGAATATAGTATTCTTCGCTTTCTCATTGTCTTTATCATCACCTGTGCGGATCATGATGTGAGACACTTCCACTTCACCGCGAGCCGGTCTGCGGTCAGCAACGTAAATGATATGGTAGCCAAAGCGTGAACGCACCGGCATGGATATTTCACCAACCTTGGTATTATAGGCTGCTGTCTCAAACGGATATACCATCTGCAGTGCAGTGAAGTAGCCGAGGTTGCCATTGTTTGACCGGGCTGAAGGATCTTCTGAAAACTGAGATGCTGCCATTCCGAAGTCTTCTCCTGCCTTGATTTTATTTCTGATCTCGATGATCCGGTTATACGCTTTCAAAGTATCTTCCGGAGATGCATCGGGTTTTACATTGATGAGTATATGCGAAGCCTTTACCTCTTCCTTCATTCGATCGTAAGTAAGGCGCACCAGACTGTCCGTAAGTTTTGTGTCTGGTAAATAGGGCTTGCGCAGTTCTTCTTTATACTGATTGAATTCGCGGATGAACGCTTGTGTAGTATCAAGTCCGCGAGCCTTCGCTTCTTCTACTTTTAGTTTGAAGTTGATGAAGAGATCGAGGTACTCCTGTATTTTTTCACTCGTAAAATCTTCCGCTTTGTTCTGATGATTTTTCTTGTAGAGGTATATAAACTCGTCCGTTGTTACGGCCTTTTTATTAACCGTAAACAGATTTTGCGCGGAGGTTGATTTTTGTTTTTTGCTTTGAGCAAAGCTGAAAGAGATCGTTGCGCTGCCAAGCAGCACCAGGATTGCCAATCGAATCATCATAGGTTTTACTGGTGTTGAAAAAAATTACTGATAGTGAACGGCTTTAATAAGACGACATACATTACGGCCACTTCGTTTCTGATATTCAATTTTATCCATGATTGATTTTACCAACCGGATACCCAGGCCGCCTTTACGTTTCTGGTGAACAATGTTATCTATAGCGGGCTCGTGAAATTGATTTATATCGAAAACAGTTCCATCGTCTACAATTTCAAAAACAACAGGATTGTTTTTATCTACGAGTATATGCAGCTCAAACAAGTCATCCGGATTGCAGTGGTGCGAATGTATCATCAGGTTCGAGCACATCTCGTCAATGGCCAGCACGATCTCGCTGATCTGCATATCAGCAACACCATGATTCTTCAATGACTCGCGAATGAAGTCGCGCACGCCCTTCAGATTTTCAATGCTGCATCCAACTTTATACGTGTAGTTCATGCTACCATTTGCTTTGCCTCTACCTTATCTTTTCCTATCTGGAGCAGCTCGTTTAACCCGAGGATATTAAACGTATTGGCTACCCGCTCGCTCATACCGAACAACACCATGCGTATGTCGCGGTCTTTAAACTCTTCGATATACGACATGAATACTCCCAATCCGGCAGACGAAATATATTCGAGCGCTCCGCAGTCCACAAGGATCTTCGTAAATCCTTCTCCCACACTTTTGGCAATGGCCAAGTCAAGCTCTATGGAAGAACTGGCGTCAATTTCACCAATCAGGGCAATGACGTCTGCTCCGTCTTCCTGCATTCTCTTGATGTGGATCATAGGGTTTTAACGTTTTTTTATTTTTTATGTTCACTCCTTCGCAGCTGCTTCTTTTTTACGAGAAGAAACTACGATTACGTTTTTTTACCTGTGTTAACTCTTAATTCATCATAGCCACTACTACCTGAATTTTACAATCATGGTTGTGTAGTCGTCATTGATGTTTTCAGTTCCTGTAAACTCATATAGTTTCTTGATGAGGTGATCCTGGATCTCTTTCGGTCCCAGCGATCGCACTTCATCTACTACCTGTTCCAGGCGTTCGTATCCAAACTCTTCGCCCTTCGCATCCTTGGCTTCGGTAATACCATCCGTATATAGCACCATTACATCACCAGCCTTGTATTCAAATTCATTAGCCTGAATAAAGTTCTTGTAGCTTTTGTTACGAACCATACCCAGGGCAATACCTTTATCTTTAAAATATATAGCCTTCTCTTTGCCTGCACAGAAATATAGCACGGGGCAATGGCCGGCACGCGCATAGCGTATCTTCTTTGTCTGGCTATTGATAACAAAGTATATCGCTGATATAAAGGAGCCGCGTTCCAGGCAGTATACCAATGCCTGGTTGGAGCGCACCATGAATGTATCGGGCTCTACATCTTCCTGTGCAAGACTGTGGAAAATCCCTTTCATCTGCGACATGTGGAAAGCTGCGGTGGTTCCTTTTCCGGACACATCGGCAATGATGAGTGACACCAGGTGATCGTTGATGCGGATCGTATCGTAATAATCGCCTCCTACTTCATCGGCAGATTCCGAAAACGCCGCTACTTCGAAATCATCGTCTTTCTCCAGAACATCGGGGAGCAAACTTTTCTGAACCGTTTTGGCGATCTTCAGCTCCTCCTTATAACGTTCGTTCTGCAGCGCTTCCTCCATTAACCGGAAATTCTCGATAGAAATTCCCGCTTGGTTGGCAAAAGTGGAAACGATCTTGGTCATCTCCTTATTGAAACCTTCGGGCAATTCTTTCAACAACGCCAGCGTTCCAATGTTTTCGCCTTTTACATAAATAGGGAAGGCGAGTATCGAACGGAAACGTGAGCCCTTTAAAGACGCAAGGTGCTTCGACAGATTCTTGGTCTTATCACTGCTCTGCTCCAGCACACCTTTTACGTTGTGCGTTTTCAGGTGTGTGATGATGTCGTGAGCTTCTTTATCGGTGATCTTATAGGTAAAGAGTTTATAGTTCAACTGCCGGCTGTTCACCTCCAGCCATGCAGCATCCGCGAATACTGTACTGACGGATGTCTCCAGCAAAATATTGTATACACTCTCTTCGCTTTGCTCTGTCTGTATTGACTGACTGATCCGCTGAAAGTTCACAACCTCCTCCAGCTTCTGCTCAAACACCGATGTGGTAGGAAGGTTGAACAGAATAACGAGGAAGGAAAATGTACTATAGATGGTAACGAATACAATAAGCGAGAGAACGAAAATATGGTTGCGATAGTCAGTGAAATGCGGTACGGTATTGCCGATACTTTCCGCCAGTGCACTGTTGGTATAGAAGAGATATAGCAGGTAAAAAATAGTGAGCAGCAATAGCAACAGACTTGTCCACTTCTGGCGGAAGTTCAGGTATGCTACCCACTTCATATTTCCGGAGAGCACCAGCCCCACCACAACAAACACACTTAGCAGTGTAGCATATAGCCACTCCACTACCGGGAAGTTGAACGTGTTATATAGCAGGGAGAGTAATAAACCTATCTCAAAGAATGCCCATAAGCGTATGAGCCATTTTGATTTCTGATAGAGTATAAGACGCTTCCATGCGGTGAATGCCATGAGCAGGAACCCGATCATCAACGCGAGGTTCACCAGGTATAGCAGGTCTTTAAAAACAACGTTGGTTGTAAGTCGCGTGCTGCCCATGAGAAATTCGAGCAGACGCAAACCCAATGAGATAACCGTAAAGACAAGACCTGTTGCAAACACACGCCACAGCAGGTCTACAAAGTTCAGTACATCGTCACGCTCAATCTTGAGCTTGAAATAATAGAAAACCGAAAGTATATACAGGTTTAGTATAACACCGGGCAACCAAACAGGAAGTTCTTGCCGGATGTTGCTGCTCGAAGCACTGAAAACAATAGAAATGTCTGTAAACAGCAAGGCCAGCCAGGTGATAACACCCACCAGAAAAAGCAATCGGGTAATGGCCTTGGTTCGCATTGCGGATAAAAAAAGCCAATCAAGCTATGATTGGCTCCGCAATTATATGAATAAATCGGTAAGATTTACTCAATAACAATCTTCTGCGTTAGTCTTCTTGTATTTCAGACTGCCTCGACAACAAATCTGAACCTACAAGAAGACCTTCACAGGTTATCTTTTTAAGATTATTTACGGCTGTAATTTGGTGCCTCGCGTGTGATGCTTACATCGTGCGGGTGGCTTTCCACAACACCGGCCGAGGTGATCTTCACGAACTTCGCCTGCTTCAGCTTTTCTATGTTCTTCGCTCCGCAATATCCCATGCCGGCCTTTAAACCACCAACCAGTTGATACAGTACTTCGGACACAAGTCCTTTGTATGGCACACGACCCGATATACCTTCCGGCACAAGCTTCTTGATATCATCTTCCACATCCTGGAAGTAACGATCTTTCGAGCCGTCTTCCATCGCTTCGAGTGAACCCATACCACGATAGGATTTGAATTTTCTTCCTTCGTATATAATTACTTCACCTGGAGCTTCCTCGGTACCGGCAAGCAGTGAACCAACCATCACGCTATCCGCACCGGCTGCTATAGCTTTTACAACATCACCGGAGAAGCGTATACCTCCATCGGCAATGATCTTTGTATCAGAACCTTTTGCTGCTTTGGCGGCTTCGTATACAGCACTGAGCTGTGGTAAACCGACACCAGCCACTACACGTGTAGTACATATACTTCCAGGCCCCACACCAACCTTCACGGCACTGGCACCAATCTTGGCGAGTGCTTTTGCTGCTTCACCGGTGGCTATATTTCCTACGATAAGATCGAGCTCCGGATATTTTTTCTTGACACGTTTCGCAGCTTCCATTACACCTTTTGAGTGGCCATGAGCAGTATCGATGCTGATCACATCTACGCCTGCAATTCTCAATGCTTCAATGCGATCCAGTATATCTGGCGTAACACCAACGGCAGCCCCTGTACGCAATCTGCCAAACTGATCGTGGCAGGCGTTGGGTTTGTTTTTCTTCTTCTGAATGTCTTTGAAGGTGATGAGACCGGTAAGTTTACCCTTCTTATTCACGATCGGTAGCTTCTCGATCTTGTAGCGCTTCAGCGTACCTTCTGCCTGATCGAGTGTGATACCTTCGGAAGCAGTGATCAGATTTTCTTTTGTCATGATCTTCTCTACCGATGCATCCATATCTTTCTGGAAGCGTAAGTCGCGGTTGGTAATGATACCAACGAGTTTACCATTTTGATCTACTACAGGAATACCACCGATGCGATATTCGCGCATAATTTTCTCGGCATCGCGAACGGTTGAATGAAGTTCCAATGTAATCGGATCAAGTATAAGACCGCTCTGCGAACGTTTTACTTTACGAACCTGCTCGGCCTGTTGTTCAATCTTCATATTCTTATGAATGAACCCAAGGCCGCCCTCCAATGCTATACTAATAGCAAGTTCTGCTTCTGTTACCGTATCCATGGCAGCAGAAACAATGGGAATGTTCAACTTGATGTTGTTCGTTAAAAAGCTGGTAGTAGAAGTTTCGCGTGGAAGGACATCTGAATACGCAGGAACAAGAAGCACGTCATCGTATGTGAGCGCTTCGAAAAGAAATTTTGAATTATCGAGCGGCATGGCAAATAATATTAGGATTCATTATTTGCCGGGCAAAGATATACTTTAATTATATAATTCACTAACAAGATTATAAAGTGGTCAATATTTCTTTTTAGAAATTCATTCTGCCGATATTTATTGTCATTAATTGGTAGTGCTCATTTATTTTTGACGCGCTAAACCAATATTTATGAGAAGATTATTCTTTACCCTTCCTTTTCTTTTTTTATTCATCGTTTCTTTTGCTCAGGTTCAAACAGGTAAGGCATCCTTCTATGCAGATAAATTTGATGGCGTGACCACAGCCAGTGGTGAGAAGTATCGCCACAATAAATTTACAGGTGCTCATAAAAGTCTGCCGTTCGGAACCAAAGTGCGTGTTACCAACCTTGCCAATAATAAATCTGTTGAAGTAAAAATAAACGACCGCGGTCCGTGGGTTGAAGGTCGTATTATCGACCTATCCAAAGCAGCGGCTGAAGAACTCGGTTTTGTAAACCTGGGTGTAGCCGATGTTAAAATTGAAATTATAGATGCTGGTGACGGTAAGACCAGCGACCCGGGCCGACCGATCGATCACGTGATGGTAGAAGAAAAAGAGTTTTATGAATTTGAGATCACGCGCTATACTCCGAAAGGATATGGTGTTCAGATCGGCACTTACCAGGAGCTGGTAAACCTGATGCGTTTGTCTGACAACCTCAAGAACTCATACAAGAAACAAGTTACGGTTCAGGTAAAAGTCATTAACGGAGTGAAGTACTACGGATTGATACTCGGTAAATTCAGCTCGCGCCCCAAGGCTGAAGAATTTCGCGAAGAACTGCGCATTAAATTTCCGGATGCCTTTATCGTAGAGTATAACCGACTCTGATCAAGCGCTTTGTATTCTTGCTAACCTCTAGCGATTAACTCGACAAGTTCTTTTTAGGCAGAAATAAGTTTTCCTTTGCAAAGTCTATAGTCTGCAGATACCACCAACAGCAGGCTATAGATCTTTTTATGGAGATCATCGGGTATATCGCGTCTGTTTGTATCGGATTAATTTTAGGGTTGCTGGGCGGAGGAGGTTCCATCTTATCGATTCCCATCCTGGTATATCTCTTTCACATCGATGCTGTTGTAGCTTCTGCTTACTCGCTTTTTATTGTAGGTGTAACCAGTTTTGTAGGGGCTGTACCGAAATACAAAGAACACCTGGTAAATATCCGCACGGGGTTGCTCTTCGGCATCCCATCCATCATCAGCATATTTGTTACCCGTAAATGG
>CBIHOZ010000156.1:0-17745 GCA_966211525.1 uncultured Chitinophaga sp. | reverse complement strand
AGTGATGGGAACAACTTCATCTTTAAATTTACCTTCCTTCCATGCGGCCGCAGCTTTCATGTGCGACTCGTATGAGAACTGATCCTGCTCTTCGCGTGAAATTTTAAATTGCTTGGATACTTCTTCAGCAGTAAGACCCATGCTGGTATAATAAGTCGGATGATCTTTTGCTATAGTATAATTCAATGCAGTCTTTATACCCATTACCGGCACAAGCGACATTGACTCAGTACCACCCGCTATAATTACATCGGCCTGACCTGCATGAATGCGTGCACTCGCGATCGCGATGGTTTCAACACCCGAGCCGCAGTAACGATTCACCACCATACCCGGAGTATCTATACCTAAAGCAAGCAATGAAATCATGCGTCCCATTTGCATACCTTGTTCTGCTTCGGGCACAGCATTACCAACGATCAGATCGTCAACCATTTTATTTTCAAGTCCGGGAACAGACTTTACCAGATGCTTGATTACATCAGCAGCAAGGTCGTCTGGTCTCGTAAAACGAAATCCACCTTTCTTTGCTTTTCCAACGCCAGTTCTGAAACCAGCCACTATATATGCATCCATAGTTTTAATATTTTAGTTTCGAAGTGGTTTACCACCGGTTAATATCGACTGAATTCTTTCCAATGTTTTCTTCTCACCTGTGAGAGACACAAATGCTTCGCGTTCGAGGTCAAGCAGATATTGTTCACTTACTTCCTGCGCATACGAGAGGTCACCGCCACACATAACGTTGGCAATCCAGCGTGCAATTTTTTTATCGTGATCACTGATGTAATTACCCATGCGCATGCCTTCAACGCCAGCCATGAAGAGTGCCATACCCGTACGGCCTTGTACCTTTATATTTTTTGCAGGCACCGGCATGGTATATCCGGCTTCGGCCAATTCAAGCACAGCCGCTTTTGCATCGAGGATCTGGCGATCTTTATTTACGGAAATTCTGTCTTTGCTTCTCAGTATACCCATTTCGCGTGCCTCTTCTGCTGACAAAGCAACTTTTGCTGTCGCTATATTCATAAACGCATTTTGAAGTGCGTTCAGTTCTACATCGCCTTCTTCAAGTGCATCGCTTACGCGTTTGGTAAGTTCTTTTGTTCCTCCACCACCGGGAATCAACCCTACACCAACTTCAACAAGACCTATATAGGTTTCGGCTGCTGCTTGTGCAAGATCTGAGTGAAGTGTCATCTCGCAACCACCCCCCAGCGTTCGACCTTGCGGAGCAACCACTACCGGAACCGATGAATAGCGAATACGCATCACAGAGTTTTGGAATTGACGTACCATAAAATCGATCTCATCATATTCCTGTTCAATAGCATACATGAACACAAGACCGAGGTTAGCACCCAATGAAAAATCAGCACCCTGATGACCGATAACCAAACCTTTATAATCTTTCTCTGCCAGATCAATCGCTTTGTTCAATCCTTCAATAACGGAGCTGCCCAATGTATAGCTCTTGCTGTGCCACGAAAAGTCGATCACGCCATCGCCTATATCGGTAACTTTCGACTCTGCATTTTTCCAGACTATATTGTTACTGAGGTTTTCAAGAATGATAAATTCTTCTTTGCCCGGTATATTTTTATAGCTCTTGGATGGTATATCGTAATACTGACGCTTGCCGCCCTCTACTTTGTAGAAAGATTTATTTCCGGAGGCGACCATATCATATACCCATGCTGCAGGTTTATAGCCGCCGGCTTCCATTGCCTGAATTGATTTCTCAACACCAACAGCATCCCATGTTTCAAACGGACCAAGTTCCCAACCGAAACCGGCACAAACTGCATCGTCAATTTTATAGAGTTCATCCGCAATTTCGGGTATACGGTTGCTGGCATATTGGAATAACCCGAAGAACGCATCACGGTAAAAATCACCGGCTTTATCTTTTCCGGCCAGCAAAACTTTAAAACGATCCTTCAGATTGTCGATCGTCTTGGTGGTTTCAAGCGTAGCGAATTTTGCTTTCGCTTTTGTTTTATACTCCAGCGTTTTAAGATCCAGTGTCAGAATCTCTGTTTCGCCTTTCGCATTTTTTGATTTTTTATAGAAGCCCTGGCCGGTTTTATCACCGAGCCATTTATTTTTTTCAAGCTGATTAACTACATCCGGCAACTTGAACATTTCTCGACCTTCGTCATTGGGAAGTGCCGCGTATAAATTGTTGGCTACTTTAACAAGTGTATCAAGTCCGACTAGATCTGATGTGCGGAAGGTTGCAGATTTCGGTCTGCCAATTACCGGACCGGTAAGTTTATCGATCTCGTCTACATTCAGATCAAACTTACGCATCGCGTCAATCACTTTCAGCAAACCCCAAACGCCAACACGGTTCCCTATAAATGCAGGCGTATCTTTACAGAGCACCGTTGTTTTGCCAAGGTATAGATCGCCATAGTGCATCAGGAATTTTACAACTTCCGGATCTGTGTGCGGAGTAGGAATGATCTCGAGTAATTTGAGATACCGTGGCGGATTAAAGAAGTGTGTGCCGGCAAAGTTCTTTTTAAAATCTTCGCTTCTACCTTCAGCCATTAAATGAATCGGTATACCGGATGTGTTGGACGTAACCAGTGTACCAGGCTTACGGAATTTCTCTACCTGTTCATATACCTTCTTTTTGATGTCGAGATTTTCAACTACAACTTCAATGATCCAGTCGTAGTCTTTGATCTTCGCCATGTCATCATCAAAGTTACCGAGTGTAATGCGCGAAATAAATTTCTTGCTATAGATCGGGCCGGGACTTGATTTGATCGAACGATCAAACGAACTCTGCACGATTCGATTTTTTACAACTTTACTTTCCGGTGAGAGACCTTTAGCCTTCTCTTCATCGGTAAGTTCTTTGGGGGCGATATCCAGTAACATTACCTGGCAGCCAATGTTGGCAAAATGACAAGCAATGGCGGAGCCCATTACTCCGGAACCTAAAACAGCAACTTTGCGAATAGAACGTTTCATACTTTATGTTTGATGTGGTCGCATGTATATATGTCACACGCGTCCGAAGTTAATTCTATACTTTTTCGTAAATGTTATTTCTGTCGATAATCTGATTTATGTTTTGCAGTACTTCAAAAAATACAGCGAGCTTATCAGCATCTATCTCTTCACGTACAGCATCATTAAATCGCAGCACAGTTTTACGCGATACTTCTTTTTTCTTTTTACCGAGATCCGTTAAAAAAATTCTCACCGAACGTTTATCAACCGGATCGGGCTCACGGTATATAAGTTTTTTCTCTTCCATGGTCTTGAGCATACGCGTAAGACTTCTGGCTTCAAGACCCATAAGCGGAGCAATCTTCGTTGCCGGAGTTCCCTCTTCCGAATGTATATTTAGAAGGACAAATCCGATGGACGTAGTAATATCATATTTACCCGCCTGTTGGTTATACATTCGGGCAATCGCGTGCCACGCGGTTTTAATATGATGATCTACGGTTTCTTCCCTTCGCATACGTTTGAATCGGGGAAAGCGAAGGTAGAAAAATTTTGGTATGCATGCAGAGTATGTAGAAATTTTTTTCTGGCCCGTTTTTCAAAAAGTTACACCCTCGTTTTTGAGTCGGAAACTGCATTTTTGATTTTTAGAAAAGCAGTGATTTTTGAAAAACTGCATTAGGACCGCACAGTGGCCGTTTTCGATTTTTGAAATTTTTAGCAAAACTGAAAAAAAAGGAAGCAAAAAATGGAATTTAAGCAGTTACAGGAGCAGTTTGCAAAGCCAGGCAAAGTGAAAACGATCTCCTTTCGTGCGAAGCGACTCGAGGCGGTGAAGTTCACGAACGAAATTCTGGCGATCAAAGATCGAGGCCTCGAAGGTGATCGCTATAAAAATCCGGGTGGCGATCGACAGGTTACGCTGATCCAGGTTGAAGATTTAAAGTCGATCGCGAGTTATCTGGGTCGGGATGAAATTAATCCTGCCCTCACACGAAGAAATATAGTGTCTGAAGGTATAAATCTTCTTTCGTTAAAAGGAAAGCGATTTAAAATTGGTGACGCTGTTTTAGAATATACCGGGGAATGTCACCCGTGCTCACGCATGGAAGAAAGTTTAGGTCATGGTGGCTATAATGCTATGCGGGGACACGGAGGTATAACTGCAAAAGTTATCGAGGGTGGCGTCATACGAGAAGGCGATGATATTAAACCGATTTGGAATGTATGTTGAAAACTCTTCGCCTTAAACCGTTTGATAAAAGAGGATTTCCTTTTGACCTTCCTGTTTTTCAGAATTTCAGAGAGATAGAGATCGACAAGCCAATAACAATTTTCATTGGAGATAACGGCTGTGGTAAATCTACGATTCTTGAAACGCTCGCGTATTCTATCGGATTACCGACTATTAGCAGCAAGAGTATAGAAACAGACGGCTCTCTTAAGGCTGCAAAACTGTTAGCACCCTATTTCCAATTATCGTGGACGAATAAAACCCGACAGGGATTATTTTTTCGCGCAGAGGATTTTACCGGTTTCGTGCGATCAGTAAACGAACTGCGAAGTGCAGGATTTCGAAGCATCGCTCGAAGGTCATTCACTCGAACGAGTTCGCGGCATGATAACCGGACAAAAAAATGCATTGACTGAAAAATATGGTGGCGATCTGAATACATACTCGCACGGAGAAGGTTTCCTGAAAATTTTCGAATCGCGCTTTACCCAAAAAGGAATTTATATACTGGATGAGCCCGAGGCATCGCTTTCTCCACTCCGCCAACTCTCTTTGATTTCAATTACTAAAGAGCTGGTTCAGCAACGCGGAGCACAATTTATATTGGCTACGCACTCTCCTATATTAATGGGCATACCGGACGCAAAACTTTTTGAACTTCGTGATGGCCTGATTGCAGAGACAACTTATGAAGAAACGGAGCACTTCCGAATTACAAAAGGGTTTCTTGAAAACCGTGATCAATTTCTACGATTCCTATAATCCATACAATCGCAGTCATCTTTACTTTTAGCGAAGTACCGTTTATGACGTTATTGTAATTTTTCGATCTTCAGTTTGTTAACGGTTCTGCGTAAGGTCGTTCTATTTTTCTTTTGTTTCTGAAGAATCAAAGGTCATTTCCGAGAGAGTATATTTCAAAATATAGGTCTGGATTATCTCAACATACTTTTTAACTCCCTTGCGATCTGATTGCGCATTCTTCTTGACACAGTCTTAATTCTTCAAATTTCTAATAAAGTTGATAGACACAGGTTTTAACACCACTGTCAGGTATTTTTAAAATTCGAATTGCGTTAAAAAATAATCTATCTTTGGATGGGCTAATACCCACTGTCTATATGAAAAGGCTTTATACACTAACCTGCTTGCTGTTGGCATGCTCAACGGCTTTGTTTGCCCAATTATCGGGAACCGTTACGGTAGGTACTTCAGGAATGTATCCTGATCTCACAAGTTCATCCGGACTTTTCAATGCAATCAATCTTAACGGTATGAATGGAAATGTTACCGTAAGCATTGTGTCTGACATTACGGAACCGGGAACTCACAGTTTAAATCAGCGAACAGAATTTGGTGGTCCGTTTCTTCTCACCATCCGACCAAGTTCAAATGTGATGCGAACCATAACGGGTGCAACCGGTGGTGGTCTTGCTCTTATTCGTTTTACCGGAGCTGACCGTGTTATCATTGACGGAAGAGATCCTTCCAATTCAACTTTTGACTATTCGAATCGCTACCTCACCTTCTCCAATACGTATGAAAATGCTACGCCTGCCGGCGAAGGAATTGTTTTCAGTTTTAGCGGTGGTGCAATTGATAATTCGCTTCGTTCGATCATCATTGAAGGAAATGATGCAAACGTAAATCGCGGTGTTGTTTTTTTTGGTGGTGGCGGTACAGTGGGCAACAATAACATTGTAGTAGAATACTGCGATATAAAAAATTCATCTCTCCATCCATCAAACGGAATATACTCTTCGGGTTCGTTCGGTACGCCCAATCAAAACAACATCCTTCGCTATAACCGGATTTACGATTTCTTTTTCGGAACAGGTACTGTGAACGTAGGCCGCGGAATTTTTCTGAGCTCGAACAATGATAACTGGACAATCGAAAATAATTCGATCTATCAAACATCAGTGATTTCAAACACTGCCAGTAAAGATATATATGCTATAAACATTACAAGTTCCGGTACGTTTTACATTAGAAATAACTACATCGGTGGTGATAGTCCGCTTGCCAGTGTAAGTAGTATACCGTGGACATCATCGAACAGTTCCTCCTATATTCGTTCGCGACTCATCTGGGTCGAGCCAGGCTCAGGAACAACGACTGCCGAAATTTCAGGAAACGTTCTTACGAATATTAACGCGACAAGTCATGCAGCCGCTGCACCAACATTGCTGGTTGGTATTTTTGCAAACAACTGTAATTGTACAATCGAAGATAATTATATCGGTTCAAAAGCAGACGGCACCGGAAGTATATCTGTAACCGACAATACTGATGGCGGTACGGTAATCGGTATACAAACCAGCGGAACGCAACCTGTGGTAATACAAGAAAATACAATTCAGAATTTTGCTGTATCCAACAGCGGAGCAACGCCATCCACGTCAGCACTCTTCAGGGGTATTGATCTCAATGTATCGAGTACAGCGTATTCAACAATTTTGAAAAATACGATCGTTAAAAATTCAGTTACGAGTAAACCTTCCGGTGTTCAGTATATCTTCTCGGGAATTAATACGGGCACTGCCGGAGTTCGCGCGAACATTACGAAAAATGAAATCGGATCGTTGAGCGATAACACGCAGGCAAATTCGGTGGTGATCAATGCCTGCACAACGTGCCCTTCAGAATACGAGATCGTTGGTATCAACACCAACACTACGAACAACTATAGCTATGTCGATAAAAACAAAATCGGATATATAGTAGCAACAGGCGCTTCGACTGTAAACTATAGATTAACCGGCATCACGGCCGGAGCGAATATCAGCAGTGTTCAGCGAAATACTATCAGCAACCTGCGAAGCAATTCCAACTTTGCAACTATATCGGGCATTGCTGTGGGAAGTTCAGACGTGAATCTCTCGCTTATCAACAATATGATAACACTCGGGTATAGTGTAACAGCCGATGCAGCAATTTATGGTGTCTATAATTTTTACACCAATACGTCAACACTTTCGCTCCTTGCAAATTCGGTGGTAATTACCGGCGCGAATGGAGGAAGCAGTTCGGCTACGTCAGCATTTTTCAGATCTTCGAATTCGCCTGTTAATGTTTCCAGTAACATTCTTTTTAATAATCGCAGCGGTGGAAGTGGTAACTATGCTATAGCGATGAATAACCTCGCTAATTTTACGAGTGCTTCGTCTGACAATAATTTACTGTTCAATGCAAATGCAGTCGCAAAAGTTTCCAGCACAGATTACGACTTTGCAACCTGGCAAGGTGTTGCTGATGCCAATTCAAAATTCTCGGATCTCGGAACAATTGCATCGCCACCGAATGGAAAATTTATTTCGATCGCGTCTGGTGATTTACGAATTCCGGAAGATGGCTCAACGGTTGTTGATGATAATATAGTTGACCAGGGAGCTGCAGTTGTAACGGAAGATATAGATGGCGCGCAACGATTAAATATACCCGACATTGGTGCAAGTGAAGTGCTCATTACCTGGCTCGGTGGTTCCGCGGGCAATGAAACCGATTGGTATACTGCAGCGAACTGGTCGGGCAATGTTGTGCCGTTGTGTGGGGGCCGCGATCGTATCAAAATAAGCAGCGCAACTTTTCAACCAAATATAGCTTCATCGGTTACAGTGAAAGAACTTGTTATTATTGAAGGTGCTACCGTTACACTTACCGGAGCGGGAAGCATCAACCAGTGTAGTGATGGTATTGCTCCGTATGGAGTTGTTGTAAATGGAAGTCTTGTTGTTTCTGGAAGTCAAAGTATAGACCTGATCGGAAATTTAACACAAAACAATTCTTTCGATGCAGGTAATGGTACCGTTACGTTGAGTGGAGCCAGTGCTCAGCAAATTTCAGGCGATGATCAGTTTTCCGTTTACGACCTCATTGTTGACGGAGGCGGTGCAAAAAATATTTCTCAAAATGTAGTCGTTGATAACCTGATGACTTTTGTAGATGGAATCGTCAATACTTCATCAAGCGGACGTATAATCTTCGGTACAGGCGGAAGTTATACCGGTGTGAGTAATGATACACACATCAATGGTCCTGCCGGCAAACAAACAAACGCCATGGGATCTTTCACTTTTCCGATCGGAAAAGACGGGAGAGTACGAGAGCTTTCTATTACCGCAACCAACACTCCCCTCACAACATTTACTGCTGAATATTTTTCAGTGAGTGCACTGGATACATATGGATCTCTCAATGACGGTTCATTGGAAACAATAAGTGATGTTGAGTATTGGATATTGAATCGCTCGGGTATAACTGACGCGACTGTTACACTTACGTGGAATGAACGAAGCGGTGTATCGGCCAATGCGGGTTCACCGGGACGAGCTGATCTTCGTGTTATTCGCTGGGACGGATCACGATGGATTAATCACGGGGGAAATTCAATTGCCGGAACACAAAGCGCAGGTTCTTTAACCAGTGACCTCATCACGGCATTCAGTCCATTCACACTTGGTTCTGTAGATCCAATTAATCCGCTGCCTATAAATCTGAAAAGCTTTAAAGCATATGCGGTCGATGGAAGAGTTAAACTGGTGTGGACTACAACCAGCGAATTGAACAATGATTACTTTACCATTGAAAATTCCAAGTCAGGAGAATTTTACCAGGCGGTTACAAAAGTAAAAGGAAGCGGCACGAGCGAGAACGAACATACATATATAGCATGGGACAATGCTCCGTACAGCGGGTTATCGTATTATCGTTTGAAACAAACTGACCTTGATGGTATATCTAAAACTTTCAGGCCGGTAGCCGTTGAAGTTGATCCTACTTCACAAACTGCACAACTTGTTCTCTCACCGAACCCGGTTCAGCAAAAAGATTTCACGGCTTCACTACGTTCCTTCAATGAGCAGGCTGATGTTGAAGTAAGTTTGCACGACATGTCTGGTTATGAATTAAGTCGGAAAAAAATAATCACGGATGAAAGTGGCTACGCTGAAATTACTTTTGAAAATGATTTTCCGAACGGACTATACCTGGTAAAAGCGAAAAGCGGTGTACGATCGATAACACAGAAAATTGTCATCGCGCGATAGAATAAAAAAAGGGATCACTAAATGATCCCTTTTTTTTGGTTTCGAGAATTACTTATCCACAGCCTGTCAACATTCAATATTTTTTAGAAACGAGGCTGTGTCGGTTCAGCAAAATCGCCACGCATGGTTCGATATCTTTTTCTTGCTTCTGCCGCGTATACACTTCCCGGATATTTGTTAAGAAAATCGCGGTATATCTCCATCGCCTTCTCTTTATTTTTTAATTGCCGCTCGTAAATTTCGCCCTGCAAAAAGTAAGCATCATCGGCGAGTATATCTTCTGCAAACTCATCGCGGATTTTTTGGAGCAGCCCAATGGCATTGTCAAATTCTCCGCGCTTCATCCGAATATTTGCTTCAAGCCAATACACATCATCCAGTATAGTCTGGTTCGAAACGGCCGCTCCGGAAGCAGAAAATCCTTGCTTCAATTTATCAAGTCGCGCCAGCGCTTCATCGGTTTTATTCTGGTAGAGCATCAGTTCGATCGAAGCATATTCTTTCAGTGCTTCGCCGGCAGAGTCGAGCGCTATATTTTCTTTAATGCGCATGCTCAGATCAAGCGCATCGTTGGAGATCTCCCGGGTTGTTGCTTCCTTGAGAATATCAAGATGCTCCTGTGCAAGTCTGAAATCGCCCTTGTAATACGACAGCTTTGCATTTTTTAATTTTGCTTCGTAGCCAATCGGATTTTCCTTTTGTGTTTTTTCCACCTGCGAATACAACAGTGTTGATTCCCATGGCTCTGCTTTCAATAGGTAAATATCTCCGAGGTCGAGTTTTGCTTTCGATCTGAGATATAGTGACGTCCGTGGATTGGCGATGAGTTTATTTAAAATTTTTACGGCCGAATCTTTTTGGTCGAGATAGTTGGCAAACAACAACGCTTCGCTCCGGGCCGCCTCGAGTGCGTTTGCGTTATCGGGATATTGCCTGATAAATTTTCTGTAATCCGTTACCAGTGTTTTTACCGAATCTGTATTTACCGGATAGATTTTTTTCAGTCGGGCCTCACGTGTGCGGATAAGACCTAAAGTTGCCATCAGGTAATTTGGTGTGTTCCTGTATTCGCGAATGACATAACGATAAATTTTTGCCGCGTTATCATAGTCCTCATTATCCAGTGCCACCTTCGCGACTTCCATACTTTTTTCGCCATCGTGTTTATAGCGCTTGTCATAAGCACGTGCCTGGACAAAAGATGCATAGAAATTTTTTTGCTGCATGGTTACCCAGATGAGCAGATCGGAGTATACTTCCACATCCGGAAACTCCTGTACGCGATCGTATAGTAATTTTTCAAGACTTGTTAATTCTTCGGGTTCGGTTAAAAGTGCCTGCATCACATTTTTCACGTACTGTATGTTAGCCGAGGTCTGTGTAACATAATTCAGATACTCCTGCACCATTTTGTCTTGATTACCCTTGAGTCGGTACAACATTGCGAGGTCCAGGCTGAAGAGCGTAGAATTGTTTAAAAAATTTCGGCTTTCGGTGAGCGCGAGTATCCCGTAGTCGAGCAAAGAACGTGACGAGAAGAATTCCGCCATAAGTTTGATACGCTGCACGTTCGTTTTATTTTCGGCAATCAACTCGCGAAAGTAACGATCGGCCCGTGTAAGGTCTCCAGAACGCACGTAGACGAGTCCTGCATCGAGTTTGTACTGCAGGTTCTGCGGATCGCGCTTTAATAATTTTTTCAGAAAGCCCTGTGCTTCATCGTACGCGCCCAGGTCGAGCAGCGTATTTATATAGTTGTTGTAAATAAAAGAATTGTTCACATCCTGCTTTGACAACTCGCGATAAAGCTCGACCGCTTTTTTCTTATCGCCTTTTAAAAGATACTCATTCGCGAGTTGTATTTCGGATTGATTCTGTGCGAACGAGAAATGAAAAAGAAGAACGAGGAGCGTTATTAAGATTGAACGTGGACTAATAGTATTAATTAAATAATATATATAGTATTTATAATTAGTCATGTCGAAATGTGGATAAGGTTTCCTGGTTTCTTCTGTTGAGTGAATGTTGAATTAATTTACGTTTTAATTATCTCTTAATCAATAGGTTGTGAAGTTGTTAACATATATAGGCTGAGTGGGTAAGTTATGTGTGGATAGAGTATGATGTTAGTGTATGTTGGTAACTTGGTTTTCATACACATTGTTGTGCATGAGTGGATAACAATCAGCATTTCCACAAAGTTTGACGTGTTTTCTCAACATGATTTAACAAGTTATGGATACTTTATCAACAAAGGTCCAACCTCCCAATTCGCTTTCAGGTTAATCACAGGATTAGCTTTTTCATTTCTGTAGAAACGTATCGGCTCTGGTTCTTGTTTGAGAATGTAGTTGCCGGGTGACCATTTGCCGTTATTGTCTTTATCTATTATCAACCGAATCTGATACTCTGACGGACTCAGATCTTCGAATTGAGGTTTACGAATGTTTTTCTGAGATGAGATAACGTTGAAGTTTTTGTCCAGCAGTTCTACGATGAAATTTGGTTCGGTTGTTTGTATATCGATGAATATAATTCCGGTCTCTTCCAATACTATTGGTTTGAGTTGTTCTTCTGAATGCTTAGAACTGTCGAGCTCGATACTTATAAAGGCGGCTGCACCAAACAGGAGTTGATGGTTGATGACTTTCTTCGGAGATGTTTTGTTTTGAGGCGCTGATTTTTGTACGGGTGTGGTGGGCGTTGTTTCTGGTTCTTTCGGTTTTGCCAACAGACTTTTATCGAATGTCTTTTCTAATGTGAGCCGATTATGCAGACTATCCCAGGAAATATTTTCACGTGAAAAGGCTATGGTCTTGATCGAATCAATTCTGTAGATGATACTGTCGAAGTGTATGTCGAGAAGCGGTTTGTTGAATTGTATTTTTCCTTTGATGGTTCCTTTGTTGACAAGTACTTTAAAACCTTCTGACTTTATAGTGAAGGCTTCTGGTTTTACGTCACGGTCGTTGAACTTCGCGTATATAGTTGTGTCAATGGAATTGTTTACGCTGTCGAGTGCGTGAAGTTTTATTGCAACACTGTCTTTTGTATCAAAGGTGTTGTAGACCTTTATGTTTGATTGGTCATCTCCGAAAGATGACATCACAATTTCTCCGGCAGACGTGAGTCTAAATTGTTTTAAGTTCTTGGACGTTTTGATATTGAAGTATGTGTTGTAAGGTCTGGAGTTGGTGAGCTTGAGCGCACGTGCATCAAGTTTTATCAATGGTATATCAAGGGATCTCGCGTTGCTTGTAAGGTTGATGCTGTCTACAAGAAATCCATACGATTCTGTTTTGCTATCAACAATGAGATTTCGGTTTTTGTCGTCAATGCCGTATACATGATATATACCTGGCTTTAGATTTTCAATTCTGTATTTTCCTTTTTCGTCACTCTTGGTTAAGTACGAGGGTTTATGTTTTAGTATGTTGAAGGTGTCGCTTTCATATAGTGCGATTGTTACGTCTTTATATTCCTTACTCTTGAGGGGATCTATCGCTGTACCTTCGATTGATAGAGAGTCTATATAGGAACCTGTACTGAGTGCGAGCTTAAGATTGACTGCGGGATTTTTTTCTGTTATGTCTTGAACAGCATCGCGGAAGTTGAAAGAATATGTAGTGCTGTCTTTCAATTTTGTTTTCAGCGTAACGCTAACTTTGTTTTTGCGAGCAACGATGTCGTACTCCTTATTTATATCGGGTGTGATGATGATTTGTTCTTTCGGATTGTTAACGGCAACGGCTTCGTCAAAAAGTAATTCAATTGTATTGTCTTTGAAGTTCGTTTGCTCCTTAATTGGAAATGATCTTATGAGTATAGGGGGTATGGTGTCTTTGGGTCCACCCGTGGGTGAAGTTTGTCTTGCACACGAAAGAATGAACAGCGGAAATATTAACCAGTGTAAACTTTTTTTCAGTTTCATTTTCTAACTATATATATCAGACTTGAGTATTGACGGCTTTTGCTGGCAAGCATATTTGATTTCAATCCGTTTATGAACGCGGTAACCATTCCAAGGATTGTTGTCTTCCCTTTTTTATACTTCTCACTCAACAGGGATATATAGAATGAGTCGAGTTTCATTGGTATAATTTCCTGCAATTTTAAGCCGTTGTTCTCTACCAGTTGTTTCATGGTTTGGTCAGAGAAGTGCCAAAGATGTCGTGGAACATCATATCCGGCCCAATGCTCTTTATAATTCTTACCATCCCAACTTAAATGGTTAGGTACAGCAATAAACATTGTGCCATTATCGGAGAGGTTAGATTTTAATTTCTGAAGAAGTTCGTTGAGGTCTGGCACATGCTCGAGTACATGCCAGAGTGTGATGACATTGAACGACTGGTTGGCAATTTCGTCCAGCGATTTATATACAGGTGACTGCGTTACCTTCTTTGCTTCTTCTCTAGCTTCCGGAGATGGTTCGACTCCAAAGGATTGCCAGTTGTCTTTTGTAGTTGCCTGGATGAATGCTCCTGTTCCGCATCCATAGTCGAGCAATTTATTTTCAGCTCGGTTGCTATGGGTTAGTATCAATCTGCGTTTCCATGCTAGTGTATAGTTTCGGGCTTGAAGATATATCTTGTCTATTAGCGACTTTGCTTCGTTTGAGTGTGATATATAGTCTTCGGATAAATAATACCTCCCAAGTTCTTGTTCTGTCGGCCTGGGGCTGGTGATTAAAAACTGGCATTGTTCACACTTAATCAGTGTGAAGTTTTCATGCGTAACAGTATAATCTTTACAAGCTAATAATTTCTTGAAGCTTTGGTTGCCACATACAGGGCAATTCGTAACATGGATCATTTGCCTAGGTAGATGGTTAGTACGGAGATATCAGATGGTGATACACCACTGATGCGGGTTGCTTGTCCTAATGTTTCAGGTTTTATCTTCTTGAGTTTTTCTCTGGCTTCGGATGACAAGGCCTTTACACGATCATAATCGAAGTCCGATTTAATTTTGAAATCCTCAAGTGTTCCAATCTTTTCCGCCAGCTTTTGTTCCCTGTCTATATAGCTCTCGTACTTGATACTTATTTCTACTTGCTCCTGCACTTCGATGGAGTAGTTATTTAGCAGCTCTCTTGTTTCAGTGCTCAGCGACTTTATTTCGTTTATGCTGAGTTGCGGTCTCTTGAGCAGATGTGCAACTGATACTTTTTCATCAATGGTCGAGGTGTTGAACTGAGTCAATCCATCATTGGCTATAGCGGGGTCTAGTTTAACTTTCTTGAGCTGTTGCAGAAGGAAGTTAACTTGTTCTTTCTTGGTTTGAACTCTTTCGAGTCTTTCGTCACTGGCTAATCCGATCTTGTGTCCTATTTCAGTTAGTCGTAAGTCGGCATTGTCTTGCCTTAAGAGAATTCTATACTCGGCCCGGGAAGTAAACATTCTATAGGGTTCTTGCGTGCCCTTGTTTACAAGGTCGTCTATTAGGACACCGATATAAGCTTCCGACCTTTTGAGAATGAGTAGTTCTTTTGAATGTGCTTTGTTATGGGCGTTTATTCCAGCCATTAAGCCTTGGCAAGCTGCTTCTTCGTATCCTGTTGTTCCGTTTATCTGGCCGGCAAAGAACAACCCTTCTATTCTTTGTGTCTCTAAACTGAGTTGAAGCTGTGTGGGGGGAAAGAAGTCATACTCGATAGCATAGCCTGGACGAAACATCTTGGCTTTCTCAAACCCGGGTATTTTGGTTAGCGCTTGGTATTGCACGTCTTCCGGAAGCGAGGTTGAGAATCCGTTGACATATATTTCTACTGTGCTCCAGCCTTCTGGCTCTACAAAGATCTGATGTCTTTCTCTTTCTGCAAACCTGTTAATCTTGTCCTCAATAGAAGGACAATATCTCGGACCGAGGCCTTTAATGCGGCCTTGGAACATTGGAGATTTCTCAAAGCCTTTCTTTAGTTCATGATGAACGTTATCATTTGTGTACGTGATCCAGCAACTGACTTGCTTCTCCAGTGGTGTGGTATCACTGTATGAGAACTTGGCGGGCTGTTCGTCTCCCGGTTGTTCCTCCATTTTGGAATAATCCAAGCTACGCCCGTCTATTCGGGGCGGTGTTCCTGTTTTCATTCGTCCTGATTCGAAGCCTAGAGAAACCAACTGTTCTGTAAGACCAGTAGCTGCGCCTTCTGCCGTTCTGCCTCCACCGAAGTTCTTTTCGCCAATATGAATCTTTCCGTTCAGGAATGTACCGTTTGTAAGTACAACAGCTTTAGCCCTTATCTCTAAACCGAGGCTTGTTTTAACTCCCACTGCTTTTCCATCCTTTACCAGAATCTCCTTAGCCATCTCTTGCCAGAAATCCAAGTTTGGCGTTTGCTCAAGCGCTAGTCTCCATTCCTCGGAGAATCTCATTCTATCGTTTTGAGTTCTTGGACTCCACATGGCTGGACCTTTAGAGCGGTTAAGCATACGGAACTGTATCATGGACTTATCTGAAATAATACCAGATAAACCTCCAAGAGCATCTATTTCGCGAACTATCTGTCCCTTGGCTACACCACCCATTGCTGGATTGCAAGACATTTGGGCTATGGTGTTCATATTCATGGTGACCATCAACACCTTCGACCCCATCTTGGCTGCTGCGTGAGCCGCTTCACAACCTGCATGGCCAGCTCCTACCACAATAACATCGTAATCTGGAAACATCATATATCACTAATATCTATTTTCTGTGTTTTGTTCCACGTGGAACGAAAAGTTGCCCACAAAATTCATCCACATTTCCACATTTGTGTTTCACGTGGAACGCGAATGTTGCTTGTGGGCTTGTTGTTCCACGTGGAACACTCAATTTTTTCTCAAAGATAGGTAAGTGTCCTCTTTTCTTCTCATGGCTGCTTTTTTCGTAGGTCCTTTGTCTGAGTAACCAATGAGGTGCAAAACTCCGTGTATTATAACGCGATGAAGCTCTTCATCAAACGAGGCGCTGAACTTGGAGGCATTTTCTTTGATTCTCTCAACGCTTATGAAAATGTCTCCTTCTATTAGTCCTTTAGTTTCGCTGGTGTCGAACGTTACAATGTCCGTGTAGGTAGTGTGGTTGAGATATTGAACGTTTATAGAGTGTAGATATTCATCGGAGCAGAAGATGAAATTCAGATTGCCTTGCTCCTTTTTCTCTTTTAGAATAGTTTCTTTAATCCAATTGGTGGTCTTACGCGGATGAGGAAGTTTGAATTCCAAGTCTTCAGTAAAGAATCGAATGGAAGCCATCAAGCGTTTACGTAAAAGCTAAGTTCCACAACACGACCTTCTTCTCTAAAGTCAACTTCGTCAGAAAGGTGTTTCATCAAGAAGATGCCACGTCCTCCAGGCTTTTCCAGGTTCTCAGGAGCAGTCGGATCTGGTAGATTATCATAGTTGAAACCATTTCCTTCATCTTTAATAACAAACTTGATCATGCTATCGTCAAGGGAAAGGCTTAAATGAACATTCTTTGATTTATCGCTTGAGTTGCCATGCTTAATGGCATTATTCACTGCCTCCGTTACGGCTATCATTATATTTCCATAAATGTCATCGTCCAGATGAAAGCGTTCTTTAGCATTGTCAATAAAGCTTTCAATCATTCTGATGTTCTCCATAATTGATGGAACCTGGATGCTGATCGTGTTCATGTGCCGTAAATCCTTTGTTATTGGTTGTTCATTCTTTTAAAATAGTCGTTTACCTCTTTCTTATAATAGGGGTAAAGTTTTGGTGGAACTGTTTTCAGCAATTCTACTTCTTTTTCCTTGAGTCGCAAATATTCTTCAAATGCCTTGGGAATTTCTTTGTCGTAATCCTTCGCGGTCTCTCCTTTCCTCTCTTCATCCATATCCTGCTCACGCATTGATTTCTCTGTTTCAAACATTCTGGTTAAGATATCTTGCTGGCGTCTGATTAATTGGTCGGTTAGCTGCTTGTTGACAAGATCCATTTCTGTTTGTTCCATTTTAGACGGGAGATCTCCACCAGGGCCCTTTCCTCCTTCTTTCATTTTCTCCTGCATTTCCTGAAGTGCTTTCCGGATGCGTTCCTGTTCTGCGGCCATCTCTGCCAGCTCTTCCGACAGTTCACGCCCGGATTTGCCACTCCCCTTTAGCTCCTGAATTTTTTGATTGAGCTGCTGCTGCATTTGACTGAGGCTTGGCTTCTGACCCTTCTTGGATTTTCCCATCGATGGTTTGGCATTAGCCATCATTTGCATCATCATGTCGAAGTGGTCATCCAGCATTAACGCAAGGTTGTTGATGGAAGTCATGCTTGCCTGCATTTCCGAAGAAGCTTGTGGTCTTTTACGTTCACGATTGGCCTCAATTACTTTATCCAAATGATCGTTCAATTCTCCAACCTCTTTTGTTACAAATGAACCCATAAATGGATCCCGCTTTCCGAGCGCCAATAAACTGTCTTCCAAAACGCGGGCATCATCTTTAAGTTTTAGTTGTTGCTGGGCCAGCGTATTGAAACGTGGGTCGCTTTG
>CBIHOZ010000155.1:0-17869 GCA_966211525.1 uncultured Chitinophaga sp. | reverse complement strand
GTAGTCCGTACGGGAATCGAACCCGTGTTACCAGAATGAAAATCTGGTGTCCTAACCCCTAGACGAACGGACCATTTTTTTATGGTAGGGTCTGTGTGAGTGTGTTTTCCTTTCGTGTTTCTCTCAAAAGGTGTGCAAAGATATAGCTGTGTTTCGGATTTGCAAACCGGTGCGCAAAAAAAAATTTAAAACACAATTTTATTTCATTGGTTTTAGTCAGGCGGTACTTTATTTTTGGCTTCCGAAATTTTAACCAAACAAATACAACAATGACTAAAGTAGGTATTAACGGTTTCGGCCGTATCGGTCGCCTGGCTTTCAGAGCTGCTATCAATCGTAAAGATATCGAGATCGTGGGAATTAATGACCTGGTGGATCCTGAGTACATGGCATACATGTTAAAGTATGATTCAACTCATGGTAAGTTTGATGGTACTGTGGAAGCGAAAGACGGTGGTCTGGTTGTAAACGGAAAAAAAATCCGCGTTACGGCTGAGAAAGATCCTGCTAACTTAAAATGGTCTGAAGTAGGCGCTGAAATCGTTATCGAGTCTACCGGATTGTTCCTTACACAAGCTGATGGTCAGAAACATATCGCAGCAGGTGCTAAAAAAGTAGTGTTCTCTGCTCCTGCTAAAGATGATACGCCTACGTTTGTAATGGGTGTTAACCACAAGAAACTTACTGCGCAGCATACTATCGTATCAAACGCTTCTTGTACTACTAACTGCCTTGCTCCTTTGGCAAAAGTACTGAACGATAAATTTGGTATCGTAGAAGGTTTGATGAGCACAGTTCACGCTGTTACAGCTACACAAAAAACAGTTGATGGTCCTTCAGTGAAAGACTGGAGAGGTGGTCGTGGTGCATACCAGAACATCATCCCTTCTTCTACCGGTGCGGCTAAAGCTGTAGCGTTGGTAATTCCCGAGCTCAAAGGTAAACTTACAGGTATGTCATTCCGCGTGCCGGTAGCTGACGTTTCTGTTGTTGATCTTACGGTAAGACTTGCCAAAGCAGCATCTTACGAGCAAATCAAAACAGCTATGAAAGAAGCTTCTGAAGGTGAACTGAAAGGAATTCTTGGTTATACTGAAGATGATGTAGTATCTCAGGATTTCCTCGGCGATGCCCGCACATCTATCTTCGATGCAAAAGCAGGTATAGCACTGAACGATAACTTCGTGAAAGTAGTATCATGGTACGATAACGAGTGGGGTTATTCTAACAAGCTGATCGACCTCGTGCAGGAATTAGCAAAAGTTTAATCTGTACTTTAAAAAGTATTCAGGCAAAACCCGGAAGCATCCCTTCCGGGTTTTCTTTTTTATAGGTCCGTCACTCGCTGGCATTCTTTTATAGGCATTTCAGTCCATAAAACGTAAAAAACAGAAATAAGCCCGCCACGTTAGAAAGAAATAGACACGCCTTTACGTTTTAGTCGTATTTGAACCCATAACTTCAGACCATGGCTGATTATTATAAAATACTCGGCATTAGTCCTTCAGATGATTCTACGGCTTTGCGTGCCGCCTATAAACGGCTCGCCATGCAGTATCACCCCGACCGAAACGCTGGCGACCCCGAAGCTGAAGAAATGTTCAAGCTTATCAATGAAGCATACCATGTACTTTCTGATCCGCTGAAAAAATCACGTTACGATTTTCAACTCAACCCGCAGGTAGCCGAAACTTTTGACGCTCAGCACGAAATCAACAAGCGTAACTATTGGCGGTGGCAGCAGGCGCAACGTCAGTACTATAAAATCGATAAAGAATACTTCCGGATACAGGGCCTTGCCTTCCTGGTGTTTATTGTCATTGCCGGATTTTGTTTCGCGGTTATACACACCGCCTACTATTTTGTAGAACAAAAACGAATTGCCAAATGGAACGCCAACAGCGAAGCACTGCTGCAGGTAAATGCATTGTTCGGCACCGGTAAATTTGATGAAGCCTTTGGCATGATGCTGAAGCTCCAGGAAAATGATCCGATGGAGTACAGGTTTATTTATGGATACGATAGCCTTATCACTACGCTGCATGCCATGGCCGACCATGAATTTAAAAACCTGCAGTTTGCCGAAGCCGTATCACATTACCTTGTTCTTAAAAATCACGAAGACCCGGTAAAATTCGAGACACTCGAAAAACTTGCCTTGTGCCAATACTACCTCGGTAATTTTCAGGAAGCTGTAACAGCACTCAAGCACTTGCATAATCAGCAACCTGAAAATCTTCAGTTGATATACCGCATTGGTATGATTAGTCTGGAGAAGCTCGATCAACCCGAAGAGGCACTGCAATACTTCAACCTCGGTAAAAAACTTTTCCGGAAGAATTTAACAGAGATATATGGTGAAGCCTTTATGATTGTGATGGATCCCAACGATGCTCCCGATATTTACTACGAGATCTTCGAAGCCCGCGGTCGCACAAATCTGAAGCTTGGTCATTACGAAGATGTACTCAACGACTGTACCTGGGGAGTATATCTGCGTCCGGAAAAAGGCGAACCCTATTTACTCCGTGCGCTGGCACATATCGAAGGCAGAACATACGAAAATGTATGCAGCGACCTGCGCAAAGCCAAGCAACTCGGCATCGAAAATACAGAAGGGCTGATCCGGAAACACTGTCGGTAACAACTTTCTACGGGATGCCTCCCTCGATTTGATTCACAAATAATCCGTACTTTTACGCTAACTGCAATACCTGTTAGAGTGGTATTAAATTTTAAAGACGAACGAAAGAATTTTAAAGACCCCGCTTATGAAGAATCAACTGAATCGCGAACACCTTCTCTCCGTAAAAAATAGTTACTTCAATATACTCGCCCTCTTTTTAGGTCAGTCAAAAATTGATAGCCGTTTTCTGCGATGCCTCCTCAAGTGGGGATTTCAATTGCACCTGAGTCCTGATGATCTGGCGAAAGCCAATGTAGACCTCACGCATTTGCAATTCACCAACCCGGCCGACAAGATTGAAAAACTCGAAGCAATCTATCACCTGGTATATATGATTTACCTCGATGCTGTGGTAGAAGATGTTGAACTCGAAGTGGCAACCATTTATGCAGAGCAACTCGGCTTCCGTGCTACCATCGTCAGCGACCTGTTCAAATCAATCGCCACCGAAGCGTATGACGATGCCATTACGCGCAACGTACGCCAGGAGGTAATGGATTTTCTAAAACTTCACGAAGCGTAAGGTATAGCAGTAATCTGCCCATCACGAAAATATTCATATATCCTTAACACTGTTTTTGTCAGAACCGGTCAGGGTGCAGTTAGCTTTGTGCCCTGACTACGAATGTTCTGGAATATCAATACCATCGGGAAACGGTTATTCCTTTCCTTTAGCATACTGGCGGTAAACGTCATCATCATCTCGGCTCTCTCCTATAATTTCATTTCGCGCACCAAAAATATATACGAACTTACCAAACGTATTGAAGATGAACGCATTCAGATCGAACGGCTGCTAAAGCTCGATCTCGATTTCCTCCGCTTCGAAACCATCAACCAGGAATTTTACAAGACCAACCGAAGCGGCTTCCTGGAGCAACGCGATAGTTTATATACCATCATTCTGCACGAAGCCATTCTGCTCAACAACGTTATGTTCGATTACAACCTGGGCGTTGGTAAAAATTTCGACAGCATCAATCAGACACTCCAGACCTATAACACTACATTCTCGAAGGTTAAAGAAAAAATTATATACCGGGGCTTCAAAGATTATGGTGTGGAAGGACGCATGCGAAAGTTTGCGCACGAGCTGGAAGAACACTCCAACGAGATCAGCATGATTGAAATCCTCTCACTGCGCCGGCATGAAAAAGATTACTTCCTGCGTAAAGAACAGCACTATAAAACAAAGTTCAACGCGTTTGCCGATTCACTCATTCGAAAGCTTAATTCCGAGCACAGCTTCGTAGTACATTTACTTCAATCGTATCGCGATAACTTCAACCAGCTTGCAGCACTGGACGAAGCCATCGGCCTCGTACCAACACAAGGGCTCATGGGCGAACTCAACAGCAACACCAAAGAACTTTCTGAGCAGCTTACATCGCTGGCAACACTTACCGATGCCCGCGCCAACAGCATCATCCGCCAGAGCCTGGTTACGTGTATCAGCATCGGGTTAACTGCTATCGTAATCTCGTTTGTCCTCACGTATGTCACAGCATTACGTCTTACGCGTCCTATAAAAAAATTATCAAACTCCATTGGCAAGTTCATGGTAACACAGGGGCTTAATGAAGATGAGTTGAAAGAGTCAGACGTAACAAATGAGATACACAACTTATCCAATGCCTATATAAAACTCACACGCAAGCTCAAAACGCAGTTCGATGAGATCCAGCGTAAATCGCAGTTGCTCGAGAAACGTAATACCGAATTGCAAAAGCTGAACGAAGAGCTCGATCGGTTTATATATAGTTCGGCTCACGATTTAAAATCACCACTCGCATCCATGGCAGGATTGGTGCACCTGGCCAAACGCGAAATGGATGTACCCGAGCATGGCCATTACTTCGATCGCATGCAGTCGAGTATAGACAAGATGGAAGGCTTTATCCGCGACATAACCGATTACGCCAAGAACAAACGCCAGCAGATCAAGCCGGAGAAGATAAACCTCCAGGCTATTGTCAGTGATATATTCCAAAGCTTTCAATTTATACCACAGGCCGATCTGATCACAAAAAATATACGCATCAGCAACGGTGAGTTTTATACTGATAAAACGAGACTGGAGATCATTCTGAAAAATCTCATCTCCAACGCCATCCGCTATGCTGATTTCGAAAAGGCAAGTCCGTTCATTTCCATCGAAGCAACCATCCAGAAAAATACCACCACCATTAAAGTAGAAGACAACGGTATCGGTATTGCGGAAGAACACATTTACAAGATCTTCGATATGTTTTACCGGGCCAGCGATTACGCCAAGGGCTCTGGTATCGGGCTGTTCCTGGTGCGCGAGTCGGCAAAGATGTTGCGCGGCACCATTGCGGTGGAGTCAGAATTACAAAAGGGTACCACGTTTATCTTAACTTTACCTTCGCTGGATAAGGTAAACGTAAACCAGCTGCCGGAATCAGTACCCATTAAATTTCTCACCGCATCATGAAAACACTCCTGCTGGTGGTTTGCGCCACCCTCCTCGCATCGTCTGGGCTACACGCACAGTCGCACGATGCTGATATTAACCGCTTTATAGATGCCTGGCACAAGGCTGCAGCCGATGCCAACGCTAACGTATTTTTCGACAGCATGGCCGAGCAAAGTATATATATAGGCACCGATGCCACCGAGCGTTGGAACAAGGAACAGTTCATTTCCTTTGCTAAACCCTATTTCGATAAAGGCAAAGCATGGGACTTCAAGCCTTACGATCGCGACCTTCATGTAACATCCGATGGAAAATTTGTATGGTTTTCTGAACTTTTAACAACGTGGATGGGCACTTGCCGCGGGTCAGGTATACTTCGTAAAACAAAAGATGGCTGGAAGATCGAGCAATACCACCTGTCTGTTACGGTTCCTAATGATATAATTCGGGATTTTATATCGCTCGTTAACAGCTACCAGCAGAAGCAGGGCAAATGAAACGGCTACACGGAGAAGCATAAGCATTGCATTGCAAATCCCTTACGGTAAGCCTACAAATGTATGGTTTCAACAGACTTTCGGTTGAATTCAGGGGTCGTTTTTTACGAATTTTGAAACATCAAACTCCTTTAGCCATGCCATACATGAAGAATCTTGACTACAGAGACGTAACGAACGCCCGGGTATCATCCAGGCTGAAACAAGTATTAGTGCTGATCGGTACGATTCTGATCGGAATGATTATCTCGATAACAGTGAATGCTGCCTAACCGCAGTGCTCAATAATTTTAGTCCTCGAACCTTCCTGTAGAAGCTATTTTTTAAACGCAAGATTAAAACCAATTTTTTAAGGTTAATTTAGTTTCACAAGACCCCGCCCTGCGGGGTTTTTGTTTTTATATCGCATACCGGCCCCGTTGTATTTCATACCATGCTTTATCTTTACCGCATGGAGTTCAGCCAGGATATATTTCTCAACAAGATCGCGCAGACAACCGATTCGCCATACCTCATCACCATCGATCGTGCCGAAGGTATATATATGTATTCACCGGACGGCAAGCGCTATACCGACCTAATCTCGGGTATTGGTGTAAGCAGTCTCGGGCATGGGCATCCCAAAGTCATCA
This sequence comes from uncultured Chitinophaga sp., assembly GCA_966211525.1. GTDB lineage: Bacteria > Bacteroidota > Bacteroidia > Cytophagales > Cyclobacteriaceae > Ohtaekwangia. The sequence continues at coordinate 11,617 of CBIHOZ010000155.1, read as the reverse complement.
AAGCCATCAAAGAGCAGGTTGATAAACATTTGCATGTGATGGTATACGGAGAATTCATACAGTCTACTCCTAACCTCCTCGCGGAGAAATTGACTTCGTTGCTTCCCGCCAATCTCAACTGCTGTTACTTTGTTAACTCCGGAACGGAAGCCAACGAAGGCGCACTTAAACTTGCCAAGCGTTATACCGGTCGCACCGAGATCGTTTCATTTCGCAAGTCGTATCATGGAAGTACACATGGCTCTATGAGTGTGTCGGGTAACGAGATAAAGAAGCAGGCATTCCGACCATTGCTGCCGGATGTCCGGTTCATCGACTTCAACGTGATGGCCGATCTCGAAAAAATTACCACCGCTACGGCCTGCGTCATCGTGGAAACAATTCAAGGCGATGCCGGTGTACGTATACCTTCCAAAGAATACATGAAGGCACTGCGCAAACGCTGCGATGAAACCGGTGCTTTATTGATACTCGATGAAATTCAATGCGGCATGGGACGCACGGGGAAACTTTTCGCCTTTGAACATTTCGGTATAGTGCCCGATATACTTACCGTTGCCAAAGCATTTGGTGGCGGGCTGCCGATCGGCTCCTTTATATCCGATAAAAAAATAATGCAGTCGCTTACGCATGATCCGATGCTGGGGCACATCACTACGTTTGGTGGCAACCCGGTATGCTGCGCTTCGGCCCTTGCAACACTACAGGTACTGGAAGAAGAAAACCTGGTAGCACAGGTTGAGGCCAAAGGACAACTCTTCGAACAATTACTTAAACACCCGCACATAAAAGAAGTACGCAGAATCGGTTTAATGTTCGCGATCGATTTTGATTCGGCCGACCGCGTGAACAACATTGTGATGCGCGCCAAAGAACTCGGCATTATTACCTACTGGTTCCTGTCGCATCCGTATAGTTTCCGAATTGCACCTCCGCTCACTATTACCGAAGAACAAATCAAAGAATCGTGCGCTGCCATTTTGAAGGCTATAGATAATGCGTAATTTCGTTTCATGCCAGATCATTTACAGAAGCCGTTCGACCGCCTCGACTATACTTACAAGCTGTTAGTTATTATTGCCCTTACCATTGTTGCTCTTGTGCTTGCGCAGGATATCGTGGTGCCGTTTGCTTTTGCCGGTATACTTTCCATTGTAATGCTGCCGGTGGTAAAAAAACTGGAAGACCGTAAAGTCGGCACAGCACTTTCCATCACCATTGTGCTGCTTACTACGGTAATTATACTCGGTCTCTTTATCTGGCTTATCGTGAACCAGATCATCGGCCTGATCAACGACCTCCCAAACTTACAGGTGCAGTTCGAAACGTTTGTCAACCAGATGAGTCGTACGTTAAGGCGCGACTTTGGTATCAGCACGGCCGAACAGAAGAACATGGTAAGCGAGATGATGAAAAGTATCAGCACATACCTCGGTGGTATACTTATCTCTACAACCAATACCATCTCCACACTCGTACAGATACCGATCTATATATTTCTCTTCCTGATATACCGCGAAAAGTTTCGCCTGTTCTTTATCAGCTTTCTGAAAAGTGAAGAGCTTGTCTGGAAAAAAGATGTGGAGCGTGTTATTCAGGGATATATATCCGGCCTCTTTCTTGTAACGCTTATCATTGCTGCACTCAACACCATCGGCTTATTGGCATTGGGTATTGAACACGCTATATTTTTCGGTATACTCTCGGGTGTACTTACCATTATACCCTATGTAGGAATCATTATCGGGGCGTTGTTCCCGATCATCATGGCGCTTATTACCAAAGACAGTATCTGGTATGCGATCGGTGTTGTGATCGTTTTTTCCGTGGTGCAATTCCTTGAAGGTAACTTTATCACACCACGCATTACCGGTTCCAAAGTAAGTATCAATGCACTGGCTGCGATCATCGCATTGCTGATCGGAGGAAAATTACTCGGTATAGCAGGTATGATCCTGGCCGTGCCCGGTATAGGTTTACTCAAGATACTGCTGGCGCACACCAACCGGTTAAAACCTTTTGTTATACTCCTCGAAGACACCGATGGTAAAGCTGCACCACCGGAGACAACAGCCGATGTCGTGGTTGATCAAATTGAGCGTGAAGGCGAAGAACCGCCTAAAGCTTCTCGATAACCAGGTTGTGGTTGGTATAGATGCAAATGTCAGCCGCTATATTTAAACTCTCACGCACAATCTCTTCTGCCGTAAGGTGTGGAGCATGACGCTTCAGTGCGAGTGCTGCCGACTGTGCATACATGGATCCGGAACCTATAGCGGCTACCTGGTTATCCGGTTCCAGCACATCTCCCGTTCCGGAAAGTACCAGTACTTCATCTTTGTTAACCGTGATCAGCATCGCCTCGAGCCTGCGGAGGAAACGATCCATGCGCCAGTCTTTCGCTAACTCGATGGCTGCACGCTTCATGTTACCACCGTAGCTGTTCAGTTTTTCTTCAAAGCGTTCTATCAAGGTAAAAGCATCAGCGGTGGAACCGGCAAAGCCTGCCAGCACTTTTCCATCCTGCAGTTTACGAATCTTGCGCACATTGCTTTTGGCTACATAATTACCCATGGTTGCCTGGCCATCGCCTCCTATCGCTACCTGGCCGTTGTGAATTACGGCTATAATGGTGGTTGCATGAATCTTTTCCATTGCACTATATCTTTTGGGTTACGCGTACAGGCTATACGTTGTAAAGCCATCCGCAGAAGTTGGAAATATATCTAAACAAAACTCCCTCTCGAAAGGGAGAGGGAGTATATATCGGTCAAAATTTACTAGATCAGAATTCTTACCGGATCTTCGAGGAGGCCTTTCAGCGTTTTGAGGAAGGCCGAACCTACTGCTCCGTCTACCGCGCGGTGGTCGCATGACAGAGTAACTTTCATTACGTTGCCTACAGCAAGTTGTCCGTTCTTTACAACAGCCGTTTCTTTTATACCACCCACTGCCAGTATACATGCATCCGGAGGATTGATGATAGCGGTGAACTCTTCTATACCGAACATACCAAGGTTCGATATCGTAAAGGTGCTACCCTCCCACTCTGATGGCTGAAGTTTTTTATCGTGAGCTTTCTGTGCAAGTTCTTTTACTTCTACTGCAATGTGCGACAGTGATTTGCTATCAGCAAAGCGAACTACCGGTACCAGCAAGCCATCTTTCACAGCTACTGCCACACCAATGTTAACGTGGTGGTTCTTGCGGATCTTGTCGCCAAGCCAGCTTGAGTTAACATCCGGATGCTGACGCAACGCTACGGCTGCTGCTTTAATCACGATATCGTTGAACGATACTTTTACCGGGCTAATCTCATTTATACTCTTGCGTGCTTCCATCGCCTTATCCATGTTGATCTCCATGGTGAGGTAGAAATGAGGCGCAGAGAATTTGCTTTCTGCCAAACGCTTCGCGATGGTTTTACGCATCTGCGATACAGGTACTTCTTCGAAGCTTTCCTTACCGATTACCTGAGGCAATACGATTGGCGCTGCAGATTTACCTTCTTTACCGGCAGCAGCAGGTTTAGTTTCTGCAGCAGGTTTATAGTTTTCAACATCGCTCTTGGTTACGCGGCCATGTTCGCCTGAACCCTGAATTTTGCTGATGTCGTATCCTTTATCTTTTGCTAATTTCTTTGCGAGCGGTGACGCTTTGATTCTACCGTTCGTGCTGTGATCTGCACTTGCATCAGCAGATGCTGTAGCAGCAGGTGCTTCCGCAGGTTTAGATGTAGCAGCCGCAGGAGCTGAACCTCCCGATGCTTTTGCTTCGTGTGCTTTGAGCAGTGTCTGATAGTCAGCACCTTTCTCACCAATAATGGCAAGCACTCCGTTTACCGGAACTGCTTTACCGGCATCAGCCCCTATATATAGTAATGTACCGGTGTTGTATGATTCATACTCCATCGTAGCCTTGTCTGTTTCGATCTCGGCTAACAGTTCACCAGACTTCACGCTATCGCCAACTTTCTTGTGCCATGCAGCAATAACACCATCGGTCATGGTATCGCTCATCTTCGGCATCAATACAATTTCAGCTTTGATGTTCGAGGTATCGATCGCAGGTGCTGCGCTTGCTGCAGGTGCCGAAGCTGCGGCTTTAGGCTCTTCAACTTTGCCACCGGAAGCAGCCGCGTTGGATGCTCCTGCCAGCAATGCTGAATAATCTTCTCCTTTATTTCCTACAATAGCGAGGACATCGTTCACTTTTACCGCCTGGCCTTCATTCACACCGAGGTATAGTACCGTACCCGTGTTGAAAGATTCATAATCCATCGTAGCCTTGTCGGTTTCTATTTCAGCCATTAACTCGCCTGACTTCACGGAATCACCCACTTTCTTATGCCACTTTGCAACCACGCCTTCGGTCATGGTATCGCTCATTTTGGGCATGCGTATTATTTCTGCCATTGTCGATTGTAGATTTTTAGATTTTAAATAAGGAAATATCCGCTTCGCAAACCGTTGCAATGCATTCTTTCCTGCATTAAGCTTCCAAAAATAGAGTATAAAAGGTGATTTTCAAGTTCAAAAACCGATATTCCCTATCAAAATCTCAAACACAGTACCTCCTGCTGTGTTCCGGTTTGCCTTCAGGTATGAGGTACGGAATCCCAATTCAAACTTCGGCAGGAAACGCATGAAGTTGAAATCAAAAGTTGTTTCAACTCCAATGGATTGATACGTATCATCTGTTGACGAGGGTAAAGCGTATCCTTTATCAAAATTATATATATACTCGTTCCCGTATCCTTTACCATAATCATAGAACGTATTCAACTTAATGCGCTGAAGATTCAGGATTGGCCCCAACGCTATATCGGGATACCACAACGGGAAAGAATAATTCATCGAGAATGTATAAAACTTCTCGTCACGCGGGTAACTGTAGCCTCTTGGTTTTGGAATGCGATTTCGGAAAGTATAAATATCGGTTTCAATACCCTGCAGACTTTTCTGGTACGCCAGGCGGGAATATAGATAATGATGTTTTGCAAGCCCCGGGAAATAGAATACTCCCCGTACGGCCAGAAGATTTCCTGTAAAATCACTTTCAAACGGAGTGCTGTATAAATCCACATTCAACGACTGCCCCCAACGATACAGGAAATCGCGATAGCTCGGCTTCAAAAACCTGTAGTATGATAGGGAAAAGTGATTATACACAAAGTCACCATCCTTCAGTTGATCTTTATAGATATAGTCGAGCGTATCGTTGAATGGCACAAAACGATCTTTACCTTTATAGATAACTGTACCATTACGTTCGATGGTATTTATAAATGACGACACCCTTGTAAGCCCTACCGAATTGCCAACAGACAACTGTTCTATATATTTCGATCGTGTAAGCAACAATGGTATACTCAATCCGCCTTCCACCGTTGTCTCATCCCATGTAAACTCAGCTTTGTTTCTACCCAGTGTTTCATCGTTTTTACGATTTCCTGTTTCTGCTGTCAGGTTTATAATGGGATACAATCCCTGGTAGCTGATGCCGGCACGCCACAGATCGGTACGTTCATTGATATCATATACATAGCCGGCCGTGATGGATGTGGTACTGAGTATATCATGCGATGCAACGGCAGCGGTGATCTGCGCCAAATCATTCGTGAGTAAAAATCCCCAGCTATAGGGATTGATAATTCCTTTCAGCTTCGAGTAACGTTTCACCGGCAATGTGCTCTGCGGAATACTGTCGAACAAACCGGGTCTTCCCTCTTGCTCTACCAAGTGCTGATACGCATGATTTGCTACAGGTTTTGCTTCATATATAGTCCACGATGATGGATCAAACGGAGCCTTCACCACATCCAGTCCATCCTTGGTCTGATCGTTATAGTATAGTGTTTTGCCATCTTTTGTTACTGCCGGATTAAAGGCACCGTATTTACTGCTTGTAACCTGGTAACGTTGTTTAGTCTCCGTATCTATTGCATATATATTATCGATACCGCTCACAGGCGAGTTAAACAGTATATATTTGTCCTTCTGCACCGGGTGCCCTATATTTTCATGAGACGCGGGTAGTATCTCCTGCTCTGTTCCTGACTCAACATCAATGGACACCAGCAATTTTCCCAGTCGCGTTGTTTTCAAAGCTATAATCTTCGAAGCATCGTCAGACCAGCGCGGCATGGAGTAAAAATAGTTGGCTTCGTTGGCAAACTCTTTTATAGGTTTACCGGTAAACAACTCAAGTATAACCAACGTGTTGGTATAGTCATTATCCGAGCGAACGGTTACTATCTTATCTCCGTTAGGCGATAACGCTGCACTGGCATAGCGCTGACGTCTTCCCCCGATAACACGTTTCTGTTTATTCTTATAATCATATATCTTGATCTGCGAAAAATTCTTCACGCGCCAACGCGGATCATATCCAAATTCATTCCATACCACCGAAGAATAAGCCGATGAAAGCATCCCTGCATCATTGACAAAACCCGGAGTAAAAACTCGTTTCTCGGCTCCATCTTTCAGCAATACAAATTGTTCAATATCACCTATGCCTTGTTTCATTACGAGTATACTTCCATCCTCCTGTGGCTGCGGGTATAGATAATCCGTATAGGCTGTTGCTGATCGTGAATTTACTTTTTCAAAGGACGTAAGCTTTAACTGGTCGATCTCTTTCTGCCACTCGCTTCGAAACGTTGCTGCCATTTCATCATACAAGTCGGTTACATATAGTCCGGTTTTGTTCTTGATGGCATTAGAGAAAGCAAATGGTATAAATGGTACACTCCACGAACGTGCCGTGATCTTTCCCCAGATCTCCGGGTCGTCTGTTTTTCTGCGCAGGTAACTTACCATGTTATACCCGAGCACATAATGATTGGGTATATTATGCTTGTACGATCGTAAATACTGTTTGTGATAATTGAACGTGCGACCTTCCAGCAAATTGGTCTTAAAAACAAGGTTGAAGTACGGTATCTTACCGCGACCGCTATGCGTAAATGCTGTTTCGGTTACAACAGCATCGCCTTCCCAAAACCATTGAGGCGCTGCAACCTGTGCCATACCGGCTAATGTCGGATTACCAAAGAGATAGTAAAACAACCTGTTGAACCCGCGTGTTGCATGCTGATATTGTACTATGTGCCGGTACTCATGCGAAGCCAGCATATCGAGCCAGTCGTTCGTACCTATAAAATTATAGTCTTGCGGAGCCATGGTATAAAACTCAGACCGCCTTGGGAACAGGGATACAAACGCATTGGACACAGACGATTGATTCTGCAACACCACGGAGATCTTTCGCGGTTTGGTGCCTAGCGATTTTGCTTCCGGTGCATGTATATATTCCAGCGTGTTGGCCATGCGTTGTGCCTGCGTATCGAAACCTTCCGGGAAGAGCACTCTGAAATGGGGAGTATTAACCTGGTACCATTTTAAGCCTGTCGGGTTATTTTCAAGTATAGTCTGCGTTTGTGCATGTACTGTTACCGAAAGTATAACCAATAAAAAAGGGAGTGATATTTTCATCCGGAATAGTTTACCGTATGAAATATGAAACTCCCTTTTGTGAAAAGCAACTATCGTTGCCTAATTCTGACTAAACTTACTCGCTGATACGAATCTCGCTGCTTACCACTGCGCTTACCTGGAACAGACCTAACGCTCCGTTCGATAAATTAGTACGCGGGTCTGCGGGCGGCTGGTTAAACATACCGCCATCGTTATTCAATAGTTTATACAGGTCGCGGTAGAAAATATAGGCATCGCGACTCAGACTGTATACTTCGGCACGGGCCAGGTCGTTCACGCTATAGTAAATAGGCAGCGGGAAACCATCAATGTTCTCTCCTACCAGTTCGTCATCGGCATAGTATACATCCGTATCGAGGTCGTATGTTAACGAATCGTTACGATAGGTCTTGAACAGGTAATAATCTCTTGTTTCTTTCGGCTCCTTTACGAACATCAACACTTCGTAGAATCTTCCCGGATCTTCCGGATCATCGCGTTCATCTTCATCAATTCTATACTCGAGCTTGTCAATCGTAGTAATGCGATTTAGTTTATCCTGGGCCGTATAGGTTTGTCCTTCGGCAACTACCGTTAATGTATAGGTGCGGTCGATCACACCTGTAAATGGCGTTTGTGGCAAATAGTATCCGGCAGAGTCTGCATGATTGCGTGGGTTGTGCACAAAAGTATATTCGTTACCCTGATCATCGGCCACCGTTACGGTTGCATCGGTAACGCGTGGTGTTTTTCCGCTGGCGTAGAAATTGGTTGACTTGCTTACTTTTACAAACTGGTAGCCGGCCCGGTCTGTAACTTGTCCTTCAATAACAATCTTCGGTGTCGTTTCCTCCAGGTCAAGCACTACCGTTTCTTCACAGGCAGTGAGCGAGAGTAACGAGAGACTATATATCAATGCTTTTTTCATGGACGATGCTTTATAAAATATATTCATGTTTTCTGTTTTCATGATGCGATTAGAATTTAATGTTATAGGTAACTGACGGCATGAACGGGAAGAGATATACCATGCGTGCTTCTTTCTGTGTACCATCGCCAATTATATCACCATCACTGTCTTTTTTGGTACGGGTATACAGTGTGAATGCATTCTTGCGGCTATATACATTGTATAGCGAGAAGATCCACTGGCCTTTCCATTTGCGTGTTGCGTTCTTGCGCGGGTTCAGTGTAGCCGACAAATCAAGGCGATGGAATGAGGGTAATCTATAGCCGTTGCGTTCGGTTACCTGGTCGGGGTTATACGAGCCATACTCATATTTACCAGACGGTACAGTTGTCGGGCGACCGGTGCTATACGTAAACGCACCACCAAATGTCCACTTGTCGTTCAGCTCAAATGCAGCGTTCAGGTTTACTACATTTCTGCGATCGTAGTTCGCTACATATTCGCGTCCCTGGTTCACACCTTCGATCTGGCGCAGTGCTTTCGACCAGGTATAGCTTGCCATACCGGTAAGGCGGCCTTCTTTTTTCGTTACCATAAACTCGGCACCATACGCCCAGGCATCACCTTGTCTGTATTCCGTAACCAGGTCTTTGTTTAACTGGATCTCGGCATTGTCCGCAAAGTCCGTAACATTCTGCAGGTTCTTATAGTATACTTCAGCAGAAGCTTCATACATGTTGTCTTTCAGATTCTGGAAATATCCCAACGCGATCTGGTCAGCAATCTGTGGTTTCAGATAATAACCACTCGGGCTCCAGGTGTTGAACGGCAGTGGCACAGTACCGGCTGCTACAAGGTGTGTGTTCTGCACCATGCGGTTGTACGACAACTTGATAGACTTGTCATCCGACAATGAGTAACGAAGTCCGAAGCGCGGCTCAAAGTTTACAAAATTCTTGATGCTCTTCCATGAACCGTACTCCAGCGAATCTACGCGTGTAGGGTCAGAGTTGTCTTTCGGATCGTTGTAGATATATACTTTACCCGGCCCCATGCTCTGGAAGATCGAAAGGCGTACGCCTACATCCATGGTGAGTGCATCGGTAATTCTGCGCTGGTTACTTACATATATACCATGATCGAGTGCATACATTTTATCGAACACTGTCTTCTCGAACATAGACTCTTCGGAGTTGGGCTCTATTGTTGCCGGAGAGAATCGTCTGCCGGTGATGTGATACCCGAAAGTAAATTCGTTGTTAACCGTGTGGAAGTAGGTAAGATCGTTCTTCACACTCAGCTCCTGCAGGTTGGATGACCACTTGAAGCCCTGGATAGGATCTTTGATCTCGAACAGGTAATCAAAGCTGCTGAGGATTACCGTTGTATTCGAGAATAGTTTTTCGTTGAACAAATGGTTCCAGCGGAATGTACCGGTGGAGTTACCCCAGCCGAAGCCCACTTCGCCATCGGAAAAAGAAAGTTTATCGCGACCCGTATAGCCAGATATAAAGAAACGGTTCTTGTTATTCGCGCGCCAGTTTACTTTGGCATTCAGGTCGTAGAAGTTAATGCTGTTGTCGGTGTCAGCTGCTTTCAGGTATAGTCCGAGGTTCGAAGTTCTTCCGGAGAGTATAAATGAACTCTTGTCTTTTACAATGGGTGCTTCAATCATTACGCGGCTGGCCATGGAACCTATACCTGCCGTTACACCAAAGCGTTTGTTGTTACCATCGATGGTGCGGACTTCAAGGATAGAAGACAAACGTCCACCAAAGCGTGAAGGTATACCACCTTTATATAGTTCAGATTCTTTAATAACATCGGCATTGAAAACCGATACCATACCACCGAGGTGAGAAGCATCATATATAGGAGCTTCGTCTATAAGAATAAGGTTTTGGTCGCCACCGCCTCCGCGTACGAAGAATGCAGAAGTACCTTCACCGGCAGAAATAACACCGGGTAATGCCTGTACATTTTTAATAATGTCTACTTCACCAAACAGAGTCGGTAATTTTTTAACCTGGTTTATGTTCAGTGTATTTTTACTCATCTGTACCGCGATCACATTTTCATCGAGTGGTCGCTCAGAGATTTCTACTTCATTCATGATCTGTACTTCACCACCCAACTCTATATTTCTGGACACATCAGAGTCAAGTGTAACGGTAACGTTCTGCGATGAATAGCCTACAAAAGTATATTGTACTTCATATGTACCTTTGGGAACCGTGATGGAATAAAAGCCATATGCATTGGTAGCAGTACCCGCCTTTAACTGCGGAATGTAAACGGTTACTCCGATAAGTTCTTCTCCGTTATCAGCGTCTTTCACATAACCATTCAAGGTTACTTTTTCCTGCGATCGCGCCATGGTACTTACCAGGGCTAAAGTCACAACAACTAAAAATCGAATCATCTGTGCTTGGGGTTTCGTATTATGTAATTTGGGTTCAAGACAATCACATGGTTATTACCCCCTATTGCCGGATAAAAAAAATATAAAAACATGCTAAACATGTATGAACAAGCGGGGCAAGCTTTCTATGACGAGAAAAGAAAATATTTGTTGCCTTATCGTGAAGAAATTATTGTTAATACCTTTACTGCGTCTTGAAAAGACTTCTGTAATTCAAGTCTAAATCGATAACATCATGTTCAGAAAGCTCAGAGATCTATATAAGGAGTATAAACCATATGTACGCGTAGACCTTATTATGTACGCATCGCTGATCCTGATGATCATACTATACTTCATCATCAGCACGGTGATAGATTAAGCGTACGCATGACACGTCACCGAAAAGGAGACACGCCCTCGCTTCAAAAAAATATAACAGGAAAATATACCGAACGATACGTGATACTATAAAAGTATCTCGCGCACGTTATCCTTTATCTTGCCGGCCAGTTCATCGGTAGGTAAATCATTTATATCACGGCCAAACGGATCTTCGATCTCTTCTGCGATCAGCTCTACACTCAACAATACATACGACACCAGCAATACCGTTGGTATGGTGAAGTACTCGAACGTTGTTACAAAACCAAACGGCAGGGTAAAGATGTATATGAATATAAATTTCTTGATGAACATGGAATACGAATACGGTATGGGTGTATTCTTGATCCGCTCGCATGCTCCGATCAAATCTGTAAAATATTTCATTTCTTTGTCGAGGTTGATCAGCTGGTCCCCTGTAAACTTATTCGCTTTATACAG
>CBIHOZ010000154.1:0-18019 GCA_966211525.1 uncultured Chitinophaga sp. | reverse complement strand
AGCCGCGTGCTATATCCGTATCCGGCAACTCGAACAACTGCAAACTAAAGGATAGCAGTTCGTTAGTACTTGCGACAATACAACGCTACATCTTTGATCATGTTCTTGGCGAATGCATAGGAGAGTCCCTTACCGACATACGACTTCGCAGGATCATCAAAGAAAAATGAAGCTGAGTTGGGAACATTAAAACCCCATGAACCTGAATAGTCAAGTTTACCGGGAAGTATAAGAGCTATATGTTTACCGCCGGATGCAGTTGTGTAAACGGCAATCACAGCTTTGTTTGCGTTGGCGCACTTCTGTGCTTCGTTTAATGCTTTTTGGTCGTACGCATAACCAAGCAATGTCCAGGAGCCGCCATCGATCATTGACTTTGATATCTCATAGATCTGTAAATGGCGTTTGAGCTTATCTGAGTAGAACGCGTTTACTTTATATACTTTGACGAGTGATTCACTAATGAAAGAACTGCATTGCGATTTATCAGGTGATGTCGTAGCACAGTTCATAAACTGCGTCATCGAATTGGCCAGATCTTGTTCCCAGTTTTCGTTGAGCGATTGTCCGTAGGAAGAAAGTGTACAGCATAGCGCTACGGTGAATATTGAAAATGTTTTTGAGAACGAGCGAGCCAGACTATCAGACCAATGCATATTGAAAATGTTTAGTCAGCAAACAAAATAATTTTTACGGCAACTTCGAAATCCGCACGTGCTCTAGCCGCCCCGTTGCGAACGCTGTGAAGTAACAATTTCAACCGATTACAAGCTTTACGTCCCCAATACAAATAGTATACAGTCGGCATTTGTCTTGGTTATACGCATGGCAGTTGAATATCGGCCTCAAACAACCGTATTGTATTTCGTTCGCGATTGACCACACAGATGTAAGAATAACACTGCTTTCGAATAACGACTGACCGTGAGATTCGCGCGAACTTTATGCAGGTACAGGATACTACCTGCTGCATAAAATTCTATATTGATCCGTTATTTCATCAACCCCGGTAAAATGTACAGGCTCACGATCATCCTGCTGTTTAGCATTGTTGTTCATCATGTATCGGCACAGGAGCAACGCTTTCGTGCTGTGGATCTGCGAACGGAATATCTTTACAATCCGCTCGGTATAGATTGCCAACAACCGAGATTTACCTGGCAGCTTGAAGATGCGCGACACGGTGCACGACAAACGGCATATAGGGTTATGGTAGATACAGATTCACTGGCACTGGTTGCCGATCGTGCCGGTATATGGAGCAGTGGCTGGGTAGAATCCGGAGAGACTCGCGTGGTATATACCGGAAAGAAGTTGAATCCCTTTACACGCTACTACTGGCGCGTTGATGTAGCTGACCATGAACGCATCAAAACCTCGCGTGGAAATATAGCATGGTTTGAAACCGGCATGCAGAATAGCAGCAACTGGCAGGGCGCATGGATCAGCGATGAACACAACGAACATCAGAAGGCCGCTCCGTATTTCCGGAAAGAATTCAGCGCTTCGAAAAAGGTACGTTCCGCAAAAGTATATATAGCAGCCGCAGGATTGTTTGAACTATATATCAACGGGAAGAAAATCGGAGATCATGTACTCGACCCGATGTATACCCGATTCGACAGAAGAATACTTTATATCACACACGATGTAACGGAGCAGGTACAAAATGGCGCCAATGCGATTGGTGTGTTACTCGGCAACGGCTGGTATAATCATCAGTCTACAGCCGTCTGGAATTTTCATACAGCTCCATGGCGCGCACGACCGGCCTTCTGTCTCGACCTTCGCATCACGTATGACGATGGCAGCGTAGAAACCATCCCCTCGGGTAAAGGGTGGAAGACTTCACTAAGTCCTGTAATCTTTAACAGCATCTATACCGCAGAACACTACGATGCACGTCTCGAGCAATACGGATGGAACACACCTGGCTTCAGCGAAAGCAGCTGGAAAGATGTGATTTACAGGCAGGCGCCTGCTGAACAGATTGTGTCGCAAAGCATGCACCCGGTGAGGCATGTGGAAGAAATACCGGCGAAGAGTTTCAGGAAGCTGAACGATACAACCTATATCTTTGACCTGGGCCGAAATATAGCCGGTGTTACCAGGCTTCGCATCCGCGGAGCAGCGGGCACAACGGTACGGCTAAAGCATGGCGAACGCCTGGCGCCCAACGGACATGTTGATCAATCCAACATCGATGCACATTATCGTCCGGTAGGAACAAGCGACCCTTTTCAAACAGATATATATACCTTACGCGGAGAAGGCGAGGAGCAATTCATGCCGCGCTTTAACTACAAAGGCTTTCAATATATAGAAGTCACAAGTCGCGTACCGATAGCATTGAATCAGCAAAGTGTAACCGGTTACTTCATGCACAGCGATGTGCCTGTTGCCGGAAAAATTCAGTCCTCCAACCCGGTCATTGATAAGATCTGGTATGCTACGAACAATTCATACTTATCCAATCTTTTCGGCTACCCGACTGATTGCCCGCAGCGCGAGAAGAATGGCTGGACCGGTGACGCACAGATTGCCATTGAGACAGGTCTGTATGGATTTGACGGAATAACCGTATATGAAAAATGGATGGCTGATCATCGCGATGAACAGCAACCCAACGGAGTGTTGCCGTCTATCATTCCAAGCAACGGCTGGGGGTATGAGTGGGGCAACGGTCCGGACTGGACAAGCACCATCGCCATCATTCCCTGGAATATATACCTGTTCTATGGCGACACCCGTATCCTCACGGATTGCTATGATAACATGACGCGGTACATTGATCACATCACAGCCCTGTATCCAAGCGGTCTCACAACGTGGGGTCTAGGCGACTGGGTGCCTGTGAAATCAAAATCTCCGGTTGAACTCACATCCACCTGTTATTATTACGCTGATGCCGTGATCGCTGCCAACGTGGCGAATATCCTCGGGCATAAAGAAGACCATGCTAAATATACCGCACTCGCTGCCAAAATCCGGAATGCCTTCAATGCAAAATACCTGGATCAAAAGACGGGTATATATAGCACAGGCCTGCAAACCGAATTAAGCGCGCCTCTCTTCTGGGGACTTGTACCCGATTCACTGCGGCCCAAAGTAGCTGCGAACCTGGCGAAGCGCGTAGAAGCCGATCAGTTTCACCTGGACGTTGGCTTGCTGGGACAAAAAGCAATTCTCAGTGCCCTGAGTGAAAACGGCTATGCTGATATAGCGTATCGCGTAGCTGCGCAAGAGACCTATCCTTCGTGGGGCTGGTGGATTCGCAACGGTGCCACTACGCTGTACGAGAACTGGAACATTCAGGCTGAGCACGACATCTCACTGAATCATATCATGTTCGGTGAAATAGGAGCGTGGCTTTATAAAGGTATAGGAGGCATTAAACCCGATCCGGAAAAGCCCGGATTCAAGAACGTTATCCTGCAGCCTAACTTTGTTACCGGACTGAATCATTTTGAAGCAATGCACAACGGACCGCAGGGAAAAATTGTATCGTCCTGGAAACGCGATGGGAAACGCATAACCTATACGGTTGTTGTACCCGCCAACGCAGAGGCTACTGTTTATTTACCCGAAGTAAGTAAACGCAAGGTATATTTGGACAACCAGGCGATCACGGCATCAACCCAGCAGCTGAAAGCCGGTACGTACACCTTTCTCTGGAAGTAACCATATACGTGTTACGGCACCATAGATTCACTGGACGGAAAGAAATTGTGTTCTGAGCAGAAATATAGTATACTGTACGTTGATATGTACAAAGTTCATGTCCTGTTTATCATATAGTTATCATATACTAGAGAAAGCGTTAGATGAATTCGTTGCCCTATAACCTGGAAGCCAGTCCACATTTTCTTGATTTTGAATTCAGCAGTACGGGCCCGAAAGGAGAGGTTCGCAAGATCGTACGGTTTACCAAAATGAAGATTGCCGATGCGAGCATCGAAGTATATAATATAGGCTTCGGAGACTATAACAAGGCAGAAGACCGTATTGACGACCTCATCGTAACTGATAACAAGGATTCCGATAAAGTAATGGCTTCGGTCGCAGCGGCAGTGATGGCATTTACGGATCAGCGCCCCGAGACACTTGTATTTGCGCAGGGCAGCACAGCCGCACGCACACGCTATTATAACATGGTTATAGCGTACCACCACACATCCATCAACGCAATCTTTGATATCTGGGGACACCACGCCGGACAATGGGAAGTCTTCAAGCGAAATAAACCCTACACGGCCATCTTGGCAAAACGCAAATAAAGTCGTAAATTTGAATTACTAAACGATTGGTTATGTCGGGAAACATCCTACAGAAAGATCAAAGCAATAGCAACAGCAAAAATGTTGTTGTCAGTAAAAAGGTAAAGAGCCATGCGAAAGATCCTTTTTTCATAGGCAAAACCAAGGCAGCAGAAGCATTCCTGAACAAACACGGACTACCAGCCGTTTTTACCAAATAGACGCTGATTTAATTTTTTAAATAGAGGAGCCGGACGGAGATGTCTGGCTTTTTTGTTTTAGCTGCGAGCCTTGAGCTACGAGCTGTGAGAAGGTTGTTGGCCGCTGGCTTCTGGCTGCAAGTTCGTTTTATCAGCAGGCAACGTATTTGTTAATAAATCCAACGTATATATAGATCAACGCCCTGCAACCAGCAGCTTTAAGCCAGCGGCCTTTTCCCTCGCGGCTCGCAACTCAAAGCTCGCAGCTATCCCCACGGGGGCAATTTCTCCACACGCACGCTGCTCCATCAGTGTAATCTGTGTTGCTGCTTAGTGGCTGATTGAGTAGCTTCGGTATATCTTCAATATTCCATTTAACCCCCACGATGCTATGGAATTGCTTATCAACAACAAGACCTATACGGTGGATGTCGCGGCTGATGAAAGTCTGCTTAGTGTACTGCGTAACAAGTTATCACTTACCGGTAGTAAATATGGATGTGGCGAGGGAGCCTGCGGAGCGTGTACCGTATTGATCAACGGAGTGGCTGCACGCTCGTGTATAACGCGCGCTTCCCATGCAGTTGGTAAAGAGATTACGACCATTGAAGGACTTGCACAGAATGGGACACTTCACCCCGTACAGCAGGCTTGTCTCGAAGTAGATGTCTTTCAATGTGCTTATTGTGCTCCGGGCATGATCATGTCGGCAGTATCGTTATTGACGAAGAATCCCAAACCTTCCGAGCAAGAGATCACACAATCCATGCAGGGTAATGTATGCCGGTGTGGTACCTATCCGCGAATTGTTTCCGCTATACAGAAAGCTTCATCCCGCTAATCAACATGGCTATGGAATCAACTACAAAAGATACAGGCGTTGCCCCGGAACAATATGAGCTTCGGGAAAAACTTCCCTATACCTTTAACATGAACAGACGCACGTTTTTTAACGCTTTGGGAAGTGGTATAGCAATCGTGTTTTCGGTAAGCAAAAGTATAGGAGCTGCCGTAGCAGATGTTGACAGTACGATTGACGATAAAGATCTCGCAGCATGGATTCACATCAATGAAAAAAGTGAAGTAACCATATATACCGGTAAAGCCGAGGTAGGACAGAACATCCGAACATCACTCGCGCAGATCGTAGCGGAAGAATTACACGTGCCGATGGAAAGTATAAATATGGTTATGGGTGATACTGCGCTTACACCGTATGACCGCGGTACATTTGGAAGTCGCTCGATTCCCTATATGGGCCCGCAGTTGCGCAAGGCAGCGGCTACGGCTCGGGAAATACTGATTGGCTTTGCAGCGGATGAATGGAAAGCAGACCGCGCATCACTGACGTTGGAGAATGGCGAAGTAAAAGAACTGAACTCACAACGCGCCATGCCGATCGGTAAACTCATGAAAGGAAAGGAGTTTATGAAGCCGGTAGATGATAACGTTACCGTCACTCCGACAGATCAATGGAAAGTAACAGGTACATCCGTCCGTAAAGTAAATTCAGAAGCATTCCTCACCGGTAAGCATCTATATACTTCCGATATGAATTTACCAGACATGCTGTATGGAAAAATACTTCGTCCGCCGGCATACGGTGCGACATTGGTTTCATGCGATGCATCGGCTGCTAAAAAAATGAAAGGTGTTACCGTAGTACAGGATGGCGACTTTATAGGTGTAACCGCTCCCGATCTATATACAGCTACACAAGCCCTGAAAGCTATACGTGCCGAATGGAAAACTATAGCACAGCCTTCGCGCAGTGAATTATTTCAGCATTTAAAAAGTAAAGCCGGCAAACCGGAAGGACGCGGCAATGAGACAGCCGGCAATGTAACAAGTGCCTTTGCTAGCGCTACAGTAAAAATAGGACAATCATTTACAATAGACTATATAGCACATGTCCCGATGGAGACACGTGCAGGTATAGCACAATGGATTGATCAGAAGTTAACCGTATGGACCGGCACACAACGACCTTTTGGTGTACAGGAAGATCTCGCAGAGCTATTCCATATACCGAAGGAAAGTATACGCGTTATTCAACCCGACACCGGCTCGGGCTATGGTGGTAAACATACAGGCGAAGCAGGCATTGAAGCCGCGAGACTCGCACGTGATGCCGGTAAACCAGTCAAGGTAGTGTGGACGCGGGAAGAAGAATTTACCTGGGCATACTTCAGACCGGCTGGTGTCATTGAAGTAAAGGCCGGTGCATCTGCCGATGGTATAGTTACAGCCTGGGAGTTTCATAACTACAACTCAGGCGGCTCGGGTATTGAGACACCTTATGAAGTGAGCAACAAACAAATTCAGTTTCATCCATCCGATTCGCCTTTGCGACAAGGTTCGTATCGCGGACTTGCCGCCACAGCGAATGTATTTGCACGTGAGTCTATCATGAATGATCTGGCGGAAGCGTTGAAAATAGATCCACTGGAATTCCGGTTGAAGAATCTGCGCGAGCAACGCATGAAAGATGTACTGGAAGCTGCTGCGAAAACGTTCCGCTGGAAAGATGGCGCTTCTGCGCCTGGCCATGGCGTTGGTATAGCCTGTGGCACGGAAAAAGGAAGCTATATAGCTACTTGTGCAGAGGTGTCAGTAAAAGGGAAGAACGTTACGGTAGAGCGAGCAGTGGTTGCATTTGAATGTGGCGCCATTGTTAACCCTGAACATCTCAGGAACCAAATTGAGGGTGCTGTTATACAGGGACTCGGTGGTGCCTTATTCGAAAGTATAGATTTTAAAGACGGCAAGATTTTAAACGCAGCACTTTCAAAGTATCGTGTACCTCGTTTTGGAGATATACCTAAATTGGAAGTTGTGATGCTGAACCGGAAAGATATACCTTCCGCCGGTGCCGGTGAAACCCCTATATTGGGAATCGCGCCCGCAATACGCAATGCAATAGCAAATGCCACCGGTAAAAAATTATATACTTTACCCATGGTGCCGGAAGGAGAAACCTCGCGTACAGGGCTGTAGCAAAATGCCAAACTATATAGAACAGCAAAAGCCAGTACATTACTGGCTTTTGTATTTAAATATATAGTGGTATATATTAACTCGCCTAAGCACTCACCACGATGGTATGCGTAAGTGCATATCCGTCTGCAACACTTCCCACTACACTTGCGATTTCATTATCGATGGAATCTGTGAATACGCTATCACTCGCGTTGTAAGTATATCCTGACATGCCTTTGGTATAGCCGTTGGCGGTAGATGCATTTACCAATACAACAGCACTGTTTGAACCTTCCGGGAAACCGATCTGTGTTACCAGTAACGATGATCCCGATGAATTATAGATGTGCACGTGAATATGGGTAGCACGACTCTGATACCAACCGGGGAAGATAGACACGAATGATACTTGTCCATCGCTATTCGTTACTTGTCTCCCGCGTAAGAAGTGCACGGAAGTAAAGTCAACCGTCTGCATAGACGTTCCTCCATACTCGGAGTAATATCCGTCTTTATCGCAATGCCATATATCTACAATTGCACCTTCCAATGCAGCACAGCTATTGTTTTTGTCTTGTACCGTAATGGTGATTGTAAAGGCAACACCCGTTCTGTCAGAACGTATATCTGTCTTCACCAGCGATGATGGATCTTTTGTAGGAAAGGGACCTGCAGTTTCTGAGTCTGTTGCCGAGCAACTTGCCGATGCTGATGTAACCGTAAATGTACCGGATGATGTAGCCGTAACACCGCCCACCGTTACCGTTATTACTCCGGATGTAGCACCACTCGGTACAGTAACAACCAGTTGTGCTGAGGTTGCTGATACGACTGTTGCTACAACACCACCTATCGTAACGGTGTTGGATGATGCTGTTGAGCTAAAGTTTGTTCCTGTAATCACAATAGTAGAACCTTCCGAGCCACTGCTGGTAAAGCTTGTAATGGTTGGAGAAGAACTCGTTGATGTTGTTACCGTAAAGTCAGCAGACGATGTTCCGGTTTGTCCGTTTACCGTAACAGCAATTTTTCCTGTGCCCGCTCCGGAAGGAACCGTCACGGTAAGTTGTGTACTTGCAGCTGCAGTAACCGTAGCCGTTGCTCCGTTAAACGTTACGGTATTGTTCGTTGTAACCGTACTGAAGTTAATACCCGTAATAATTACTGTATCACCGGCTACACCGCTGGTAGGTGTAAAGCTGGTAATAGAGGGCACCGGTGTGGCATCATCATCTTTACTGCACGAAACAATCAGCGGTGCGATAAGACCACTCATTCCCAGACTTTTCAAAAATTGCTTTCTTTCCATAGGGATATAGTTTATAATAATATTACGTCTGAATGTTCGCAAAAGTGTGCAAGGTAATCGTGACAACCTCCCTTCAGAGTATATTTGAGGTAAACACTGCTTTTCCAAAGGCGTACGGAGCGGGCCGCTATATATAGCACGAATTGCGCGTAGTTGACGTATACCTTAGATGGGGGATGGGCGATAGCTGCGAGCTTTGAGCTGCGAGTTGCGAGAAAGGAAGGCTGCTGGCTGCAAGCTGCTGGTTGCTGGGAAATACAGGCGGGGAGTAAGTATATATTTCGAGTGTGCAGAGAGACCAGCTTGATGCTATATATAAAGTTGGCTGCTGGCTTCAGGAAAGATAGAAGAATGGAATGATAAAGTATATATATAATAGGAGCAGAATAGCCATTCATCAATTTCTCACAGCTCAAAACCCAAAGCTATTTACAAGTATATATACAGCTACAGCAACAACTTCCAGCACCCAGAAGCTTGCAGCCAGCAGCCTTCTCGTAGCTCACAGCTCAAAGCTCGCAGCTATACAAAAAGACTGCGGGCTGCGATAGACATTCTCATATCCATGCGCAGCCCGCAGCAATTACAGTCAGCGAAGACTATATTATTAGTTCAGATCTTTGGTAACATCGCTTTTTACGTCACCAACTTCTTTCTTCACGTCATCCATGGCCGACTTGAATTCTTTTACACCTTTACCAAGGCCTTTCATGAATTCAGGAATTTTTTTGGCGCCAAAGAAGACCAGCACGAAAAGTCCGATCAATAAGATTTCCTGGAAACCAACCCCACTCAAAAACAAAAGAACTGTGTTCATACGAATTATGGTTTAAATACTTGTCTTGCGAAAAATTACAGCGCGCCACAACTGCGGCTGTCCGGTACAAAAGTAGTCTCTAATTTTCTTTGTTGCCAATAATACAATACATAATAGGTATAGGTTCATTATGTGTCGGTAGCGATCTGGGATGGTTGGTAAGATGCCGGGATTCAGGCTGTTAGCTAAGAAAAAAAGATGTATAGAAATCAGTCCGGAAATGTGACCTTAGAATATTTCACGCATCCAATACAATTTATAGCCACCGTAACGCACTAAACTTCCCACCAGCGTAAGCGACACATCCTTATATTGCGCTCCGAAATATTTCTGTGTCCCGACATGCTTATTAAGAAACTCGCAGTTCCGCTCATCAACGACAAGATACTTCAGCAAGCCGTACATGGCTATATCGCTACATCCGCGATTACCGATGCAGGTTTTGATTTTATACGTACGCGTCTCCCCGGCAAAACGAAACTTGATATTGTTACCGGACTTGATGGCCTTACCTCGCCCGGAGTATTGAAGCGCATCTGGCGTCATTACCAGGATCGTTTTACCCTGCGTATCTATACCCGTAACATCTTCCATGCAAATGTATATATCTTCGAATTGCCTTTTCGAAAATCAGTAGGCTTTACCGGCTCGGGTGCATTAACACTGGAGGGACTGAAAGATCACGAAGAGATCTTCAACAAAGTGAGTGATGTGAAAGAGGTAGAAGCTTTACTCTCGTGGTACACTACGTATTATGAATTTGCAGAACCTCTTACAGAAGAGATGATTACTGAGTATGAATTACTATATCCATACTGGAAGCAACGTGAAATTGCATCAAGCGAAGAGAAGAAACAATTTATAGCATTAACAAGTCGCGCGTTCAATTGGGACAGCATTCGTTTCAAAACACAATACTTCAATAAAGAAGATTACCTCGTGCTGGGCAACGCTCAGGCTGACCTCGACACCGAAATACAACAGGCTGCACGGGCAGCGGTAAAGGATAAATTACGGCAGCTGCACGAATCTATTCAGAAGCATGTTACACGCATCAGGCTGCATGCTGATAGCACTGCGAATGTAAGCAGTCTGAATCCGCGGGATCATGCTGATCATAAACTCACATCGATCTGGCTGATGTACGGACGCAGTGAAGCTGAATTAAAACGATACGCACCCACGGCACAGGCAGACGATTTCATGACGCTGCAGGTGATCGTGATGCAAAAGAATATAGCAATAGCATTTGTGGCAGGTTATCCGGGTAGCGGACAGGCTGATCGTGAATTCTTCCGGTTTAAAATGCAGGAGGAAGAGTATAGAAAAATATTTCAGAATTTGCTGACAGCACTGGGCAGTGATTACTTCATTGAAATTGCAGGAGAACAAAAACCGGCAGACTCATTTCAACAAACTGATATACTTTGGGAATATACTAAAGCCGATCATTGGAAACATCACCGCTTCATCATTGGAAGAATGTACCAGCCGGGAGATGCTGCTATAGCCAACGACACCATTGTTCAAACTGTTGAACAGGAGTTTGAGAAACTGATGCCGCTATACCAGCACCTGAAAGACACAAAAGGAACTGTATAATTACTTGGTGCGCTCGATCTCGCGCAGGTTCTCCATCTTCTTGTTTCGCAGGAAGCCCGCTATATCTTCGAAGTGTTCGCGTACGCGTTTGTTACCGAACTCAAATACTTTGTTGGCAAGACCATCGAGGAAGTCACGATCGTGCGATACGAGGATCAGCGTACCATCAAATGCCTTCAATGCGTCCTTGAGTATATCTTTGGTTTTGATATCCAAGTGGTTGGTAGGCTCATCGAGGATCAACAGGTTCACCGGCTGGAGCAATAATTTGATCATCGCGAGACGAGTCTTCTCACCACCGGAGAGGTAGCGTACTTTCTTATCGATCGTATCACCACTGAACATGAAGGCTCCAAGTATATCTTTAATCTTCGTACGAATTTCACCCTCTGCAATCTGGTCGATTGTCTGGAAAACTGTCAACTCTTCATCCAGCAGCGAAGCCTGGTTTTGCGCAAAGTATCCGATCATACTGTTATGGCCGATCTGTACCTTTCCTTCAAACTCCAGTTGACTCATGATTGCTTTTACAAGCGTAGATTTACCTTCACCGTTCTTCCCAACGAACGCGATCTTCTCACCGCGCGCAATGGTCAGCGATACATCCTGTAACACGGTGTGGTCGCCATAACGTTTTGTGAAGCCTTCAATGATCACGGGGTAGTTACCTGAGCGCGGAGCAGGAGGGAACTTGAGGTTCAGCGCTGACGTATCCACTTCATCTACCTGGATGATCTCGATCTTCTCGAGCATCTTTACCCGCGACTGCACTTGTAAAGTCTTCGAGTAAGTGCCTTTAAAACGATCGATAAATTCCTGAATATCAGCGATCTGTTTTTGCTGATCATCAAATTGCTTTTGCTGCTGCTCACGTCTTTCCTTACGGAGTTGCAGGTAGTGCGTATAGTTTGTTTTGTAATCGTAGATGCGGCCCATCGTTACTTCGATGGTGCGGTTGGTCAGGTTATCAACGAAAGTTTTATCGTGACTGATCACGATCACAGCCTTTGCGTTGTTGATGAGAAAATCTTCGAGCCACTGAATGGATTCAATGTCCATGTGGTTGGTAGGCTCATCCAATAAAATCAAGTCAGGCTTCTGTAAAAGAATTTTAGCGAGCTCGATACGCATGCGCCAGCCACCGCTAAACTCGCTTGTAGGACGTGTAAAATCCGAGCGCAAAAAGCCAAGTCCCATCAAAGTCTTCTCAACCTCTGCATCGAAATTGATCTCTTCAATGGAATAGTATTTCTCGCTGAGCTCTGATACCTGTTCAATGATCTTGGAGTACTCATCCGATTCGTAATCGGTACGTGTCTCCAACTGACGGTTCAGCTCATCCATTTCCTTTTTCATGTTCAGGATGCGTGAGAAAGCTTTCGATGCTTCTTCAAACACGGTGCAGTTATCTTCCGTCAGTAAATGCTGCGGGAGGTACGCAATGATGGCATCTTTCGGAGCGGACACCTTGCCGCGGGTAGGCTTGTTAACACCAGCAATGATCTTGAGCAGGGTAGATTTACCTGCACCGTTCTTGCCCATTAAGGCAATTCTATCGTTTTCATTGATGTTAAAAGTGATGTTACTAAAAAGTGCTGAACCATTGAACTCAACACTTACCGCGTCTACTGAAATCATGATCTGAAAAATAAGAGCGCAAAGATATAATTTTTATGTGCGCGGAGAAAAAATGCGGGCCCGCAGACAACGCTGATTTACGCAGAAGAATAGATAGGTGGGTAAGCCAGCAAAATACTTGCACGTACATGATGCCGACTTGTATTTACAGGGTCTGTGTAAATGTGTGCCTTCTGCGGGCAGCAAGGAATTACTGCAAAGCCTTACGCACTGCGGGTGCTACCTGTGTGCCGAAGAGTTCAATGGAGCGCATCATCTGAGCGTGCGGCATGGTGCCTACACTCATCTGCGCCAGGAAGCGTGTGTGCCTGAACAATTCGTGCTCGTACAAAATCTTGTCGATCACTTGCTGCGGACTTCCAACCAGTAGTGACCCCGTTGGCTCACGCATCATTTCATAATGTTCACGGTCCATCGGAGGCCACCCGCGCTCGCTACCAATACGCGACATGGTATCTGCGTACGAAGGATAAAATTCATCGGCAGCACGTTGTGATGTATCGGCTATATATGTGTGGGAGTTGATGCTTACCTGTAGGCTGTCCGTTGCGTGACCGGCTTCTTTGGCTGTCTCGCGATAGAAATTTACATGCGGTACGAATCGATCGGGTGTACCTCCAATAATTGCCAACGCCATAGGCAAACCCAGCATGGCTGCACGCGCTATAGATTCGGGTGTTCCACCAATCGCGATCCATATCGGAAGCTTGTCCTGGTAGGGACGCGGATATATACCTAAATTTTGAATGGCCGGTCTGTGTTTACCTTGCCAGGTTACTTTTTCCTGCGCATTGATTTTTAGAAGCAGGTCAAGTTTCTCGGAGAACAGTGCATCATAATCACGCAAGTCATAACCGAATAAGGGGAACGATTCAATGAACGACCCTCTGCCCACCATCAGTTCTGCACGACCTCCGGATAGCAAATCGATCGTTGAAAAATCCTGGAAGACACGAACGGGATCATCTGAACTCAATACCGTAACTGCACTTGATAATTTTATTTTACGGGTGCGTTCGGCAGCAGCTCCCAACACCACGGCAGGAGAGGACACTATATAATCAGGACGATGGTGTTCGCCAACAGCAAAAACATCAAGACCGACCTGCTCGGCCAACGTAACTTCTTCCATTAAATCGCGCATGCGCTGATGAGCGCTTATCTTTTCCCCGGTTGCAGGGTCTGCTGTCAGTTCGGCAAATGTATATATACCTAATTCCATCGTTACAATTTATTTACGCATGACAATTGCGCGGCAAATAAAGTTCAAGGTTTTGCTAAAGAAGGTATAGAGTGTTGAAGGAAAAATGAATTATACCAGGCGGTTTTCACCATCCGTTGTTACCGTGCTTGGCATGGACGTTAAGCTGCGTTCATAACTGGTATATTCCGGAATGCATACTATAAATTCGCTGCCTTCGCCGGGTTCGCTCTTTACAGCTATATCGCCTTTGTTTTCGGTGAGCAGCTCCTTGCATAGCGTGAGACCAAGCCCGGTTCCTTTTTCGTTGTTGGTGCCGGGTTGCGTAACATTCTCGTTCAGCTTGAAAAGTTTTTCCTGGATTTCGTACGGAATACCTACACCCTGGTCTTTCACCGATATATAGAGTGAATCACGATCAACCGTCACTGAAATGATTACTTCTGTACCCGCATGACTGAATTTTATACCATTTGATATCAGATTCCTCACCACGGTATCAATTGCATGATAGTCGCCATAGCCATACTGTACATCGGTGGGATGAAAGACAAGTTGTATACCTTTACTCTCTGCCATGGTTTGGTATAGCGCAATGTTTTTCCGGATAAGATCGGTTGTATTGATCTTGGTAAATGTCCATTTGCGTTTGCGTGATGAAGTCATGGACCACTCCAGTATATTATTGAGAAGTTCCGTAAGATTATCCAGTGAGTTATCAATCTTCATGCGCATCTCGATCAGCTCTTCAGGAGTCAGCGCATCCACATGCTCCGTGATGAGGTAGGAAAATCCCTTCAATGAATTGAGAGGTCCGCGCAGATCATGCGACAGAATAGAGAAGAACCTGTCTTTTTCGTTATTTAACTTGGCGAGGTCTTCGCGCTGAAGTTCGATCTCTTTATTCTTTTGCGTGAGTATATTTTTCTTGCTTCGTGTTGTATTATAGGCATAGTATAGCAGTATAATGACCAACACCAGCAACACAATGCCGGCAGTAAGTGAATAGGTAATTATATTTTTACTTTGCATTCTGGCCTGTTGCAATTCCTGCTCTTTCTTCAGCAATACAATCTCGCGCTCCTTTTCATCCAGGTTGAATTTAGCTTTCAGTTCTTCCAGATTTGCTTTGTTAGTCTGGTTATTAAGACTATCCGCCAGACGATTATATAGTTTCTGATAGTTTAACGAGACTTTATAATTACCGCGGTTCTCTTCAATAGAAGACAAAAGTTTACTGGCGCTCAACATAGGAGAGAATGCTTTTACTTCCTCACCGCCCTTTAATCCCAGGTTCGCATATCTGATAGCTTCCTGTATCTTTCCCTGGCTTTGTTTTATGCGGGCAATCGCTACATAATTATTGGACTGCGCATGTATATCTTTTGTTTTTATATAGATGCTGTCAGCCTTATGGTAATAGAGAAGCGCTTCTTCCCATTCTTCATTATTTTCAGCGATCGAGCCGAGGTTGCTATAGCTTCGCGAGATACCATACAGATTATTACTCTTCTCTTTGATCTTCAGCGACAGGATAAAGTATTTTTTGGCAGAAGCTTCATCACCAAGTTCCTGGTATATTATACCGATGTTGTTAAGCGCATACGACTCACCTTTCTCATCGCCCATCTTTTTAAAGATCTCAAGAGCTTGTTTGAAATAGTCGAGCGACTTCTGGTAATCTTCCGAATTAGCATATACAATGCTGATATCATTGAGTGAATTGGCAATCTGGACATCATCTCCGATCTCTCGGTATATTTTCAAGGCATCGAACATATCGGTTAATGCATCCGCAGCGGTGCCATCGTGATCTCTTTTTAACCGGCCAATCTGAAGCAGCGCATCCGCTTTACCTTTTACATAATGAATCGCATTCGCTTTATCGAGACTGGTTTGTGCATAATACATCGCTGAATCCGGATGGAAACTTTGATACTTCATCGACAGTTCGAAGAGGATCTTTACCTGTTGTGTGTCGCTCGTTGTCTTCTTGAGTTCCTGGTGAAGGCTGTCAATATTCTCCAGCTTCTGACCGTAGGTTTGGATCAGGCAGGTATGAAGTAGTGTACAGACAAGAATAGTTGCAATTTTACGGTTCATTCTGGTCTGTTTAGGCGACTCAAATTGGGGGCGTATCATCGTCAACAACAAATATATAAGTTTATAGCTAAACGAGTTATCACGAACGAAAAAACAACGGCATTCCCTTCGTAAACCGGCTTCATGCACCTTGGATTATCCGGCAGTGACTGAGACAACGCAAAGTCTATAGTATATTATGCCTGCCAGTAACTGATCGTCTGCAGCATGAGGACAACCACCGATACAACTGCCATCAGACTGATGATGAGGAAAGCAATGCCTTTACCTTTAAGTTCATCATGAACCGGGGATTGCTGAATCTCGAAAATCCTGAAAAGTGTTTTGGTAGATCGCCAGGAGAACACGCAGAACAAGGCGAGCGACACAAATATACCGGCAACACGTGCGCCTGCAACATTTGTTGAAATCAGGTAGCCGATAAAAAGCAAAATACAACCCGACATGCCTCCGGAGATAAGCGCAGTCTTTGCTTTCAGTCCGATGAAAATTACAGAAACTATACCGCAGAGAATTAAAAAAGAACCGTAGAAGTACAAAAGCGCAGGGAGCATGTGTTGATTCATGAAAATTATATATCGGCTATAAATATATGACAGGCGTTGTAACGAAGTGACCAAACCGCTATAAATCTTTTATACAAGAATGGCAGTCAAAGCTTAGTGTAGATTCACACCATAAAAATATTCATATTTGCCAGTTCATGACACTACTTGAAGTATCAAACGTATCGAAGCGGGCTGAAACAGATTTTACGCTGGAGAGTATAAGCTTTTCACAACGAAAACTTCAGAAGGTTGCTATAGCAGGTGAAACAGGATCCGGTAAAAGTACATTGATGAAGATCATTGCCGGATTAGTTCAACCCGATGAAGGACGCATTCTGTTTGAAGGACATCCCATTGAAGGTCCACAAGACAAACTGATCCCCGGTCATCCCGGCATCTCATACCTGTCACAGCACTTTGAGTTGCCCCGGTTTCTTCGCGTTGAACAAGTACTGGCATACGCCAACACGTTAACCGAATCCGGAGCCAATACTATATATGAAGTCTGCGAGATCACGCACCTGCTGAAACGAAAAACAGATCAGTTATCAGGAGGTGAACGACAACGTATAGCATTGGCCAAGCTTCTGATTGGATCACCCCGACTGTTGTTGCTGGATGAACCCTTTACCAACCTCGACATGATTCATAAGAACACGTTGAAGTCGGTGATCCGGAACATCGGTAAAGAACTGAAAATTACCTGCATGCTCATTTCGCACGATGCAGTCGATATACTATCGTGGGCCGATCAGATCATTGTGATGCGCAACGGACAGATGGTACAGAAAGGCACACCGGAAAAGATATACCACCAACCTGCTGATGAATATGTAGCGGGACTCTTTGGTAAATATAGCATCATCGACCTTGGGAAGTCTCCTGAATTTCAACGGATCCTCGAAATCATTACGAAGGGTAAACGCCTGTTTATACGCCCGGAACATTTCAGTATAACGAAGCGATCAAAAACAAGTGTACCGGGTAAGGTAAACAAGATGAGCTTCTGCGGAAGCTACTACGAACTGGAAGTAGCCACGGCTACCAATACCATTACGGTAACAACCCTGGCTCACGCTTTAAAGACCGGTGACACCATATATATAGCGCTATCGGAATATTTTCTTCTCTAGGATTTAAGAGGCAGGTGATTCTGTACGGTAATACCTCTTATAGAATATGATGCACGAGAGGGGTAAATTCAGCAGCGCTATCAATTCCATCTTCCGAAACAGAAGGGCTACGAAGATAAAAACTGAGATCGCTGTTATACACCAGAGATAACTGCGCATCGTGGTGCTCCTTACCACCAGAAGCATACTACGAAACAACATAATAGTTCCCAAAGCAAAAAATAATAACAATG
>CBIHOZ010000153.1:0-18261 GCA_966211525.1 uncultured Chitinophaga sp. | reverse complement strand
TTTAAACAATAAAACATCGCACGCTGAAAGACGACTTCTGTACATCCTGTGATTTGTACCGATGTTGGAACGGTATGGTCATGCAGAATTTTGTATGACGCGATGGATTGAGCAAGCTTAACCTAAACTGCGTTGTGTGTATATAGTTTATCCATTTTAAAGGGTACTGGTTGTTGGTTTGGTAAAAGGGCAGAGGGACTCTTTGCGTCTGGGAAAGTAGAGATATACCCTCGCCCGATTGCCGCCAGCGTCTGGAAATATATATATAGTGGCAATATCACATGGGTTGTTAATGAGTAAAAATCTAAAGCGTGTCTTATGAAGTATATTAAGGTGTTGATCCTGTTTTTCCTGGTCGGCCCGGTATGGGCACAATCCGATTTGGCATCGTGGAATGTTTCCGTTGTTCACCCGGACGACCGCAATCCGCAGACATGTGTTTTAGTGTTGACTGCTACACTGAATGATGAGTGGAGCGTATACGCATCAGACTTTGAAGCTCCGATCGGTCCGCTTCCCACAACCCTTGCACTCGCGCCTGATAAATCGTATGAGCCATTGGGGGCATTACAATGCGAGAATGCCCAAAAGGCAATTGATCCTTCCTGGAGTATAGCCTATACTTTTTTCTCCGGTAAAGCCGAGTTTCATCAGAACGTGCGCGTGAAGGGGAAGAAGACACACATACGCGGAGTAATCAAAGGTCAATATCTGAACAAACGGAACAAGCATATCCGCGATTTCGAAGAGGAGTTCGATATCGTTGTGCCTTGATCGTTCCTATTTTCGAACCGGCAAAAGCTTTCTGCCGAAGCTATAGATATAGCACCCTGCGCAGAAGCCGACAAATGCTTCGAGAAATGAAAACACAATGAGACCTATAGACAGTACTACCGCGGTGGTTTGAACATGAAGAAAGAACAGCGCCAGAATAACGGATGATAGTAAAAATCCGATCCATGCAGCAAAGCGTTTTGGTGCCTGGTCTGTTAATTTTTCCTTTACCGAAAATACCTTGACTACGATCGATCCTGCAAGTGATAATATACTATACCGGTTGTAGTGTGTAGCTCTCAATAAAAAATCAACAGCGAGTACGGCAACAATCGGCCAATAGGTTGTAAATGCAAACAACACGCTGGCGGTAAATACCTGTGCGGCTACGATCCGCACCTTGTTTTCATTCACTGCTATAAAATCAACCGGGCATTCGACCTTGTTATTCATTATATCTATTTCTCAAGTTCAACATTCTGTACTTCCACATCCCAATGTGAAATGAGTATTTCAAACCTGCGTTGCTCTTCTTTTCTGAGTTTCTCAGTATCCGGGTATAGTGTTTTCTTATAGGGTTCAGTCAGGTTGGGATCGAACGCAGCCTGTATATTTTTGAAGACAAGTGTTATGCGATAATCCCAGCGTGTCTCTTCTCCGCTGTGTTGCCGCGGCTTCTCGAGTTTAATGGAAATGATATCACCTTTTTCAATAGCCTTCCGGAGCAGCGGGTAATGGTTACGTTTATATAGTTCGAGGAACTCATCGGCATAACCCCATTTTACTTTATAGTAATTTTCAATGGTAAAGGTTTTGTCCGCGTTGGTTTGCGGATAAGCCGTAACGGTAACCAGAACCATTAGCAGGCCAAGCAGTGTTTTGTTTTCTTTCATAGGCATGGTATAGGTTACTTGTGATTTGGCCTGAATGCGTGCAACGGGAACGCTGTTCTTTTTCAATTCGGCAAACAGCGACCTGAACCAGGCCGGATGCTCATATAGTATACCGATGGGTTTCATCGCGTGTTGCATGTACAGGTAGTTAATGGTGTTTCAGAAAATGCTGAACGTGCTCCAGGTATATTTCAGGTTTCTCGATCATAGGTAAATGCCCGCACTCATGTACAAACTTCAGCGTGCCTGTGCGAAGCTGATCGTGAAACTGTAACGCAACTTCAGGAGGTGTGATCTTGTCTTCAAGACCCCAGATCAAAAGCACCTTCAGGCTTAGCTTGTGAAGAAATTGAGACAAATTCGTTTCACGTGACGACTTGGCGAGAGACTGTATATATAGTTCATTGGAAGATGTATTGACAGTCTCATGAATTTTCTTCACGAGCCCGGGCGTGGCGAGTTCCTGTTTGAAGAAAGCAGAACGGACGCGACTGTCAATAGCCGTAAGATCTTTGTCATAGTCTCGTTCAGCAAACGGAAGATTTTCGAAATACCCGGAGCTGCCGGATAAAATTATATTCCGTATATGATCCGGAAATTTGTTTGCATAACATAATGCAAGTTGTCCTCCTATATCTGTTCCTACGAGTGTAATATCCGTAAGCTGATGCCACTCGAGAAAATGATGAAGTGTTTCAAGTAAACTACCCAGGTTAGCACGATGTACCGGAGCTTCAAACATAGGAAGGCGTGGAACAATGACGCGATAACTCTCCTGGAGTTTGGTAATGATCGGGCGCCACATCACCAGGTTGCCAAACAGACCATGCAAAAGAATAACCGGTCTGCCTTTGCCGGTGTCAATATATACCTGGTTATAGAGCGGTTCCCGTGCGCTATTCATAGAATCAATTTACATTAGCGAATAGGAGTAGGAGGCATGCCCGGGTAATACATAGGGCCCATCAGTTCTGTATGATAAATAGCAGCCATCTCACGTTTATATCGTTCTTCAAATTGAATCGCCTTCTTGAGATTTACTTTGAACTGAATTTCGCGAAGCAACAATTGGTGAACATTTTGCAATAACTTTTTAAGCTCCGAAAACTGGTCGCGAGGCAGATCAATTTCAAAGATCTTCTGATCTGCCTGATACAAAAACTGCAGAAAGCCAGGACGTGTAAACTCGATCAATCCCTTTAATAATGCAAAGTAGGAAACAAACGGGTTCGTTACTCTGAAGTATAGTCGTGCCCGGTCGTTGTAGTAGAAAGCGGAAGTCTTTTCAAAGAACCAGTCGTCCGCGAAAAGATCATTGGCAGATAGTACAGTTTGATCCTCGGTTGGCGTAGAAGCGGAGACGGAACGGCTGGACAGGGGTGAAAGTAGTTCCGGCTGATAGGATGTAGCGGCTGCTGAATTCATACGATAACTTTTGTCTATAGCTTTATCCTGTTGGGTGGAACGAGGATAGTGAGACAAATGTATCATTAAAATCTATTAAGTCAATAGAGTTTATAGTTTTTGTTGTTCTTGGCGTCCTTTTGCCAGGCAAATGCAACGCGATGACTATACGCTTTTGATATACTTGCGATGTTCCTTGCCCCATTGAATCATTGCCAGGATGATCTTGCCGAAGCTCTTGCAGTATTCAGTAGATTCGTATTCCACCAGTACCGGAGGACCGGGATGTACCGTCCGCTTGATGAGTTTGTTCATTTCCATTTCTTTCAACTCCCTTGAAAGCATACGGGTAGTTATTCCGGGAATACTACGTTCGATTTCACGAAAGCGTTTGTTACCGTTGCAGATGGAGTTGATAATCGGGAGTTTCCACTTTCCGCCAATCACATAGATCGTGTCTTGCAGCGCTTGTAGTTCTTCAGGTTGATTACGTTTCATAACAATTCGTGTTGGTATACTTGTTTGTAACTGGTATACTTGGTGATACTGGTTACAAAGTTATACCAGTTTACGCATATCTTTGCTTCCACAAAAGAAAAAATATGAACAAAACTATTTTCATAACCGGAGCCAGTTCCGGCATCGGCAAAACATCCGCCCTATACTTTGCAGAAAAAGGATGGAATGTAGCGGCAACCATGCGCACCCCAGAGAAGGAAACACAACTTACGGCCTATACGAACATAAAAGTGTTCAAGCTGGATGTGACAGATGCAAACCAGGCGAAGCAAGCTGCACAGGCAGCAATTGACGCGTTCGGCAAGATCGATGTTGTATTGAACAACGCAGGCATGGGAGTATATGGAGCGCTTGAGCTGGCATCTGAAGCAGACATTGACTGGCAATTTGGAGTGAACGTACGAGGTGTCATTAACGTAACGCGAGCGTTTCTGCCACACTTTCGCGCTAACGGTGGCGGTAAGTTTATTAATGTGAGCTCCTTTATGGGCGTCACCACCGCGGTTCCGCTGGGATCACTTTACAATATGTCCAAGTTTGCATTGGAAGGTCTAACGGAGGGGTTATACTACGAACTGAAGCCATTGAATATTTCACTGCACCTGATTGAACCGGGCGGAATGAAAGAAAACCGCTTCAAGGAAAATATGGTCTGGAATACCTCTGAACAGATCAAAGATTACACTGCACTGTCCGACAAAGTCAATCAGCTCATGAGCAGTCTGGAAGGAGTAGAGTTAACCGAGCAATCCGACATCGCCAATGAAATCTATACCCTTGCCATGGGTGCCAGCAACAAATTCAGAACCATAATCGGCCAAACCGGCAAAGACCTGATGGCCCTTCGTAACTCTTTGCCAATTGAAGAGTACCTGGAGAAGATTAATAGTGCGTATCGGTAAGGATAACTGCCGTACGAAACCCTGGATTTGCAATCACCGCTATTTATAGTGGTGATTTTTGTAATAGCCTTAACTTAAAGCCGTTGCTTTAGTTGAATGATATGTATAGATTCCTGAAAAAAGATACCTGTGAAAACATACATTAATACTCTCTTGTCTCACGTTGTTCGGTATAGAATCCGACTGCTTTTTTGTTTTGTCGTAAGCAGCATGGCGCAGGAAGGATTGTCTCAAACGGAGCTACGGTTGGAAGCTCCGGGGGTCTTCACTCAACTCGACACCACCTGCATGACT
The DNA here is from genome assembly GCA_966211525.1 of uncultured Chitinophaga sp. Lineage (GTDB taxonomy): Bacteria > Bacteroidota > Bacteroidia > Cytophagales > Cyclobacteriaceae > Ohtaekwangia. Next base: position 13,475 of record CBIHOZ010000153.1, on the reverse strand, counting down.
CCCGATGCCATGGCGATCGATGGTAATGGAAATATATACCTGTCTGTTACCAATGCTACGACATTTGAGACATTTGGCGCTAAGATTATCAAGCTGAACAAGGATGGAAAGATATTGAATGAATGGACTTCGCTGCCAAAGCATCCCGTTAGTGGTAAAGTACATCCGATGGGGATGGCTATAGGAACTGATGGTTTCTTGTATATTGTCGATAATCAACATTTCGCGGGGCAGAGAAATGAATCGCGGGTTCTGCGCGCTTCGTTGGACAACGGTGCTCTCGGTAAAATTCAAGTGGTGGTTTCCGGATTGAATGTGGCGAATGGTTTACGTTTCTATAAAGGGTATATTTATGTTACCGATGCCTGGACCGACAATGAAAGGAAAAGTGGTATCTATAGATTTAGTACAAACGACTTTAACAAGCCGATTGCTGTTTCTCCGCAGAACCGTTCTAAATATCTACTGCATGAAATGACGCTCGATAAAGACACACCCAACGGAGTGGGTACTGACGGACTTGATTTTGATGCAAGCGGAGATTTATATGTAGGTAATTTTAGTAATGGGACAATAACCCGGATAAGTTTAGACAATGGATCAGCGAAGCCTTCACTATCGACTTTGATAAAGCATAGTAGTTTGGTTGGATGTGACGGAATTTTCTTTGATAAGAAATCCAACTCTTTGCTGATCGCCAATTTTATGGAGAATAGTATTCTTCAATACCGGTTGTCGGACAATCAGTTAACTACATTGTGGAGAAATGACGATGCAGCATGTGATGCAGCGTTGGATTGTCCCTGCGATCTGGCAGTTATTGACGGTAAGCTGGTGGTAGTAAATTTCGATACCTATACAACTAACGTCAATAAGACTATTGACAACTGTAACACTATATCTGTGTTTAACATCCAGCGGTAATTTCAGAAGAGAAATGAGTAATTCTCCTGTAACCTGTTAAGCAACGCCTCTGCATTTTGTTTTTCTTTGAGAAGCGTTTCGAAAGGGTCTCCTGTTTCCTTTAATCTTTTTAGGACAGAGTCGAGGTTGAAGTCTTCGCTGCGTAATCCATGTTCCACTTCATCCCATGAAAGGGGAGTAGCAACGATCGGATGTTCTCCTGCTATTAATGAATACGGTGCTATAAGATGTTCTCCTTCTATGTTTACCTGATAGTCGAGAACTACTTTTCCATAGGTAAGATCATCAGTGCCTTGTAATGAGACAAGTTCGGGACATTTGAGGCAGATAAGTCGGCACAGGTATTCCGCTATCGTTTGGCTGGTTTCAAAATCACCCTTGGAGTCAAGGGGTAAGTATATATGTAGTCCGGATATACCATCCGTCTTTACATAGGATTTTAATTTTAAACCGGTAAAGATCTCACCGGCAACCTGTGCTACATCAATAGCTTTGGTCAGGTTGTGTTCCGGAGAATCTATCACAATGATGGCATAGTCAGGGGAATCCTTCGACTTGCTTCTTGCGTTACTGGTGTTAAATTGTATACACCCCAACTCAATATTCAGAAGTAAATGTTCACGATCGTTGCAAAGTTGAAATTGCTTTTTGGATTTTGTCTTACTGGACTTTGCCCAGTCGGGTAAATGCTCTTCCTTTTGATCAAACAGTATATCTGCATTCACAACTTTCATTGGCGATGCATGTTCAGTATCGAATCGCACAGAATAGGGCCTGTCTTTCAGGTAGGGTAATATATAGACAGCTATTTTGTTGTAGTAGTTCAATACATCTTCCTTCGTAAGTTTGGACAGTCTGAAAATAACTCTATCAAGATTGGTAAATTGTATTTTATGTTGAAGCTTGAAGTTCGGTTGCTTCGCTTCTTTTTCAATCTCCCGTGCAACTTTAACCGGTTTTGCTTTTTCTTTTTTTGCTGGTGGTTCGGTGCGTGACTTCGCTACGGGGATAACATATTTTTCAGTCTTCTCCTTTTTTCGGACTGCCGGCAATTCCGGGAGATTGCTGAATTCCTTATTTACAGCTTCATCAAATTCGAACGGTGTTTCGTCCCAATCCTTGTTAGACGTACGATGAAAGAAATATACACCGGGAATATCATCGCTGACCTGTAGTTGGTGACCGGATGAATTCAGGTTCATTAAAATTGTATCATAATTCATTTCGTATAAAAGCTCAGCCTCACCCTGAATACTTTCAATACTTATTCGGTCGTGTATCGTATGGCCTGCCTTGGTAATATATAGCCGCACGAGCCGTTCGCGATCTTTACGTTGCTGGCATGCTGTGATAATTTCATGAATCGTTTTAAATGCTTTGGTATTCTTTCGGATTAGCATGGCGTGTTAAAAACTTATTGCTAAATCTAAAAGAAGCTTTTATAACATCATAATGAAACTTGATTGCAGAAACCGATGCGTGAACAAAATATAGAAGAGACACGCATAGACTACTGTTCCGCGGCCAAAAGCAAAGCGTCCGCCTGCTTCTGATATTCATCGTGACCGAGCTGGCTGAGCATGGCCGCAGACCGGCGAAGCAGGTATGCATCTGCTTCGTTGCTGTTTACAGTGGCGTGTTGCTGTGCGTAGCTATAGTAAAATTGAAATACATGTTGAGACAGTTTGAAAGCAAGTTCGTTTTTGCCGAGGGTCATCAGCATGTGCGCGGCTTGCAGGTTCGTGATAGAAGGCGTAAGGTGGTTGTGGTATAGCTTGTCGACCGAGGTCAATAAGACTTTCTCTGCCATGGGCTGATTACCTTCTTCATAAAATGCCTCTGCCAATGTATTCAGTGTTTGTTGCAGCGGGATGATCATGCGAAGCTGATAGTCCTCGTAGTTGAAATATACCGATGTATCGGCGAGATTCGAATAGTCTGCCTGCTCGACAAGATTTTTGTACATGAGTGCTGTATTGATGGCTATACCGTCACGTTGCGGCTTAATGGGAAGCAAGTGGTATAATTGTCCTTCCTGCACCATATAGGGTTTAAGATCAAGATCAAATGTATGGAGCGAAGTAAAATTAAAATATATAGGCCTTTCCCATTGGTTGCTGATCAGCAGATCCAGGAATGCGAGAGCATTTTTAGGAAGATAGTCTCCGGTTACCGCGAGTGCTAACTCATTCGTAACGGAATCCGGTGATACAAAATCTTTCTGGGCACTTGTCCTGAATTTCTGTTTGTCAACCGGAATGTGCAATGTCCTGGATGGCAATATCGAATATACATCACCCGAGGCAGTAGGCATGCGCAGTGCGGGATGTTCGTCTCGCAACAGCGTGAGATACCGGGTTGCATCAATTCCTTCGCGTATACTTTCCTGCAGGTATAGCACATCATTCGGACCGTATTGCCGGTACGATTTTTCGGGCAGCATAAGTTTGAACGGTTGTGACTGATAATACGCGTTCCTCAGCTGACCAATATACCAGTCGGTATTAAAGTAACTGAGCACAATGATGCGTACATCGGTTCTGAATCCTTCCACTTCCTGGAGATACCAGAGCGGGAATGTGTCGTTGTCTCCGCCTGTAAATAAGATTGCATTCGGTGCGCAGCTTTGCAATACGTTGCGCGCATGGTCGATCTGAAACGTTCTGCCACTGCGATCATGGTCATCATGATTCTGCAGAAACATCCACAACGGTACGGCTATGCTGACGGCTGCCGCAGCGAGCCAGGCCGTCTTCCAACGGCTGACAACTGAAAATAGTGCGAGTATTCCAAGTCCGATCCACCAGGAGAACGCGATGTACGATCCGACATAAATATAGTCACGCTCACGCGGCTCATTCGGTGTTGAGTTCAGGTATAGCACGAGTATAACTCCGGTGATCAGGAAAAAGATCATCGTACTGATAAACGCATGCCTGTTCTTCCGATACTGAAATATACATCCCATGATACCAAGCAGGAGGGGAATCATCCAGTATTGATTTCGCGCACGCTGATTGGTATTCTCCAGCGATACAGGTTCCCAAGGAGCGAGCCAGTCGCTGTATTGGACATCGCCTTCGCGACCTGCAAAATTCCACAGGAAGTAACGGAGATACATGTGTGTGAATTGATAGCGGATGAGGTATACTATATTTTCCGCATAACCTGGCTTTTCTCCCGGTTTTAATCCGGTCCACTGACGATAGGTTTCAATGTGATTCGCATCATTGCTATACATCCTTGGAAAAATTGTCTGCCGGTGCGGTTCGTATTGGTAGTCGGACAACGTGCCCGTTGGTTCATAACCACGATCACTTTTATGATACATCTGGTTGCCGGGAATAATATTTTCAATCCGTGCATCGAAATACTGACCGTAGACAAGCGGTCTTGTGCCATACGATTCACGATTCATGTAGGCTTTAATCATCGACAGGTTTTCCGGACTTCCTTCATCGATTGGTGGATTGTGCGCTGAGCGTATGAACAACATCCCGTAAGGCAGAAACCCCGCCAGAAGAAATACAACGGCCCAGCTATACGCTTTATAGGAAGGAAACTTTCGCAGCAACAGCCGGAACGTAAACACCATTACAATCAACAATGCAATAGCTCCGGTATAGAATGGAGCGTTGAGTGAATTAACAGCAAAGAGATCGAGGTAAAAAGCAGCTTCAAATATACCGATGGAGACAAAGCGATTTATAGCCAATACCAGGAAACAACCGCTGGCAATAGCGATGGCTATCGCCCGGAATGTCAGTCTATGTTCCTGCACATACCAAGTAAAGGGAAGCACTGGTAACGCCAGTACACACATCGGGTGTATACAGAACGACAATCCGGCTATATAAAAGATCAGGATCAGCCATCGCGGGCGCATTTGGTCTGCAATATTTTTTCCTTTCAGAATCATCCATACCAGTAGAACCATAAAGAAACATGCGGCTCCATACGTCTCAGCTTCTGCGGCTGAGAACCAGAACGAGTCGCAGAAGGCAAGGCATAAGCTGCCACCGATAGCAGCAGTAAGTATAGCATATGATGCCCGTTGGGTCGAATGGTCTGCAATAGCAGAAGCCAGATCATAGATGATATAGTATACGACACCAATGGCCAGTGCAGAGAACAAGGCACTCATGGTATTTAACGTAAGGGCTACACGCGTAACATCACTGCCGGCAAACATACTAAACATACGACCTATTAATAGCGAGAGCGGAGTACCCGGTGTATGCGGAACCTGCAATTTGAACGAAGACGCTATAAATTCAGAGCAGTCCCAAAGACTCGCAGTAGGTTCCAGTGTGGTCAGATAAGTTGCACATGAGACACCAAAAACCAGAAACGCGCCAGCATGTTTAAACGTATCAGTACGAAGTGACTGGTAAATATATCGGGGAGTAAAGAATTGCACTCCGATTATTCCCGGCAGCGGAAGTAAGAGTCCTGCCAGCAGCACAGGCGGAGCAACCGTGCGGGTAAGTATACCAAAGCCACTTGCTGACGAATCGAATGCCATGCAGAGAAACGCTGTCGTGATTAGCAGTAATGCTGTTGCGAATAGCAGATAATCCTTCCGGGAGAAAAGCATAGTTTCTTTTTTCTGCAATGCTACCGTGGGATTGGGAGGCGTAAGGTTAAGGACTGTAAAGAAGTGTTAATGCAGTGTTAAAAAGCTTAAAGTTCCTATAGGTTCGCGCGTAAACTGTTATTTTTAGTTAATGAAAAGTAAACACCTTCGCAGAATTATTCTCCTGGGCACGCTGGTGCTGGTATGTTTGCTCGTTGTGCAGATATACTGGTTCAGGTGGCGTTTGATGTAGCCGAGCGACAATTCGATCACAGTGTCCAGATTGCACTTCGCAAAGTGGCTGATTCGGTTTCCAAAAATGCAGAGATCAAAAAAATGTCGTCCAGTTTTTTCTTTGTTGCTACCAATGCCTCACTGAACGATGAGATGCTGGACAGTCTCATCCGTAACGAATTCTCGAAGCGAAGCCTGATGATCGATTATGAGCTGGGTGTTTACAATGCTGCCGATGATACGCTGGTATACGGCAACTATGTAGAAGCGACACGAAGACTTGCCGCTGAAGCCGCGGAGCACAGGCGTAGCGTTGCCGAGCGGAATTTTGCTGTATACTTCCCCGGTAAACAAAGTTATGTTGCCGCCCAGTTGGACATCTGGATTTTCTCAACCATCATGCTGTTGCTCATGATGGGTTTCTTTGCGTACGCCATCGCATCGCTTCTGCGCGAGCAAAAGTTTGCCGAATTGAAGAACGACTTCATCAACAACATGACGCACGAGTTTAAGACACCGGTAACAAATATTCGTATTGCCGGTGAGATTCTTCAAAACAAAATTCCTGATCAGGCATCACAAGTATATATCAATATATTACTGAAGGAGAATGAACGCCTGCGACAGAAGATCGATCAGGTGCTCAGTGGTGCTTCGGTGGAATATCTGAAGAATCCGGTACAGGAACCTATGGATGTACACCGGCTTATTGAAGATTGTGCTGAAGCATTTCAACTGAAAGTACAGCAACGAAGCGGTACGCTACAACTGGAGTTCAATGCTACCAACGCATCTATACTCGGTGATAAAGACTTGTTGCTGCAAGCAATTACCAATGTAATTGATAACGCAGAGAAATACTCGTTGCAGAGTCCGCGTATTTTAATTCGTACGCAGGATGATGGAAACCGGCTTGAGATTGATGTGATCGACAACGGTATAGGCATTGCTCCGCACCTGCGACAAAAGGTATTTGAAAAGTTCTTCCGGGTAAGCTCAGGAAATATACATACGGTAAAAGGATTTGGCCTCGGATTGAGTTTTGTCAGACACGTTATTCAGGCACATCACGGTGAAGTAAATCTGTTCAGCGAATTGAATAAAGGTACTGAAGTAAAAATTATACTGCCGAAAGCATGAGCGACCGTACACAAATTATGCTGGTGGAAGATGACGAAAGTCTGGGCTTTCTGATCAAGGATTCACTGGATGCACATGGATGGAATGTACATCTGTATACCAGTGGTGAGAAAGGACTTTCGGCTTTTTACAGTCATCCGTTTGACTTGTGTATCTTCGATATCATGTTACCGGAGAAGGATGGCTTTGATCTTGCTACCGAAGTGCGAAAGTATAATCAACGGGTTCCCATTGTATTTCTTACCGCTAAAAATCAATTGGAAGATCGCATCCGCGGATTTGAAATAGGTGCAGATGATTATGTATGCAAACCGTTCAGCATCCAGGAATTCAAATACAGACTGGAAGCTATATTGAAACGTGCTTCGGTAAATGCAGTTCCGGCAGATCGCTCGCTGGTGTTGAAGGCAGGTAACTCTACACTCGATGTCCACAATCTGTTGCTGCATGCCAACGGTATCACTACACGCCTGACTTATAAAGAGTGTAAATTACTTTCACTTTTCTTTCGACATACCGGCAAGCTCATGGAACGCGATGTTTTCCTGAAGACCATCTGGGAAGATGATGGATTCTTTGTGGCGCGCAGCATGGATGTATTTGTTTCAAAACTGAGAAAGTATCTGAAGAATGATCATTCTCTGAAGATCGAAAACATCCGAAGCGTTGGCTATATTCTGAAGGACGGACAGGTGTAATCACACGTTCGAGAAAGTGCGTGGGATTGTGTACCTTCGACCCTTAATTTCTAAAATCCATCGCCTTGAAAACGAATCGTCTTGGTTTACTTTCTGTTCTCGTGCTGATCGTACAGCTCACTTCCTGTAATTCTGATAAAAAAGAGTCCACTGTAAAGACCCCGGCAGCTGCGCCTCCCATACCATCCATCAGTTTTGATGTTGTCGCTACGCATGCCCACGATACCACTGCATTTACCGAAGGACTTCTCATGCACAAGGGCAAGCTCTATGAAAGTACAGGCTCTCCGCTCGAGATGGAGAACACCCGTTCTATGGTCGGAGTTGTTGATCTGCAAACCGGTAAGATTGACCCCAAAGTAGAAATCAACCGTGCTATATTTGGCGAGGGTATCACCTTTCTTAGTAATAAACTGTATCAGTTGACCTACGAAGCAAAAGTAGGCTATATATACGATGCCAGAACGTTTAAGAAGACAGGCGAATTTCCGTTGCCCGGCAAAGAGGGGTGGGGACTTACTACAGACGGAACACATCTGATTATGAGTGACGGAACGGACAAGGTGCTATACCTCGATTCAACCTCCCTGAAACCTGTCAAGACTTTGCTTATACAGGATAACAACGGTCCTGTCAAAAATGTAAATGAGCTGGAATATATCAATGGCTATATATACGCTAATGTATATACTACAAACTTCATTATAAAAATCGACCCCGCTACCGGAAAGGTGCAGGGTCGTCTGGATCTTTCTGCTTTAACACGAAGTGCCCGCTCGCAGAATAAGAATGCTCTTGAGTTGAACGGGATCGCGTTCGATTCGGCCTCCGGTAATGTTTATGTTACTGGTAAGTTCTGGCCCAATATATATGCGATCCGGTTCAGTTATTAAGCGGATTATCGACTACGTTTTCTTTACTACTTTATATTTGGCTTCACCGATCGACAGGATATAGGTGCCTTGTGCTATATCGGTAAGATCGAATGTAATCTGTTGGTCGGCTTCCGTTACAACTTTCTCCAGCACCACACGGCCTACCATGTTAGATAGTGATATAGTGCGTGCAGCCGGTATTTGCAGGGTAACGGTGAGTTTATCCGTAAATGGATTCGGAGATACGATTGCCAGCCTTTCAATCGGCAGTTCACCAGACGCAGTATACTGAAGTGTTGCTGACGTCCGGGAGCAGGTACCATTGGTAACGGCTACGCTATAATTACCATCGGTCAGCGGTATAATTTCAGATGTTGTCTCATTTGACAAAAGCTCTCCGTCCAGGTACCATTGATCGGAATTCCCTTCGTTGTGTTCTGTCAATATTTTTCCGGATGCAACCACGATCTGCGGTGTCGTGAGGGAGTCGATGGTGACAGAAACTGTATTGGACAGTGTCGTCAAAGGACAATCGCCATTGCCATAACCAGCCTTTACGGAGACGTCAAATATACCACTGTGCAATTTACTATAGTCTGCTTCGAGTTGGAGTGATTCACCTTCAGCCACTCGTCTTTCCGAAACAGGTTTTCCTTCCACAAATGCCTGGTACCCGACACCTGCCTGTGTACCGGTTAGCGTAATCAGCGCATTGCTTTCACAGGCAGCAGCAGAAGTCATTGATGCCGTAGGTTGTATTTCGGGTCTGGCAAGTATCAAGGTAAAACGAGTTCCTTTAGATTCAGCCGCATCTGTTACAGCAAAGCTATAGGTTGGATCTTGAGACACGTCAATATGTTTTTTCAGAAGCGCATCTTCCAGGTATACTTTCGCTGCAAGATTGTCGGTTCCGTTAAAACGCAAGGTATAATTTCCTTTGGCTGCATTGCTGATCACAAGCGGCACGCGTTTCTGGCAATAGTCTGCTGATATAGCATTGATCGCTAACGCAACGCTATCACTTGATCGTGACGCGAGGTTGAAGTATGTATTATTTTGTTTGAGAGCGTCTTCATATTTGCTATAGCGGTTGGTTGCCGTGGATATAGTTTGTATATACGTTTCATCCGTCCAGGTGCCGTTGCTCATGCTGATCTCCAGCGAAGCTGCATTATTACCTTCGCGATAGAACGCACCGTCCGCTATATACTTGGCGTTTTCGGTAATGGTAAGAGCCGGAGTAGCAGCTGTAGTCTGTACCCAGAACGATTGTCCCGGAGCGATAATACCATTGGCAAGATTGCCGGTTGTTCCATTCCATACACGCCATCTATACTCCGATCCAAAGTTTTCGCGTACATATACCGTGTTGCTTACATTTTGCAACGTACTCCATTTTGCATCGGCAACACCGGTCCATTGAATCGGAGCGGGGTATGGATTGCCTAGTAAATTCCAGCCATTGTCCTGTCCCAGCGTGCCACCGGTAAGCGGGAAGATAAAATTACCCTGATACGGATTTCCTACAACCTGCCATGTGGTGGGGTTCGCTGCTTCGCGTACAAAGATCGAATAGCCTTTTCCGATTCGAAGCGAATCTTCATTCGAGCCTCCATCCGGAGGGAAGTTGAGCCAGCCGCCTTCCGGTTCGTTGTAGTTGAACATGGAAGCTGCCGATGAATTCATGCCTGATCCGGTGCTCTGTCCTTTGAAAGAACCGGTAACAGGTATATATTCCTGTATATCGGCAACGGTCGTGGCTTTTACCGGAGATGCAATGTAGCGGTATATTCTTCCTTCACCATCCATATAGCGTTGATAGGTGACCTGACCGGTAATTTTGGCACCGGAGAGGAGTGGACCAATGCGCGCACTTCCGTTTTTATCGGACACGAGAACAAGGTTCCCGGTATAGCTATTCAGTTCTCCTTTCGTCAGTGTAACAAGGTTCTTTACTTTAACAGAGCTTTGTAAATTGAATTTGCCGGTGCTGCCTGATGACAATGTGATGTTTGTCAAGCTATCATACGTTTCACTAAAGGCTATATTAGACGAAAGTGCTGATGTAGTATTGATGGTTATATTACTGTTGCGCGCTGCGATTACTCCGTTTTCACCATTGGGATTGATGGCTACTTTACCTGACAGCACGAGGTTGTTTTTGTCGAGGTGTAACTGCGCTCCGGTGTTGAGTGTCAGTCCGCCACCGCTGCCGTTGCCTAGCCGTATCGTTGCGGCACTGCCGGCACTGTTTTGCAATGTGAGCGCATCGCCATAATCCAATACAAGCTGGTATAAATTCAGATCCGTATCCGGATTCATGGTAAGCGTATGTTCTTTACTGCCTTTGAATACAATCGAATATAGCTGTCCTGCAGGAGTTCCCGTCTCCGCTCCGAGAAACGTCATGTCGCCTTCAACAGAGATAATCGAACGATTGGACTCGCTGCCCTGTACAATTACATTCTCATCTACGCGAAGATCTCCTTTCACGGCAATCGAACTGATGGGTAATATCTTGGTAGTGGAAGCCGTGGTAAGATTGAGATTACCATATACACTGTTGGGCACCATTCCGTTTGCGTTGAAGTTAACCGTTGATGTTGGTGACAATGTACCGAAGGCAGGAATGGAATCATGATTGACGTTGATCACCGTGTTATCGTCTGCTTCAATGGTTCCGGTCACGGCTTCGTTAATGTTTAGCGTTACTCCCGACTCGACTATAATTTTGGAACCGGTTCCTGCTACACTCCACGGTGATGCTATCGTAACATCGCCGGTACGATTCCGGATGTGAAAGGATTCATAAGCGTTGCTAAAATTAGTGGGAGTAGTACCCTCTCCGTTGGTTTCTGTTCCCCACGTTGAAAGCAGGTGAAGATCACCTGTTGCTTTGCAATAATACGCAACCGGAGTTGCTGATGTACGGAACAAAAGAGAATCGGGTATAGTTTGTTTACCGAGACCCGTACCCGTGCCTGGAGGATCGTAAGTAACCGCCAGTGTTTGCAACAGACTATTCGCATAGAAATATTCCACTCGAATCGGATATTTACCCGCAGCAGCAAAGTTCACCGTTTTGTTTTTCTCGACAGGACCATCGTGCAGGGCATCATTATCGATTTGTAAAACGCCATCGATATAGAGTCTGCTTCCGTCATCCGATCTTGAGTAAAATATATAGTTGCCGGGCTGATTGATTTTGATATAGCCTTCAAAGGCAAACACGAATTTAATGTCGCGATCACGAACTGATATATCGAAGTTGTCAACAACACCTTGCTTGACCGGTGTCTGTGTAGTACTGAAGAATGTAGCCAGTGTGAAATCGGTTGGTACATTCAACGGTTCGTAGTAATAGTATGTTAAACCGTTCTGCGGGTTGAGCGTTGTTACCGGAATCGCTTCTCCCGGGAAATCCGAAAAGTTGCCACGCGTATCAACGGCCCTTACATTGATGAAATATTTTGTATTCGGTGCAAGATTGTTGAATGTGTAGGTTGTAGCGCTGACAGTGGAAACCAGGGTTGAACCTAAATATACTTCGTAACCAGACACCTGGTCATCGTCTGAAGAAGCATCCCAGGTAATCGAGATTTGTGTGTCCTGTATATCCGTTACAATAAGGTTAACAGGAGGAGCCGGCTTGGTGGTATCATTCGGCATGGTGATATATACTTCGGTCGTGGCGAATTTTCCATCACCTGCACCGGCAGATCTGACTCTGTAAAAATAGCGTGCAGAAGGTCGCAAGCCCGTATCGTGATAGGTATTTGTATTGGCGGGAACGGTAGCAATAAGACGATACGGTTCGCTGCTATAGCCGTTGACGTTGGCGCGGTTTCGCCAGATCTCAAAGTATTCTTCATTATCAGAATTATCTGTCCATTGAAGGTTGACTTCACTTTCCGATACGGCAGATATACCACCGGTCGCCAGTGCCGGAGCATTGGGCGCAACGTGTGGGCTGGTGTACGAAACGGTTATCGGATCGGAGAGCAGACTTTCACACCCGGTATTCTCTTTTACACGCACAGCATAGTCTCCGGCTTGCGCAGCAGTACCAACCGTGCCGGAGCCCTGGAGGAAGTAAGCAACTTTTGTATTGGTGAGTGTTGTATCAAACGCAACACTATTCTTATACCAGTGATATTCCGGGAAACCTTCCGGAGCAATGAGTCGAAGTGTATCGTTTTTGGTGCCGTTAAAATCGATCGGTATAATCCGTGTTCCATTATTGACAAGCTCAGGTTTATAGGTCGATGCTTCCTTCGGTGTTATCTCCACCGGGAAAGATTCGTCCCATTCCGTTTCACTTCGTTTGAACTTGACGGTATAGGTACCCGGCTGATTCAAGGTATAGAAGCGAGACGTTGCACCGGATATATCTGCACCATTGAATGTCCACTGGTAAGCGAGGAAGCCATCGGAGAATCCTAATTTTTTAGAACTGTTGGGACAGAGTTCCGTTTGTCCGCCAAATACATATATATTCTTTTTATTCTGCGCCAGTATCCAGGAGAAGAAGTCAGGTTCTGCATAGGCAGTTGTCCAGGTGTTATGTCCCAGTGTTGGATATAGTGTATAGATAGGAGCGGCCCCTTTGCTTTGCAATATAGTCACGAGGTCCTGCGAGGCTTGTGGCTTGGGATTCGTATCCGTTCCTCCCTGAAACAACCAGATCGGCATTGTAACGAGTATATCACTCATGGCTTCATAGTTACTGCCTACACCCGACATCGGTAACATGGCTGCGAATAAGTCAGGACGTTTTGCAGCAGCATCCCATACGCCTTTTGCTCCATTGGACAATCCATGTATAGCAATGCGATCGCGATCTACCTGGTAGTTGGCAATGAAGTGTTCAATGATACCGATGGTCATGCGCATGTTGTTACCCAATGCACCGCCTTCCCAACCATTCTGCCAGGCACCGCTGTGGCTCACCTGTGGTATAATGACAATTCCCGGAAAGGCGCGATGATCCGAAGGATTACGTAAGACAGCGGATACGTGTGACGGACC
>CBIHOZ010000152.1:0-18302 GCA_966211525.1 uncultured Chitinophaga sp. | reverse complement strand
AACCTTTATCTTTTAATTTTTGCTGAATGAACATATAGCGGGTATAAATTCTATATATCCGTCATGACTTTGCAAAAGCATCTCCGCTATACCCGCTGTGCCGCCAAAGTTTCCATCGATCTGAAACGGAGGTCCTGCTGATAACATATTCGGATATGTACCGCCACCACCTCCGTAGTTGATGTGCGTGTCGTATGTAGGCAGTAACAACTCTTTCAATAATTTATAAGCTCGATTGCCTTCGCGCAGTCGCGCCCAGAACAACAGCTTATATGCTTTCGACCATCCGGGGCTGTCGTCACCGCGTACTTCGAGTGTTTTCTTACAGGCCTCTGCAAGATCCGGAGTACGATCCGGTGTGATCAGCGATGCGGGATATAGTCCGTAGAGATGAGAAATATGACGGTGCTTTTTATCAGCTTCCGGGTATTCTTCCAGCCACTCCATGAGTCTTCCATCCGAAGCAATTTGTCCTGCAGGAGGAAGTTTTGATAGTTTTTTACGAAGTACTTCTCTGAACTCCGGGTCCGTGTTCAGCAGTTCACTCGCGGTAATAACATTGGTAAACAGTTCGCGCGTTATCTGGTTGTCAATCGTTGGTCCCATACACACATTTACATGTTTACTGTTGGGCATAACAAATGAATTCTCCGGTGATACCGAAGGTGCTGTTACCAGCCATTTGTTCTTCGGTTCTTCTACCAGTACACTGTTATAGAATTGTGCTGAACCTTTCAGTATAGGGTATATTTGCCTGAGGTAGGCTATATCTTTTGTGAACGCATAGTGCTCCCATAAATTATTACAAAGCCAGCCTGAACCCGATGTTGTTGATCCCCACGAAGCGTCTTCACCGGGCTCGGTATAGCCCCATATATTGGTGATCACGTGTGCTACCCAACCTTCTGCGTTATAGTATGCTTTTGCAGTTCGTTCACCTGACGGTACCAAACCTCCTACCAGGTCAGCCAATGGTAAATTCAGTTCGGAGAGATTGGACACTTCTACCGGCCAGTGATTCATTTGTACGTTAACATCGAGATGGTAATCACCATTCCACGGAGTCTGTACCTGGTTTGCCCAAAGCCCTTGCAAATTAGGAGGCAGTAATCCAACCCGTGTACTGCTGATCGTCAGGTAGCGACCAAACTGGTAAAACAATACCGGTATACCATTATCCGCTTCGGGATTTTTATAAAATGCTTCCAGTCTTTTATCCGTAGGTAACTTTTCATTAGGACTGCTGCCGAGATCAACCGTTACGCGATCAAACAATTTTCTATAGTTAGTGATATGTTCCTTCTTCAGCGCGGTATATGACTTACCCGTTGCGCGCTTCAACGCCTCTGCATTTTTTTCGCGGAACGGAGATTTCCTGAAATCCGTGGCTGCGGCTATATATAGTATAATCTCCGTAGCACCTTTCACTACAATCGACTTGTCAGTTAATGTCACATTGCCGTCTTTTACAACCGGTTTCACAAGAACTTCATACTGCATGCCTTTACCATCGGTTCCGTTGTTAAGTTGTCCGGTCATACGCAGCATATCCTGATATACCGATGTGATGAATCGCTCGGGGCGATCTAATGAAATTGTCCCGTTAAGCGCTCCCTTTTTTCCCGCAGTAAATTTCACTATATCTACATCGTCTGAAAAACTTGTAAAATACTCTCGGGTATAGACGACATTGTTTACCGTAAACGAAGTTGCTGCAACCGCATCGTTCAGCGACAGTGCCCGCGTGTAGTTTGTAAAGGACGGCTCGCGTGTACCCTGTACGTTGTAGTCGAACGCTACCTGGAGACTTCCTAGCACCTGGTAACAACCGAATGGAACGTTGGCACCACTGCCTCTCCCCGATCCTTCTCCTTCACATACAAATGATTTATTGATGAGTGCTTCTGCTTCGTCATTCTTACCTTGCATCAGCAAACTCCGGATAGCCGGCAAATGTTCGTGTGCGGTATATTTGTTAGCATCCTGTGGTGAACCTGACCAGAGTGTGATGTCGTTGAGCACGATCGTTTCTTTGTGAACACCACCATCGGGCATCATTCCCAAACGGCCATTACCAAGCGGAAGCGTCTCTTCCCACATCGCAGCCGGTTTGTCATACCATAATTTCAGAGTCTGCGTGTAGCCACACGTTGTGCTCAGAAGCACGATACAGCTTACCCGGATTATCAAAAACATTTGTCTCATTTTTTGCATGCAGATTAAATTAGTTTGATCGAAGTCGTGTCAAAAACACGCGGGCAAAAATTCTGCATTTTTAGCATAGATTAAAACAGGGGTCATCTTCCGTGACATCGTTATTTTGATAAATCAATGACGGATGATCTCGGTCTCAAATTGTTCCAGTGTTTTGCCTTTTGTTTCCGGTGCAAACTTCAGCAGGATGATAAAATATATAAAGCATATAGCCGAGAACAGAAAGAACGTCTGTGGTGCATCCAGCAACTCGATCAATACCGGGAAGCCATACGCCAACGCGAAACACGCAACCCATAGACTACACGTTGCTACCGATACGGCTATACCCCTGATCTTCGAAGGGAAAATCTCGGAGATCAACACCCACGTTACCGGTGCGAGCGTTGCAGCGTACGTTGCTATAAAGGCAAGCACAAAGAACGTAAGTATATATCCTTCAAAAAGATTGAAGTAGTAACAGATCCCTACGAGCAGCAACCACAGCGCCATCAGCGATGAACCTGCAAGCATGAGTTTCTTCCGACCAAGCTTATCGACAAGCTGCATCGCTACGAGCGTAAAAATGAGGTTAATAGCTCCGATCATGATCTGCTGAAAGAGCTGGTCCTGCACATTCATGCCGGCTTTCTCAAAAATGATCGGTGCGTAAAAGAATATAGCGTTTGCTCCGGAAATCTGTTGGAAGACTGCCATCGTGATTCCCAGCATAACGACAAACGTTATTCCCGGGCGAATCAAATCAGTAAGTTTACCTTTCACATCCGTGCTCATACGGGTTTGTATACTACAGATTTCATCTTCCACTTGCTTCTCATTGCCATTCAGCCTTTGTAAAACAAGTCGCGCATCATCGACACGTTTTCTGTTGATAAGCCAGCGCGGACTCTCAGGCACAAGGAATACACATATAAAAAATACAACCGCAGGTATAGCACCGGAAGTAAACATCCAACGCCAGTTATTCTCGACATCCGCCAACAGGTAATTAGAAAAGTATGCCAGCAATATTCCGATAACTACGGTGAGTTGATTAACGGATACCATGCGTCCGCGTATAGATGCCGGGCTTACCTCTGCTATATATAGGGGCGACAGCATGGATGCTGCACCTACACCTATACCGGCAATGATGCGCCATACGATGAGCATACTATAGCTACCTGCCCACCCCATAAAAACAGATGAAAGCATAAATATACCGGACGCGATGATCAACGGAAATTTTCTTCCAAAGCGGTCAGCGCAATACCCGGTGATCAGCGTCCCTATGATGCATCCTACATATAGCGAACTGCCTGTCCAGCCGAGTTCTGCTTCGGTGAGGTTATAGTATGGTTGTATAAACGGAATGGTGCCCGAGAAAATGGCGATGTCGAATCCGAACAACAAACCACCAAAGGCAGCGATGAGACTTATTAACAGGATATAGGATTTATTCGCCATTCAGAAATCGTTTGTACAAATCTGTGATGAAAAATCAACCGTTTGAATGGAGAATTGAACGATTATGATGGATTTTCTTATGATTTAACCAACAAGCGGCAGAATTCATTTCCAGTATGCTCTCCATGAACCTGATCACTCTTTTTTATTCCGGTATTCCATCGGGGAAATGCCCATTATCTTAGTGAAGAGCCTTGAAAAATAATACGGGTCTTCGATGCCCAGCTTCAGCGCAATCTCGTTGATGCGCAACGTTGTGAACAACAGGTATTGACAAGCACGCTGGATTTTTAAATGATTAAAGTATATAATGGGTGAATAGCCTGTCTTCTTTCTGAATATACTCGAGTAATGCGATACGGATAAATTTACCGATGCTGCAAGTTCTTCTAACGTCAAGGACTTATCGAGATGCTCCTGCATGTAGGTAATGGAAACATCCACCTGGTCTTTCTCTGCGTGTAGCCCGGACGTGAACTTGTCTGCGAACGATAATGAGGCAACGAAGTATTGAAAACTTACACTGGCATAAATGAGATTGTCCAGGCTATAGCCGCCTTCCAGGTTTTTATACATGGAATCAAACACACGGATGCGCTCTTCCAGGAAGATTGTATAGTTTACAAAACTCTTGGCCTGCCTGGACAACAACGATGCGAAGTATGTACTTTGTGATCCCTTGAAGTGCATCCAATATATAGTCCACGGATTATCTTCATCAGCGCCATACTTGTGCGGCATGTTTGCAGGAATGACCAGGTAATGATTCGGATTCACTTCAATTCGTCCTGCGGGGGTTTCAAGCCAGCCCTTTCCTTCTATACAATATATAAGTATACTTTGTGATATACCCGAAGGTCGTTCGCGGTAATGATACTGCGCACGCGGATAGAAACCTACATCAGTTATGAACAAGCCGTTGACCGGTGCTGTTTGTTCACATACCTCGAGTATCTTTTTCGGAAGGACAATCGCTTTTTGTCCTTCAAATCCCTCCTGTTTACGAATTGTATTCATACCATAACATTGTCCATCAAAAGCGAAAATTAGTCCATCGAAGCAGAATTCCAAGCATTCTACTTTTACAAAAAACAATCGTTTTAATGGAAACCAACAGTCGTGTACAAGTTTGGGAAGAGAAAATCACTATTCCCACCTATGGGATCGGTAAACCAGAAAAAAATCCAATCTTCCTGGAAAACAGGGTATACCAGGGAAGCAGTGGTGTAGTATATCCGCACCCGGTGATCGAGAAGATACTGGATGATAAAGAGGACAAGGTATACCATGCATTGTTCCTTGAGAACGCTTATCTCAAGATTATGATCTTACCCGAACTCGGTGGAAGAATACAAATGGCATTCGATAAAATCCGGAACCGTCACTTTATATACTATAACCAGGTGATCAAACCTGCGCTTGTAGGACTGACTGGTCCGTGGATATCCGGAGGTATAGAATTCAACTGGCCGCAACATCATCGTCCGAGTACATTTGATCCGATCGACTATACCATCGAAGAACATAGTGACGGCAGCAAGACAGTTTGGGTAAGCGAAGTGGAGCGCATGTTCCGTACAAAAGGAATGGCCGGCTTCAGACTATATCCGGATAAAGCTTACCTGGAGATCAACGCTAAACTATATAATCGAACGCCATTCCCGCAGACGTTCCTGTGGTGGGCCAATCCGGCCGTTAAAGTAAATGATGATTACCAATCCGTATTTCCTCCGGATGTAAATGCTGTGTTCGATCATGGTAAACGCGATGTATCGGAATTTCCGATTGCGAAAGGAACGTACTATAAAGTTGATTACTCAAAAGGTGTAGATATATCTCGCTATAAAAATATACCGGTGCCTACCTCCTACATGGCCATCAAGTCTAAATACGATTTTATGGGCGGGTATGAACACGACACCAAAGGAGGTTTACTACACGTTGCCAATCATCATGTATCCCCAGGCAAGAAACAGTGGACATGGGGAAAAGGTGAATTCGGTTTTGCATGGGACAGAAATCTGACGGATGAGGATGGTCCCTATATTGAATTGATGACGGGTGTATTCACCGATAATCAACCTGACTTCTCGTGGATACAACCTTTTGAAGAGCGAACGTTCACACAATACTTTATGCCCTATAGTGAGCTTGGGGTTGTAAAGAATGCAACCAAGGATGCGTTTGTGAACCTTGAGATAAACGGTAGCGCGATCAACATAAAACTATATACCACAGCAGCACATCAGCAGGCACGCGTTATTCTATTATACAACGAGCAGGAGATCTGGACAGACTATATTTCCATTTCCCCGGAAACTCCGTACGATAATGTTATTACAAAAGAGATCAGTCAACCGGAGAAATTGAAAATTCTACTGGTAGGCGCAGCCGGAAATATACTCGTACAATACCAGCCGGAGGCCACTGTAAAAAAAGATATACCCGCTGCAGCCAAGCCTGCACTGGAGCCGGGCGCTATTACCAGTATAGAGCAATTGTTTCTCACCGGACTGCACATAGAACAGTATCGTCACGCTACATTTAAAGCTACCGATTATTACCAGGAGGCCTTGAGACGCGAGCCCGGCGATGTACGCTGCAACAACGCTATGGGACTCTGGCTGTTGAAACGTGCTCAATTCAATGAAGCAGAAAAATATTTTAATGCGGCTATTGAGACACTCACGGAGCGAAACCCCAATCCGTATGACGGTGAGCCATACTTCAATCTTGGTTTATGTCTTTACTACCTGGAGCGCTATGATGAGGCGTTTGATGCGTGGTATAAATGTACCTGGAATGTAGCGTGGCAGGATGCCGCGTATCTGAACCTGGCACGTATAGCCTGTCGCAAAAACAATTTTGATGAAGCGCTGGAGCTTGTAAATAAATCACTGAATCAAAATTATACCAGTGCCGTGGCGCGGCACCTTAAGACAATTATCCTGCGCAAGCTGAGCCGTGTAGCCGAAGCGTTGCAACTGGCAGATGAATCGCTCCAGCTTGATAAATTCAATGTAGGGTGTATATATGAAGAGCACCTACTATACCAGGCACTAACAAAGAAGGAGAAAGCGGACGAACGTTTACAGCACGTACATACAATAGCAAGGCGCTATGTGCACAACTATATCGAGTATGCACTGGACTATGCACACGCGGGTCTTTATCGAGAAGCTGGTAGCTTACTCGCGAGCATCGTTACGACCGGAGATGTTTACCCGATGGTATATTACCTGCTTGGCTACTTCGAAGTGAAAAGTGGTGATGCCAAAGCTGCCGTTCATTACTACAACCTTGCTGCAAAATCAAAAGCAGATTATTGCTTCCCGAATCGAATTGAAGAAGCCGTTACCTTGCAGACCGCGATAACACACAATAGTAACGATGCAAAAGCTCCGTATTACCTGGGTAACTTCTGGTATGCGAACCGTCAATATAGTGAAGCTATAGCAGCGTGGGAATTGTCTCGAAAGCTTGATCCCTCCTTCCCTACAGTACATCGGAACCTCGCGTTGGCGTATCATAACAAACGCTCCGATTCATCGGCAGCATTACATAGTCTGGAGACAGCGTTTTCGCTTGATACAACGGATGCGCGTGTACTCATGGAGCTTGATCAGCTCTATAAAAAACTGAACAAGTCTCATGCAGAACGACTGGCTTTGCTTGAACAATATATAGCGTTGACCGAGAGTCGTGATGATCTACACCTGGAACGAATTACATTGTATAATCTGACCGGTGATCACGCGAAAGCGCTGGCTTTAATTTCTTCGCGTAAGTTTCATCCGTGGGAAGGTGGCGAAGGTAAAGTTGTAGGACAATACCTCGTGTGTCTTCTTGAACTTGCGAAAACTGCTATTGCGGAAGGAAAAGTCGAGCAGGCACTCAACTATTTGGAACGTGCACAAGTTTATCCGCATAACCTGGGTGAAGGCAAACTCTATGGTGCACAGGAGAACGATATATTTTACCTGACGGGTTGTGCATTGCAGCTGGCCGGAAATATCGCGGAAGCCAGGAACTTCTTTGAAAAAGCAACGGTAGGGCTAAGCGAACCGGTACAGGCTATTTACTACAATGATCAGCAACCGGACAAGATTTTCTACCAGGGACTTGCCTGGAACAAACTGGGACAACCCGAAAAAGCGAAAGCTATATTTAACCGTCTGATTTCATTTGGGAAACAACACCTGAACGACACGATCAAGATTGATTACTTCGCTGTGTCGTTACCCGATCTGCTCGTATTTGACCAGGATTTAAACCTGCGCAATAAAATCCATTGTCATTACCTGATGGCATTGGGACACCTCGGGTTAAACCATGATCATGTGGCGGATGCTGAAAAGAATTTCGATTTTGTTCTCACGCATGATGTGAATCATCTTGGTGCCGTTATCCACCGGAACATGATCGCACAACCTTCACTGGTCTCGTAAAAAATATACGTGTAGTTTCAGTTGATTACGAAGGCAGCCGACAGTGGTTGCCTTTATTTTTGGCTATATGGTTCGTGTGGATTTACGAATTAAAAGCTCTGTTGCTAACGTCCTGGTAACTGGTTCAAAATCTTCGGCCGCTTCCACCTGTTCGATAAACAACGCAGCGGCTACACGGCCTATCTCCTCTGCGGGTTGAGACACGGTGGTAAGCGAAGGTTCTATAAATTGAGACACCGGTTCGTTGGTAAATCCAATGACCGATATATCTTCCGGGATGCGGATGTTTCTGCTTTTGAGTACCTGCATGACTTGTATGGCCACCGGGTCATTCAGGCAAAGTATAGCATCGGGACGTTTGTTGCCTGACAACAATTGATCTGTCACCCGGACTACTTCTCTTTTTAGGTCGTGGCAGTGAAATATAAGGTCGGCATCAACCGCTATTCCGTTTCGCTGTAAAGCATCTATATATCCTCTCAGGCGCTGGTTGCTGATATAGAGATGTTCCGGCCCTCCGATATAGGCGATCGTCTTACAGCCGGTCTGAATGAGATAGCTGGTGGCCTTTGAAGCACCATCACGATCATCAACGATTACTTTATTGGCGTGTACCGACTCCGTTACACGATCAAATAACACCACGGGTATACGCTTGTCCAGCAAAGTTTGTAGGTGCTCGTAAGAGTCTGTCTCACTGGACAACGAGATCAAAAGTCCATCTACGCGGTTTGCTACCAGCATTTGTATATTCGATTGCTCCACCGAAAGTGACTCCAGCGATTGACAGATCATCACACCGTAATTGTAGTTCGCAGCATACGCTTGTATACCACTGATTACCGAAGAGAAAAAGTGGAGATTAATCTGCGGTACCACAACGCCCAGGGTATTGGTCCGCTTGATGCGGAGATTCTGTGCAACACGGTTGGGCTGATAGTGCAATCGCTCCGCCAGTTCCAGCACATTCTTCTTTTTCACAGGATCAACATTCGATGCATTGCGCAATGCACGCGACACCGTAGAAATGGATACACCCAGCTTCAATGCCAAGTCCCGAATTGTTACCTGTGAGTTTTTCATATCATCATCAAATCAACACGACTCCAAACTATATTTCAGTTTCGAACGATATACCGTCTCAAATAAGTAAGCACCGCCAGACACAAACCCGGCAGTGCTATACTACGAACCCCGAAATTTATTCCTTCACCACTTTAAATACACGGCTATTACCATCCGCGTTTACCACGGAGATAAAGTATATCCCCTTGGCATACGCTGCCAGTTTCAATTCATATTCACGTGTCTTCAGGTTTTTCTTTTCCAGGAGTACATCTCCGTTAGCGGCCAGCAGTCGGAAGGAGCGAATTGTTTTTTCATTCCGGATCTTTACTACATCGCTGGTCGGGTTGGGATAAAGTACCGTGGTATCATTACCTGCTTCCGACTCGGAAGATGTAACAGTGCTCGGTGCAAATCTGAATATAAAAGCGTCTCTTGCAGGAGCGGTAATTTTCAGTGAAGACCCTGTTAATGCCTGCGGCATGCTTCGGAACAATTCTCGTATCGTATACTCACCGGCAGGTATACCCAGTCGCGTAAGACTAAGATCCATTGTCTTTTGTTCTCCGTAGTTTATCACAGCCACGTAATACGTGTCACCAATTTTATTGACGAACGCTTCACTCGCGCTTTGTGCTGCATTACCCTCTATCGGTGTGAACGCTACACCGTTTCTGGCAATGGCCAATATATCTTCCTTCTGTAGTAAATCCTTCGCGCGATCAGTCCATTGACCGGTTGTAGCGAAATCATCGCCTGTGATCAGCGTACCATTAATTACTCCGGAGGTTAAGCGCGCACGGTTCTCTCCCAGCGATTTGTTACTGAACACGAGGTGATCAGCATCAATAAAATTATAGATGTGTGTTTGCCACCAGCCATACGTTGTGCTGTTGAGGGTATATTCGGTAGCCCCTATATCTGAATAAGCATCGCAGGCAATTCTTCGCGAGTGCGCATAGCGACCTGTTGCCAGGCTTGGCGATATCGCTACATATACCAGCATCTTACTGTCGAGTTTATCAACCAGGTATTCCATTCCTTTACGGAACGCCTGCATACCGGTGGTTACTGTTGGATCATAATAATCGTCAGCTTCAATAGCAGCATGACCGATAAAGTCAATCTTAATCATTTCAAATCCACACGCCTTGAATTTATTGATAAGCAATTCGATGCGCTTTTGTGTAGCAGGGTGTGTCGGGTCCATCGCACGTGCACCGTCCAGATCATGATAAGCGCCATTTACCTTTGTCCAGACATCCTGGTAATTATAGGTGCCATTGGTGCCTTCCACCGGTCTGCTCGTTTTTCCCCAATCCACGAACGGAGCCCAATATATACCGGGCTTCAATCCGCGTTCTTTACAATAATTTACAAAGGCAATTAATTGCGTAAAGTCACCTTCAATACCACCGCTCACCATGTTGTCCCAATACGAATCGAGGTCGATATAGGCAGTCTCTCCATTCCTGAATTTTGGCAAGCTCGCAGAGAAGAATTGTGCTACAGCTTTAGCCTTATCGAGATTCAGCTTGTCCTGTATAGCACCCCAGCTGTTCCATCCAAACGGCACCGGGTTTGTCCAATCAAATATATACCGGGGCTCAGCTATAGCATTTGCTTTTCCATAATCATCCATACCTGCACGCCAGTCATCATATATACCTATAAATATCCTGGGTGATTTCACAGAGTCACCGGCCAGTGTACCGTGTGCTATGCCATCGCGCGTTACATTTTTATCAGTGTAACCACCCCATACCGTTAATTCACTTAATATGTTGTTGGTACCGGTTGTGCGCACACCTGTTTTCCAAACCATATGCTCTACAGAACCGACAATGAGTCCCGCTCGGCTGTTGTTTTCATAATACGCTGTTACTTCCGAACTTGTATTGGTCAGCGTTGAGCTAAGTGACTTTGATTGATAGCGTATAAACGTATCGTTGTCAAAGGGTATAAACAGGACACGATTATCCCCTGTCGATTGTATATTTACCTGCTCCGATACCAATGGTGCCATATAGTTGGTGCTGATATTTGCACCTCGCACAATCACTTCTGTCAGCAGGTAATTTTTCCCTTCGTATGCATAAAATATCTGTTGCATGGAAGGCAAACCAGTAGCCGTTAATGTAATCGTCATCTTCTTACCCGAACCAAAGGCATCGGTTGTATCTTTTGTCGTTACGGTGCGCGAGGTATAGTTCTTGCTGTTCAGCGTTACGCCCCCGCTTACCACCACTGCATAGGCATTTGAGACAATCGCCTGGTCCTGGTCGGATATGGTTGCTGTACCGGTTTGTGTGTTATATACCAGTTTACCGCTCGCTCCGAACGTGATCGTTTGTGCAGTTGCAGAAACAGACCAAAGCATAACGAGCATGACCAAGCCTGTCAACCCGGTATATCTATAGTTTCGTTTATATGGTTTCTTTGTTACAAGCATGTTACATCATTTTATTTTTAACATCCATCATTGTTACAGTACGGATATAGTATGACCGGGCAGGTATATTTTTTATACCCGCTTCGTATTTTCCGATTCATTTTTACCTAGCGAACTTCTTCGATCACCAGCACTACACTTTTTCTTCCATTGTTGACATCGGGATTAAAGCCAACTTTCATCAGGAAATCTCCGGAATAGATTTGCTCCGGATTGATCGATGATTGTGTACCGGGATATAGATTCGTCTCCCGTATCGTATAGCGTTTGGAAGCATCCAGACCTTTAAGCTTTACCGGAAGAATACTGCCTTCACCATAGCGATTCTTCACCAGGTAATTGAACAGTACTGCCTTACCTTTATCGTTCTGTACATATAGCAAGGATGCTATACTCTGCTCCTTGGGATCCGCCAGACGATACAGATCGCCCTGCCATATCACAGACTTGAGTGCATTGTAATTTTTTATAGCTTCCTGGCAGAACTTCAAATCCTTCTCGGGCAGATCGTGCACTACGATATCAAAGCCAAGTTTACCCATCATCGCTACATCTACTCTGAACTTTAAAGGTTGCTTGCCCCATTCCGTTACGTGATTGGATGTAGCGATAGCAGGATAGAAGTGTGAGTACTCCCACTGCATATAGATACGCTCCAGCGGATCGGTGTTATCGCTCGGCCAGAACTCCGTGAAGTATTGCAACGCAGCATAGTCTACGCGACCACCACCGCCCGAGCAAAGCATCATCGGCACCTTCGGATATTTAGCACGAATTCTTTCCAGCACTTTATATAGGCCACGCACATAATCTATATATAGGTGCGTCTGATTTTTTAACGAAGCTGAGTATGCATTATAGATCACCGCGTTGCAGTCCCATTTAATATAGGCGAGCTCCGGATTTTTGGTAAACAAATCATCTACTACCTTGAATACAAAATCCTGTACAGCCGGATTAGTCAGGTCCAACACCAATTGATTACGGAAATAGTGTTCTTCTCTTTTTGGTTGTTTGATTACCCAATCCGGATGTTTCTCATAGAGTTCACTCTTCGGATTTACCATTTCCGGCTCAATCCATATACCAAATTTCAACTGGTTGTTCTTAGCTTCCTTTACCAGCGATGCTATACCGTTGGGAAGTTTGGATTTGTTCTCGTCCCAATCACCGAGACCTGCTGTATCTCCGTTACGGGGATACTTGTTGGCAAACCATCCATCATCAAGAAGAAAGAGATCAACGCCAAGGTCCTTGGTATCTTTCAACAGCCTGAAAAGTTTCTGCTCGTTGAAATCAAAATACGTAGCCTCCCAGTTGTTAAGGAGTGTAAGACGTGAACCCTCACCATCAAGTATTTTATACTTGCGCGCCCATGAATGCATCTTGCGACTTGCTTCGCCTTTACCGTGATGAGACAACAGGTATAGGAAAGCGGGTGTTCTGAATTCTTCTTTCGGCTTCAATATATAGGGCGAAGCGAAATTATTAATGCCTGCTATAATGCGAAGATTATCCTGCGGATCAAGCTCTATATCGACTCTGAAATTACCGCTCCACTCAAGACCTCCGTAGAGTACCGTACCTTCATCTTCCGTTGCCGGTTTATCCAGCGACACCATAAACACCGATGGCTGAAACAGGTTTGCACGTGTTCCCAATTTTGAATCGAGTGTTTTGATACCGTGTGTAATCTTTGAGACTTCGGGTTGCATCTCTTTGGCCCAGTCACCATGGTATTGTGTAAGCCAGTAACTTTCGGCCGTCAGGTGTACAGTGCCGGATGCATACTTCTGAAGCGTTACATCTTTTTTCTCCTGGTGTGATATAACACTCCACTGCTCAATCACGTCTTCTGCTATATATGTTTTAAAGTACTGCACCACCTGGAAATCATATACCGGGTCTTTCAGTACTACGCTGAGAACAGCTATATTGTCGTTTACCTTTTCAACCTTGTGACTTACATACCGCAGGTCGAGGGAAGTATTGCCATCCGCATGAATAACGGTGATAGCAGGTTCTGCTAAATTTCTGGAACCTGAAGGTGCATAAGAAGCATGAAGCAGATCGGTATAGTCCCCGGTTTGCCGGTATACCCGCGGAACATTACTATATTCATTACTATTCTGCAGCTTTTCGCCAAAGTATAAAATATTGAAATTCTTTTTTTCATCAGCCTGCAGCACGAGGGCATTACTATGTGTCTCAAGAGGTATGGTAACAAGCTGCGCCCGGGTCGATGCCCCTGCCAAAACAAAACCGAAAAAGAACAGGCGTTTGACTACGCTGAGTTTTTTAGAAGAAATCATTTCAATTGGTATACTTGGTGATCAGATAATTTTCACGAATATATATTTTTACGCGATAAGATTTGCCTAAAAAATTTAAAGCGATGTGTTAACCACATCGCTTTAAGTATGGTTGTTATCGGTAACCTTCGTTCTGATCTTCAGGATTGATAAACTCATTCTGCTTGATCTCCGAATCAGGAATCGGGTAGCGCACGTGATAGCTTGCAATCGTACCGGAAGCTTTCGCCCACTTGTTACGTTCTCTCACATACTCCACCAATTTACCGGTGCGGATAAGATCCATTCTTCTCCAGCCTTCAAAGCCAAGCTCACGCATTCTCTCATCCATGATGTTCGTTCTGAAATCTGATTGAGACATGCCGGTTGACCAGCTATACTCTTCCGGCTGCAATCCGGCAAAGGCACGCTTTCTCACCGTAGTATTTACCAGGTTTACAGCATCGCCAGTCTGTCCTAATTCATTCATACATTCTGCCTTGCACAAGAGTATATCTGCCAGACGCAGGTAGTAGATCAAACCACCCGAGTACCAGAAATTCTGAAGACCTTGTGTTCGTATATCTTCAAACTTTCTTGTATGAGGTTCCAACTCATCGGTCTGTCCTGTCCAGGTGATCTGGGGTTGTCTTCCATCCGGCAAGGTAAAGTCATAACGTATACTGGCAGTCTTGCGTGTATCGCCATCTTCCCATATACCACCATCAGCTTTATTCTTATAGTAATATTCGGTTGGAAGTGCCAGGTCATAGCCACCGAAGTATGTATTGCCGTCCAAATCTGCAACGGCACGAGAGCCTGCATGGTGCTGCGCCATGTTGTTATCCGGCCACATGTTTACAAACTGGAAAGCATATATAGACTCGGTCGAGTTCTGATTAAGAGTAGTTGTAAAAAGGTCTCCGTAGTTATTCAACAAACTATACTGCGGTATCGCCATATCGAAATACTCGATGGCCTTTGCATAGTTACGAAAACCCGATTCTTCCGGAGCATACATATATACTTTGCCAAGCAATGCCTGTGCTGCACCTTTTGTCGGAATCTTCTTATCGGTTTGCGTAGTCGGCAGATACGCCACCGCCAGCTCGAGGTCTTTGATAATAAATTCAAATACGTCTGCTACAGGTTGTCTCGCTTCCTGCATGTTGTCCTGATCAACAATTGGTATAGGTCCCCAAAGCATAGCAAGTTCGAAGTTCAACGTAGCACGAATAAATGCTGCCTGTGCTTTCAGCTCGTTGGAGCTTGCATACTTCACGGCTTTCGCGGCAGCGGTAATTACCGGCCAGCGCTTGTTCCATTGTTCAGCCAGCGATGAATTGGTGGAGTTTAGTGCTCCATCGTATTTGTCCAAAGCAGCTTGTACACTGTTTTCATGTACCTGTTGTCCGCCTTGTTTAGCTTCATCTGTACCGAGGGTAAACATAAAGCCACCGCGATCCTGTTTGGTATTACGCCATTGCGTATATAAACCAGACACCAGCAGACGAATATTATCTTCATCACCAAAAACCTCTTCCTCTGTTAATTGCGTCTGCGGTTCTTCCACCAGAAAATCTGAACAGGATGATACCGCCAGCAATCCCAAAAGCAGTGTAGTATATAGCGTTATTTTTCTCATTGCTTTAATTTTTTGTTTGATAACCGGCATAGACTATATTTTCAGCTATACCGGTCGAATTGATTTTAGAAGCCCAGGTTAAGACCGAGTACAAACATTCTGGCAGTTGGATACCAGTCACCGTTTTCCGGATCGTAACCTTTATACTTCGTCCAGGTGGTAAGATTATTTCCTGTAGTATATACTCTCAGGTTGGTGATACCAACGCGGTTGATGATTGTTTTCGGAACATCATACGCGAGGGTAAGTGAAGCGAGTCTCAGGAAAGATGCATCCTGTATACCCCATGATGTTTCACCTGCGCTGTAGCGGATTGAAGCATCGTATGTAGCACGTGGTATATTCGTGTTGGTATGCTCGGGTGTCCAGCGATCAAGCATATCTTCATGTGCCGCGCTCATGCCGGTACCACTCATCAATCCTTCGTAGTAACCGCTGATAGCCTTTGCACCATACGAATATGTAAACACAGCGTTCAGCGAAAGTCCTTTCCATGATACCTGTGACGTAAACCCGCCATAGAATTTAGGATCTTTCTTACCGATGATCACTTTATCATTCTGATCGATCACACCATGTCCTTCTTCACCTTCTGCCTGCTGATCTTTCGGAAGTATATCACCAGGTCGCAATGTCTTACCAGACAAATCAAGACTGTTCACATATTCCATATCACTTTCCTGGATGATGCGGTCGAACTCCAGCATATAGATGGTGTTCAAGGATTGCCCCAGGAAGAAATTACCTTCGCGCTGAATGTCTGTTCCGGTGAAACCTCCGTAGTTATAGATTGCGTCTACGTTGCCGTATAGTTTGGTAATTTTGTTTTTATCCTTTGAAAGATTCGCTGTCACATTCCATTTCCAATCCTGTGCATCTACAACCAGTGCGTTTACCGAGAACTCCAGACCTTTGTTGGTCATCTCACCTATATTTTCAATAGCCTGGCTATAGCCTGTGAGCGGAGACAGTGAACGTCTCATAAGCAGATTCGAGTTGTTGATATTGAAATACTCAGCCGTAAACTGAACGCGGTTTTCAAGTATACCAAGATCTATACCTATATTCAGCTGATCCTGTTTCTCCCAGCTGAGGTTCGGTGTACCACGCAGACCAGTTGAGTTCCACGATACATTTCCATTGGAGTATGATGCATTGTACAAGCTGTAGAATGAGTAGTCAGGAATATTCTGATTACCTACACTGCCATAACCCGCGCGAAGTTTTACAAGATTAAAGAGTTGCTGATCTGCCATGAATTCTTCTGCTGTTATATTCCATCCCAATGCAACGGATGGGAACAATCCCCACTTATGTCCTTCCGCAAAACGTGATGAACCATCGTAACGTGCTGTTACCGTTGCCAGATATTTACCATCGTACTCATAGTTTACACGACCGAAGAAAGACATCAGCGATGATTGTGTAATGCTTGAGCCCAGACTGAAATTAGCTTTGTCGAAAGCAGCGCCCAGGTTGTTATAGCCGAAATCATCCGTAGGAAAATCGCGCGCTACCAGGTTGGTATATTTAAACTGGTTACGACTCATGCTTGTACCAATCAACGCACTTACCAGGTGACGATCAAATTGTTTCTCATAGGTAATGGAGTTGTCCCATTGGTAGTTCAGTACATGATCAAGGTTATGCACCGCTCTTCCGCGGAATGAATCACGAATAGCCTGCTGAATACCGCTCGGTGTATATTCATAATACTCCTGGTCAATCAGGTCAATGGTGAAGTTCGTACGAAGCGTAAGATTCTTTACCGGGTTGATGCTGATATAGTTTGAAGTAAAGATTCTGTTCTTGGATCTGTCTTTATCAATTGTCAGGGACTTGAACGGGTTTTCCATATTCACATCCCAGTTGTTTCCCCAGGCAAGTTTCAATGAGTCATGGTAGAATGGCAACAGCGGGTTTGCACCACTCGCTACACCAAACACTTTACCATCCACCAGGTCTTCTTCCGAACGTGTGAACGATGTGTTGGTACCGATCTTCAACCACTTCTTCATATTCTGTTCTGCATTCACGCGACCGGTATAGCGTTTATAGCCAGAGCTCTGCACGAGACCTTCCTGGTCCGCATAGCCAAAGCTCACATAGTAACTTCCTTTATCCGTGCCGCCTGAAAAACTCAGCGAGTGATTCTGCTGAAATGCAGAGCGCGTAATTTCATCTACCCAATCATAGCTCTTGCCACTGGCATACGTCTCTGTCTCATAGTCCGCAATGCGACCACCGGGTTGAGACAGGTAGTTGATGAAGTCCTGGCGTGTAGCCGTTGGGTTGGCATCAAAGAAATCTCTGCCGATAGATGAATCCTCGAAGGCAGCGATTCTCAAATCCAGTATATCTCTGGCACCAAGCGTTGGCGGCCTGTTTGCAAATTCCTGTATACCGAACCAGCCATCGTAGGTTACTTTACCTTCGCCACTCTTTCCTTTTTTAGTTGTAATGATCACCACACCGTTTGCACCGCGTGAACCATACAACGCAGTTGACGATGCATCTTTCAACACGTTGATCGATGCTACATCATTCAGGTTGATCATGTTGAAGTCGCGCTCCATCACAATACCATCCACTACATATATAGGGCTTGCGCCAAACTGCATGGAGTTATTACCGCGCACTTTGATCGTTGCATTTCCACCGGGCTCCGGGTTGTTCTGAATGAATACACCGGCAGCACGTCCCTGCAGTGCCTCATTCACACTTGTTACCGGCCTTTCGGA
>CBIHOZ010000151.1:0-18380 GCA_966211525.1 uncultured Chitinophaga sp. | reverse complement strand
CAAATACTTCATCTTTATTCGCTTCTTCACCTCCATATTCAATGTGATAGCCTGTTGGTAACTTGATCTTTTCGATACCGGGCTTTATAGCTTCGAGAAGTTCTGCCGGTAATACACCCGGTTGGGTTTCGCTTTGCACCGTAAGTGCCCGTACGCCATTTCGATGCATAATTTTACCTGATTGCCACTCCGGGGTAAGCGTAGCAATCTGACGTAACGGTAATTCTGCTCCTGTCGCGGGAGAGGTGAGGTATATATTTTGGAGATCGGTAGTGTTTTTTCGCCTGTTCTCATCGAGGCGCAGCACTATATCTACCGGTGTGCTGCCTTCGTACAATGTAGATATAGGAACACCGTTGAACCCGGTAAATACAGATTGTGCCACACTGGTGGTAGTAAACCCAAGACGTTTGGCTTCGTCATTCAGATGAAGACCTATACCATAGTGATCTTCCGAAAAATCATCGCGTACAAAGAGACTGCCGGGAGTCTGCTTTAAAATTTCCCGAACGTCATTCCTGATTTCGCGGAGTCGCGCAATATCATCACCGATTATCCGAACTTCAACGGGAGCGCTGAGCGATGATCCTTGCTGCATCAGTTTTACAAAGAACCTGCCGTCTGCTGCAATGTTCTTCACTTTAGTGGTAAGCTCTTCCGCCAATGCTTCTGACGTTGCTTCGGTGGTAGTGTTTACCAGTATCAGTGCATAATTACTTGTCGGGAACTCCGGTGTAAAGTTATAGTAAAAGCGCGGTGCTGAGGTTCCTGCAAAAGTAGCATACGAGGTTACGCGTGTATCTCCCTTTAGCAAGCGTTCAGCTTTCAGAATTGTCTCATTAGTCTTTTCGAGTTTGGTGCCCGTTGGCATCCATAGTTCTATGACAAATTGATTTCGTTCAGCCGGAGGAAAGAATAATTCACGCACGCCAAACTTGAACAACAACGCTACAAGCAGGAGGGAAGAAAAACTTCCGATGACTGTAGTTTTAGGATGTTGTATACACCAGTCCAATGTCTTATTGTACCCATCCTGCATATAGGTTAAAACGGACTTTTTCGTTTTCTCTTTCGTGGCTGGGTATATATCTGTTGTTGCGTGATGCTGGTGCAACCCTTTCCTGATAAAAGTATAGCAAAGCAGCGGTGTGAGAAAGAGTGCAACAAAATAGGATGCTACCAGTGCAATCGCCACAGTAACGGGAAGTGTTGCGATAAATTCACCGGTAGACCCGCTGATCAGAATCATAGGCATAAACGATGCTATAATGGTAATCGTGGCGGCCAGCACAGGTATAATCAGATCGTGCGCACTTCGCCATGCGGCTGTCCAGCGATCTACGTTTTCATCGAGCAACTCTACATAGTTATCAGCTATAACAATCGCATCATCTACCACCATTCCCAACACGAGTATCAATGCCGCTAACGACACTTGATGCAGTTCAATGCCGAGTGCATTCATCATGGCAAACGTAAGGGCTACCGTCATGGGAATAGCCATGGCTGCCACCGAAGCTATACGAAATGGCAGCAATAGTATAACGACTACAATGACAGATGCTATCGCCAGGAAAAACTCTTTTATGAAATGCGATATATTCTGATCTACCAGGGTTGGCTGCGACACGAGTGTAGTAATATTTATACTACCTGGAATCATGTTCCCGGCTTCCTTGATTTTTGCCTCTACAGCTTTGCCAAATTCTACAATGTTATTTCCCTCGCGCATCTGTATGCATAGCATGATGGCTTTGTTGCCGTTGTTCGTAATGATACTTTCGGGTTCTATATAGCCGCGCTTCAGCGAGGCTACGTCACCCAGTCGCACGAGCGCACCGGAAGGCGAAGCACCTACAATCTGGCTGGCCAGGTCTTGTTCTGTATGGAAGTATCCTTGTGTATAGAGTGGTGCTTTTTGAGTTTGTGTCTTAACCTCGCCCGTTGCGCGAATGCTGTTTTGAGACTGCAGGAGTTGTATAACCTGGTCCAGTTGTATACCATACTGCGATAATTTTTCCGAATTGGAGGATGCAACAATCTGTTCACGCTGGTCGCCAATACGTTTTATTTTTGATGTGGCGGGTATCGTACGAATCAGGTCTTCTACTTTCTGCGCATAGCCCTTCAGTTGTTCGTAGCTCGCCTGTTTACTGTCCAGCGCAATTACCATGGCTTCGGTATCACCAAAGTCAGAGTCTACAATTGGTCCCGTAACACCTTCGGGCAGTTCAAGCTCGCGTGTAATCAGGAGTTGATGCCTGAGTTTACTCCAGAATATATCGGGGTGTTTTACATCCTGGCTTAATTCAACCGTGATCACCACCATGCCGTCTTTTGTTGCCGAGGTTGTTTTGGTTTTATCTACTTCTTCGTATTGAAAAAGATATTGCTCCAGCTTTTTTGTAATCTGGCCTTCTACCTGTACAGCGTTCGCTCCGGGGAAATAGGCAATCACGAGTCCCTGCCGGATGGTGATCTTCGGATCTTCGCGTCTGGGCATGTTTAGCAGAGAGTTGATTCCTGCGGCAAACAACATGAATAGTACAGCCAGTGTAACCTGTTTGTACTTGAGAGCTGCTTCAATGATATTCATGATTAATTATTTAACGACTGTAATAGTTGCACCATCGGAGAGTTTCGATTGCCCTGCCGTTACAATTACATCTTCTGCTGACAAGCCCGCTATGATCTGTATTTTATTTTCGATCATGTTGCCCAGGCTCACCTTGCGTCTGAAAGCTTTCTGTTTGTTAGCATCCACTACATATATATAGCTTTGGTTGTCCACATCGTGAACAATGGATTCAGCGGGAACAAGTATGCTGACGTTATCGTGGTTGCCGTGCAGACTTATTTCTGCTATCATGCCCGGGCGTATAAGCATGCCGTTGTTTAAGACCTCTGCTTTTATCATAAAGGCTCGTGATGTTGCATCGGCAATAGCGCCTACTTCTGTGATCTTACCGGCAAATTTTTTATTTAACGCAGCGATGCCGATCTCTGCAGGCTGGCCAATCGTAATCTGGTGCAATTCTCCTTCGGGTATAAATGCGGAGACTACAACGGTCTGAATATCCGCTACCACGAATAAAGGTGTTCCCGCTGCAATGATTTCACCGGCCTCAACCTCTTTGCTCAATAGTATACCGGTCAAAGGCGCATATAGCTTTGTGTCTGCCAGATTTTTATTCTCAAGTTTCTGCTGAAGTTTAGCTTGTTGCAAGGCAAAGGATGCTTTCGCGTGATCACTCTCACTCAGGCTGCCTTGTTTATACATCTGGTGGAGCCGATCGAATTCATCCTGGGCTGCGTTAGCCTGTACGTCTGAAAGTTGTTTGGCTATTGTGTAGTTTGTGTCTTCGAGGTTTGCGAGTAGTTGACCCTTTGCTATCGGTGTTCCTTCTTTTGCTGCTATATATTCAACCTTACCGGGCACCAGGAAGCCAAGCTTTATTGTTGTTTTACCCTCAATGTTTCCGCTTAGCGTAATAACATCCGTTACTGGTTGCGGCATTACTTTTTGGATTTCCACCGCGGTGGCGTTATCTGCATCGGCACGTGACTGTTCATGACTGCCTGCACAAGCTGTGAGCAGAACAAGTACTGCAAGAATTGGATTGTATTTCATATAGTATAATTTTTTTATTGGTATAGATCAGGATGATGGTGATGCTACCTGCCGGTAAAGAATTGTTCACGAACCGTAACGGTGTCAACTCCTAAAAACTGTAACACTACTTTGCATTGCTCGATAAAAGCCTTGTGTCCTGATAGTATGAAACTGATTTTTGGGATGATGTTCGTGTTAATAATAGCTTCTATCGTCCGTTGGCAAGCGGTATCGCTGCCAGTGGCCGTTGCCGATTCGTACGATACATATAGCCTTGCAGGAAAATGCCGTTCGAGTATATCGAGCTCTTTAGCAAAAGCAAAATTATTGTCGCTTGACCGATATAGTATTGTTACTGCTGCTGAAGGTTCTGCGGCAAGCACTTGCGTCAGTTCCGGAAAAACGGAAGCCATGCCAACCTCATCCATTATATATACCAGGTGAATACTGAATGTCTTGCTTTGCATCTCTTTTTCTTTTTAGTGACGCAAAGGAACCTACAAGACGCTGTATCTTTTTTAAGATATATTAAAAACGGATAAGGGGTTCGTTTTTTTTTATGGTATATATATAAAGGTATATAGAATAGGATTACCGACTTGTTTTGACAGTGCAAAATAAGGGTATGTCTGCTATCATCAAGCAGAAAATTATCGATGACTATATATGTATAACGTTAATGTGTCGTGGTTGATGTTATTTCGTATAGGGCGGTTTCGGAAGCTTTGCCACGAAAGGTAAGCTGTGTAGCGAATGAGGCAGTAAACCGGTCTGCTTCCTGGAGCCAGTTCGCTACAGGAGATGATACCAGTAAATTTTTCTTCAGCGTGTTACATTGCTCCAGCATCCGCGCACAGGTATTCAGTACATCTCCGTGATAAACGATGTCTCTTTTTATAGTACGTATTTCGGTAACGGTAACAAGTCCGGTATGTACTGCTGCTTTAAAGCGAGGTGTTTCTCCAAACGATTTTGTAAAGTATTCGCTTTGCTGATCGATTTTTTTGATAAAGTCAAAATATAGTTTTAGCGGTGCGAGTGTTTTTTGGGCAGTTCGTGCAGGCCAAAGCAGCACGGCTTCATCACCTACAAACTGATAAAGAATTGCATTATGCTGATGTATACTTTCGGTTAATAGTTGAAAGCTGCTTTCTATAAAACGACTATATTGTGCATGTCCTAATTGTTCGGCAATGCGGGTGGATGCCTGCAGATCGATGAACAAAAACGTAAGATCTTCTTCTACAGGCTGACTATATTTACCGAGAAGAGCACCTACGATAGCTTGCGGCCCCAGGTAGTCATAGATCGTTTTGATCATGTTTAGTAAAATGCTGAAGAGTATCAGGTACAGGAACACCGAAAGGAATATCTCGGTTTGCAGAAACTCGGGTATAGATTGCAGCGATGCGTTAAAGGATTTGTTCTCAAAAACCTGTGCAAAGAATATAAAAACGAGAATACAGCCGGTCGTTATCAACAAGATAATGATGCTGTATTTATACAGTATAAATCTTCCGAAAGGATAGTTTTCCCAGCGATTGAATATATACACCTCCATGAAGGCTATACCCAGTGCCACGAGCAGAGCCATGCACGATGAGAGTGGGAGCAGAGCCTGTTGAGTTTGGAGATCGATCTCATTCAGTTCTTTTAGCCCGAGCATTTTCAGCAGAACAAAAATATTCATTCCGGCTACGTAAGCGATGACCAATACAATGAGGTAAGGTCTGTTAACTTTCCGTGCGTAGTTATTTGTAGCCGCTTCCATGAATTACTTTGTTCTGTCGTTGCAGGTGCAAAAGAAGCGAGAAGCGGAGAATACTTTTTTAAGATATATTAAAAAGCGTCCTGTAGGGGAAAGAAATTTACCGTTTGGCCCTGATCACACTAAGCGTTTGCTGGGTTATGCCGAGGTATGAGGCAATATGACCAAGCGGTACGCGTAGTAATATTTCGGGGTACATTTCCATCATGGAGCTGTAGCGCTGCTCGGCCGTCTGGAATTGAAGAGACTCCAGCTTAATAACAAACATATTCAGCGTGTCGATGGCAGCCAGAAAAAGCATCCGCTGAACCTCGGGTATACGAACGCACATCGCTTCCAGTTCGTGGTATGGAATTACCTTTACGATGGTGTCTTCCAGAGTTTCCCATCCGTAGGGCTCTTCTTTGCCGTAGAAGACGCTATTCAGAGGCGTGGTAAACGAGCCTGCATCGAAAAAGAACTGTGTTATGTCACGCTCATCTTTATAGTAAAACGTTCGTATCAATCCCTTTTCGATAAAATATACTTTTGATGACGAACCGCCCGGCTTTATCAGGTGTGCGCCCCTGGTATATGATTCCGTTTTAAAGGCTGCTACTATTTTGGAACATACTTCGGGATCGAGTTTAATCTTCGAGTTTATATAGGATAGTAGCTCCATAGTTTTTGTTTAGATATTACAAGGTAACGAAAACCGTTGGTGCCTAGGTGAGCATGACTGCAATTTGTGGATATTCGATACTGTAAAAGATACTATTGCGTACCATGGAAAAAGAAAAGCCGCATCAGGTTGACGCGGCTTTTTATATAGTTTGAATTTCTATAATCTAGTCTCTGTACAATACAGCCTTCACAGCCTTCACCGTTCTTTCCACGTTTGGAAGAATAGCTTGTATCAATGTAGGTGCATAGGGCAGTGGTACATCCAAACTGTTGATTCGGTGGATAGGAGCATCCAGGTAATCAAAAGCATGTTTCTGTACGTGATATGTAATCTCTGTAGCGATAGATGAAAGAGGCCATGCTTCTTCAACGATCACCAGGCGGTTTGTCTTCTTAACCGATTCAACTACGGTAGCATAGTCAATCGGACGAACGGAACGAAGATCGATCACTTCGGCAGATATACCTTCTTTCTCAAGTTCAGCGGCAGCAGCCAAAGCAACTTTCATGATCTTGCCGAACGAAACGATGGTAACATCGCTACCCGCTTTCTTGATATCAGCAACACCAATCGGTATAATATACTCTTCGGCAGGAACTTCACCTTTGTCACCATACATTACTTCAGACTCCATGAAGATCACCGGATCGTTATCACGGATAGAAGCTTTCAGAAGACCTTTAGCATCGTATGGATTAGACGGAACAACTACTTTCAAGCCCGGGCAGTTAGCATACCAGTTCTCGAAGTTCTGTGAGTGCTGTGCACCCAGCTGGCCAGCGTTACCGGTAGGTCCGCGGAACACCATCGGAGCGCTATATTGTCCGCCAGACATTGAATATATTTTAGCAGCAGAGTTTATCACCTGGTCGATTGCTACCAGGGAGAAGTTGAACGTCATAAACTCTACGATTGGACGCAGACCGTTCATGGCAGCTCCGACACCTATACCTGCAAAACCAAGTTCTGAAATAGGAGTGTCTAAAACACGCTCGGCACCAAATTCGGCCAGCATTCCCTGGCTAACCTTGTAGGCACCGTTGTATTCGGCAACCTCTTCACCCATAAGCACTACGCTTGGGTCTCTGCGCATTTCTTCGCTCATGGCCTCGCGCAAGGCCTCTCTAAACTGGATTTCTCTCATGTCGGTATTTTGAAAAGCGTGTAAAAATAGTATCCGTGGACGGATTGGGCAAATAAAAAACCCTCCCGATCATTCGGAAGGGTTTTCTACCTATTGTTATTCCAATGAGTTTATCTTATTTCAACGCGTTTCTGAAAGTTTCAGTAGCTGAAAACTTCGCGAACTCAAGGTCGCTAAGAGCAGCTTCTTTCAAAGACGGATCGATTTTAACTGCATCTGTCAGGTGACTAACCACACCGTCTGCCTGACCTAATCTTGCAGAAGCTACAGCTGCACCGTAGTGAGCGATAGCAAGGTTGCTGTTTTTGCTGATAGCTTCGTTGAATGATGTCAATGCATTCTGGTAATCTTTGTTAAGCACTTGAGCCAGACCTTTGTTGAACAGGTTGTCAGCGTTGTCAGTAGCGTTAGACTCTGAGCTAACAGCTGCAGCGTACTGAGCTTTGATGATTTCAGTAGCACCTTTCACACCGTTAACACCGGCAGCGTTATCGCCAGTAAGACCGCTGCTGATAGCTTTGCTGGCGTGGTTGTAAGCAGCGTAAGCGTTGCCTTTCAACAATGATACAGAAGCCAGGTTAGCCTGAACTTCAGGAGCATCCTGTAATTTAACAGCGATGTCTAACTGAGCCTGAGCTTTGTCTGCTAAAGCAGCAGCGTTGCTAGGGTTCTCGATAGCCTGAGCGATATATACTGCACCTAAGTTGTTGTGTGCATTCCAGTTAGAACCTTTTTTAGTAGCAGCTTCGTAGATCGCAGCTTTCTCATCTAAAGAAGGAGTAAGGGTAGCAGCGTACATCAGTTCTTCGAAAGAAAGTGTATCAGCGCTAACTGAATTTTGTGTGATTTGCTTAGCAAGTACAGAGATCTCTGCATCTGTCTTCTTCTCTTTTACTACAAGAATTTCAGTTTTAGCAGTTCTCAGTTTAGGATATACATCTTTGAAAACTTTCTTGTAAGTCTTCAGACCTTTCATTTGTTTTTCCTGATCTTCGAAAGTACCACCACCGTTGATGATGTTCAGGTATTCTGCTTTCTCTTCAGAAGATATACCAGTATATGCTTCGAGTTCAGTTTTGAATTGTGCCCAATCCTGGATTACAGGCTTCAGGATGAACTGGATAGAATCAGCCTTGCCTTTGTAATCATACTTCTTCATTTCCTTACGGTAGAAAGCTTCGATAGCAGCAGCACGATCCGGAGACAGTTTGCTGTTGATACGCTCAGCACCTTCAGGAGAGTGAGTACCAGTAATAGTTACTGTACGGGTAGCGTTTTTAGAAGCGATGAATGCATCTAACTGCTTTCCTTTAGGACTCTTTATTTCAGATGTTCTCAGTACAGATCTGCCTTGTTCGAAGATGAAATCAGGTATAACTACAGGAACAAGTTCTTCCTGGTTGTTATAACCGTGACCTGCATAAGCAGCGAAATATACTGGCTTAACAAGTTTAGAAGTAGTGATTACTCCTGTTGCAACAGGCATACGAGGAGATGCTTTAGACTTTTCGCCTTTAGAAGCTACACCTTCAACTTCGAGCGTACCGGTTTTCATGGCAGGCTGGTAAGCGAAAGAGAAGTTCTTCGTTACTTTAGGCTGTTCAGTCTTGCTATTTGGATAGTCTTCAGCTTTGAATGGAATAGGATCCAGTGCAAGTTCTTTGTCTCCATATTTATAGAAGCTGTTCACAGTATAAACTGTACCCTTCTTCAACATCTTAACAGGGAGGTTTGCTGCCATTTCAAAGGCAACTGTGTCTTTGTGAACTTCCAGTGGGTTTGGTGTAACAGTGAGCTGCTGCTCTTTCGACATCTTCACCATCTTGGGCAACGTACAGCCCGCGAGGGTCAATGCACCGAAGACCAGACATGAGTAAACTACTTTTCTCATTGGATTGTGGTTTATTGTTTGATTTTTAACAGGTTGCAAAACTATACTTATGTGTATTTTTTTGCAATTATACTCAAAAAAATAAGATGAGATAGGTAATAATAAGGGGCTGAGGCTGTTATATTTGTAAGCCGGATTTTTGCTCGATAAATCAACTTTTTGACAAGTTGAAAATCTAAATGTGTAGACAATATGAATCAACTAACGGATAAAATCCAGGATTTCTTTGAGAGTCAGGCTTTCGGGGTGTGCACACATCTGGGTGAAAAGCTGGGTGTAGCTACTTCCAGTATACGTCTGTTCTTTATTTATACTTCCTTTATAACGTTCGGATCTCCGCTGATCGTATACCTTTCCCTGGCCTTTATCATGAACATGCGCAAACATCTGCGCAAGCGTAAGCCTATCTGGGACTATTGACCGATCTTTCGTTTACCACGAAGGAAGAAGTCAACGATAACTATACCGGTATATAGGCTTACTCTATTATAATGCGGGTATTGCTTACGCAACTGGCTGCGCTTCCGCCAGTTATTACCTATAGCACCTATAAAACTTATATGTGCCTGAAATACAGCGGCAAAGTTTCCCGTTTTACCTTTTAACAGATACATGAAGGCCGCAAGCCAGTCGAGGGCTATACGCACCGGAAATTTATAGAGTAACTCGGCTGTATCGAAGTGTTTGAAGATGAGCGCTAAACCATTTCTGAAGTTAAGATAGGTCTTCCGCGGATTTTCATAGCCAAGTGTACCGGCTCCTACATGGTATACTGTACTAGCGCCACAATAGTATACCTGTTGATTATCACGGTGAAGTTTCCAGCAAAGGTCTATTTCTTCCATGTGCGCGAAAAAATCTTCATCAAGTCCGTTGAACTGATGATAAGCCTTTGATCGGATCATGAGACAAGCACCTGTTGCCCAGAATACCGGACGCATATCGTTATACTGTCCCTTGTCTTCTTCTACATAATCAAAAATTCTTCCCCGGCAGAATGGATAGCCCAATGTATCCATCATACCACCGGCCGCCCCGGCATATTCAAATAATATACGATTGTGGTAGGAGAGTATCTTGGGTTGAAGTGCTGCTATAGATGGATTGGTGTCCAACAACCTGATCATTGGTTGAAGCCACTGCGGAGTTACCTCTATATCGGAGTTCAGCAATACATAGTAGTCAGCTTGTACCTGATGCAGTGCGCGGTTGTAGCCACCGCAGTATCCATAGTTATTATCGAGACGAATAATCCTGACGGATGGAAATTCTTTTTCAACCAGTGTGATCGACTGATCGGTAGAGCCGTTGTCGGCAACAATGATTTCTGCTTCCTGAGAGTGTGAGATAACAGAGGGGAGAAACTGTTTTAAAAATTTCTCCCCGTTATAATTCAGAATAACTACAGCGGTGTGGCTCATCCCATAAGGCCGCTTAAGTCTAAGCCCGGAATGTTGGGTAATAAACCATCGGTGCTTTTGCGTAACTCTTCTTTGGCCTGCACTTCGGCTTCTTCCGAAGCTTTATTGACTGCCGCTACAACCAGGTCTTGTACAATTACTTTATCATCACCTTTTAAAAGCGAAGGGTCAATGTCCAATGACACCAGTTGTTTCTTGCCATTTACAGTTGCCTTTACCATACCTGCACCGGCTTCACCATGTGCACGTATATTTACCAGATTATCCTGTGCTTCCTTCATACGGGCCTGAACTTCTTTCATCTTGCCCATCATTTTCATCATGTCAAACATACTGTATTGTTTTTACGGGGTTCTGGAAATTAAAAGGCCAAAGGTACAAATAGTAATTTCGATTTACGAAGTAAACCGGAGTTTGATTAGTGATGCACGGATTGCGCGCTTGTTATTTACGAATGAGGAAGAAAGATCCGGAGCGCTCAAAAGTTCTTCCCAGCAGATCGGTGATGTTGGCTTTAAACACATAGGTAGCTTCCGGCATGAGTGTGCCTTTATACGTGCCGTCCCATCCCGCACCGGTAAGATCATCGGTGGTATACATCATCTCGCCCCAACGGTTAAAGATCTTCATGTCGAACTTCGATACGAATTGCCCGAAGACTGTAAATGTATCATTGAGACCATCGTGATTCGGAGTAAAGCCGGTGGGGTAAAAAAGATTCGGTTGCTTGATTGTCTCCAATGTGTTGGATACCGATTGTGCCAAGGTTCCATCTACCGGGTAAGCATATATAGTATAATAGTATACCTGGTTGTCTACATCCTGCGCATTGTCAGTATAGGTAGTGGTTGAGCCGGCATCAATAGTCTGAAGCAGTGTTCCCTCGGCGTCATATTTTTCAATGATATAATTGTTAGTGCCACCAGCCCATCCGTTGTAGGCTGTCCAATTGATATTGATGACATTGTTACCCTGGACATTTCCCGTCAACGCCACCGGGCATGCTTCGCGACTTTGCGGA
Organism: uncultured Chitinophaga sp.; assembly: GCA_966211525.1. Classification (GTDB taxonomy): domain Bacteria; phylum Bacteroidota; class Bacteroidia; order Cytophagales; family Cyclobacteriaceae; genus Ohtaekwangia. Next base: position 6,858 of record CBIHOZ010000151.1, on the reverse strand, counting down.
CTGCGGTTATTGCAGGCATCAATATACTCGATCTTATAGCAGGCGCCTGAAGCAGTAGTATATTCGTTGTCGGTAAAGGTAGTCTGATCAGAGGTGCCCCGGGGAGTAAACCCTCCGTTATCAGATTTTAATATAGTATATGCAGATGCATTGTACGCGGGGTCTTGTATCCATGAAAGTTGTACCTCAGTGCCTGCCGGATTCACAACAGCGCTGATGTTTTCAATGGCTGCGGGTATATCGCTGGAGAATGCGGTTACGGTTTTAGGCAGCGAAAGACTTTTAACATTAGCGGGATAATTTGATTCAAGTCTATAGGTATACGAAGTGCCACATACTACATCGGTATCACTATATGTACGTTGATTTGCTGCGAGGGTTGGTGTTAACGCTGTGCTGTTTTTTACAACCGTAAAATTAGCAAGCGGGTGCGCCCCGGAAGCATTCGCGGTGTTCCACGTTAGATTATTCTGATTGTTTTGTGCTGCTACATCAAAGTTTGTACTGCACACGATCGGAGAAACAGCTGCTACATTATTCCCGCACGGATTATAGGTGTCTACCCGGAAGCAATAATAATTATCATCCGGACGGATGGCTGGTATAGTTTCTGTTAGCGTAGCGGCCGCCGGACTATAGATCTGTTTATACTGTTGAAAGCTGGCAGCGTTGTTGGTACCGATCATGAATCGATACTGAATGGAAGGCGATGAAGCAAAATCAACTTTAACAGAAGATGCATCGAGTACTTCTACCTGCGATATAGTGGCAGCCGGTAAAGTTGCAGCAACGGTTACAGGCCGCGTGTTGCTTACGCAGTTATCAGCAGTACCCGGTCCGTTGTAACCGCGTACTGACACATTACGCGTGGAGGGAGGTGGTGCCGCATAGGTATGAATATCCGTAGCTGTATTGGCAGGCTTTGTTATCTCTGCGGTAGCATCGTTATAGTTGAAGATATAGTATGCATATTTACTCTCCGTTACTTTTACCGAAACCTGGTTGCCATTACAAGAATACGGTTCAAAAGCAGGAGCATCATTTGCGGTAATGGAAACATCTACACTGTCGTTATCAACAACGGTGGTAGAGTATATAATTTTCAGTTTGAAATTGCCGGCCGTAGGGTAGTTTGCAATGTCGCCACTCACGAAGGGTTGAGCGGGTCTGCCATCACCATAGTCAATTACACAAAATATACCTCCGGAGCCGCAGGCGGGTGCAACGTTGTGCGTAACCTGAATGTTTAGTCCTGCACAGCCTTTTACTTCATCTACCGTAAATTTATTATTCAAGCTGTTATACTGACTCCAGCTTTTCCAGGAGATGAGCATCCCAACGAGAACAAGAATACAGGCTTTACCTCTCATGCCGGATAGTTAACAGAAAAATTCTTTAAAAATAATTCAGCCTTTGCAATGTCGTGATGCAATACGCGGTCGTCTTCAATAAACGGAACATGTTCGCGGAAAGTATAAACAAACTCTTCCAGAAGAGGAGAAGTTTTCAGCGGCCTGCGAAACATGTGTGCCTGCGCAGCCGTGATAAGTTCTATTGCCAGAATAGAGTATAGATTGTTGACAATTCTATACGCTTTGGTGGCAGCATTCGATCCCATACTTACGTGATCTTCCTGTCCGTTTGACGATACGATCGAATCTACGGAAGCCGGAGTGGCCAGTTGTTTATTCTGACTTACCAGCGATGCAGCGGTATATTGCGGAATCATCAATCCTGAATTTATACCCGGATTCGCTACGAGGTAATTCGGCAAGTCGCGAACACCGGAGATAAGCTGATACGTTCTCCGTTCAGATATATTGCCCAACTCTGACAAAGCAATCGACAGGAAGTCTAATGCCAGGGCAAGTGGTTGTCCGTGAAAATTACCAGCTGATATAATACGATCATCTTCCGGGAAAACATTCGGATTGTCAGTAACGCTGTTTACTTCGGTGAGAATAACATTGGTCACATAGCCGATAGCATCCCAGCTGGCACCATGTACCTGCGGTATACACCGGAAGGAGTACGGATCCTGCACATGTTTTTTAGGCTGGCCGATCAGCTCGCTTCCTTGTAAAAGTTCACGAAAGGCCGCAGCCGTTTTAACTTGTCCGTGCTGTGGACGAATAGCATGCACGGATTCATGATAAGGTTCTATACGACCATCAAAAGCATCCAGCGAAAGCGCGCCAATCATATTGGACAATTGCATCAGCCGATGCGCATGCAGTATACACCAGCTTCCATAGGCACTCATAAACTGCGTGCCGTTTAGTAAAGCAAGTCCTTCCTTTGCCTGAAAATGTATTGTTGACCAGTTGAGTTTCTGGTTGATCTGTGCCCCGCTCAGACGTTGCTGTTTATAGTATACTTCTCCTAAACCGATCAACGGTAAGGTAAGATGTGCTAACGGAGCAAGGTCGCCCGAAGCACCCAGTGATCCCATTTCATATATAACCGGGTATACCTGTTCGTTGAACATGGCCAGCAGCCTCTCCGTTGTGTCGAGCTGTACACCTGAATAACCATACGCCAGCGATTGTACCTTGAGGAAAAGCATCAGCCTGACAATCTCAACCGGTACTTCCGGCCCGGTACCACACGCGTGCGACTTTACAAGATTTTCCTGCAGTCGTTCGAGTTGATCGTGTGATATATTTCGATTATACAGCGAACCAAAGCCGGTATTGATACCATAGATCGGTTGTTGTGTAGTAGCAAGTTTCTGATCAAGATACTGGCGACAGTGCAGTATTTTTTGTCTGGCTTCTTCGGAAAGCTGTATAGTAACATCTCCGGCCAGTATAGCGGATAAATCGCGAAGTGTTAATTGCCGGTCGGAGATGGAATGCACTGCCATGATTTGCTAAATATATTCAGTTCAGCGGAATATAGTATACCGAACGTCTATTGTTATCGCTGTAATTTTGAAATGATCTGTTCGATTGTAATCTTTTCCTGTTCACCTTTCTCCATATCTTTAAACGGAAGCGAACCGCTCTTTACTTCTTCTGATCCGATCACAATCGTATAAGGAATTCCTTTTTTGTTCGCGAAGTCAAGTTGCTTTTTAAGCTTGGACTGGTCAGGGTATATTTCAGAAGCTATACCGGCACTGCGCAGCTGCGTGAGTACACCCAGTCCATAGTGGAAACTCTCATCATCAAAATGACAAATCAATACAGTTGAAGATACCTGCGCATTTTTCGGGAAGAGTTTTAGTTCTTCCATGGCATCGTAAATACGATCTACCCCGAAAGAGAAGCCTACGCCTGAAAGATTTTCCTTATCACCAAATGACTGCGTGAGGTTATCGTAACGTCCGCCACCGCTAACACTGCCAATGGCAACATTGTTGATCTTTACTTCAAATATACAGCCGGTATAATAACTCAATCCGCGGGCAAGCGCTATATCAAAATCAACATGATCGATAGTGGCTCCGTAACTTTTCAGAATATTCAGCACTTCCTGTAAATCACGCAGACCTTTCATGCCGTGCTGGGTTGTATCGAGGTGTGCTGCAAGGAAAGCAATCTTGTTTGTTACCGACCCCTTTACACTCAGAATTTTGAAGAGCGTGGTGATGCTTGCATCGTCAAAACCTTTTGTAAGTAATTCCTGTCGCACTCCATCTTCACCAATCTTGTCGAGCTTATCGATAGCAACAAAGAGTGCTGTTTCATTTACCGCTTTGATATGCTCTGCTATACCCGAAAGTATACCGCGGTGGTTGATCTTGATGCTATAGTCTTGTATACCGAGACCTTTGAATACTTCTTTGATCATAAGAATGATCTCAGCTTCGCAGATGAGCGAGTTGGTACCCACTACATCGGCATCGCACTGATAGAACTCCCTATATCTTCCCTTTTGAGGTTTATCAGCTCTCCATACGGGTTGTATCTGGTAGCGTTTAAACGGGAAGCTTACATCATTTCGATTCATTACCACGTAGCGCGCGAAGGGAACAGTTAAGTCGTAGCGAAGGCCTTTCTCAGATATATCAGAAGTTATGAGCTTTGCGTTACGAGCTTCAAGTTTTTCGTTGGTAACATTTTTCAGAAAGTCGCCTGAGTTAAGAATTTTGAAGAGTAACTGATCGCCTTCTTCGCCATACTTTCCGGTGAGCGTTGAGAGGTTCTCCATCGCAGGAGTTTCCAGCGGTTGAAAGCCATACTTCTGAAATACCTTTCGGATGTTCTCGAAAATGAATTGCCGCTTGGCCATGACGATCGGCCCGAAATCGCGTGTTCCCTTTGGTAATGTCGGTTTTTCCATAATATGGCCGCAAAGCTAAACAGGAAATTGAGGATTTGAAGAAGTCCATTCCATGAATTGATGATTGAATAATGGGGGATGACAAAATTGGTACACTCACCTTTTTCGAATGCACATGCCTTTTTACCTTGCATTAGTATTTAGTAAATTACCGTTATGAGTATTAGTCAGATAGAGTTGTATGATTTGTTAAAGAGTAAACTTGGCGATAGGGAGGCCAGGGCATTGGTGCAGTTTGTATCAGAAAATGTTTCAGAAAAAATGCAGGAGCAAAAATCAATTCTGGCTTCAAAAGAAGATATAAAAACGCTGGAGGTCAGGATAGAATCGGGATTTAAAGACCAATTGAAGTGGTTGATTGTTTTGATGTTTGGTTTTTCTTCGTTAATCCTGGCGCTCATCAAGTTCCTGCCGTTGGTTGGTTAATTTAGGTTTTCTAAGAAATTTTGTTCCAATGACTTTGCAATTCAGAAAAACGCGGTTATTTTTGCGCTCCTTTTAAAGAAAAGTGCCATGGCTGTAACAAGACTTAAGAGAAAAAACCGTAAAGATAAATCTGTATCAGCAGTAAGACGTCAGTCGCTGAAAATTCAGAATGCTAAGCCGGTTATCAAAAACGTAGATATCGAAAAGATCAAAGAAGAATTCAAAGCGAACGCTGCGAAGAAAGCTTAATCGTACGAAAGTATAACAAGAAGCCCTGTGCATATACGTGCAGGGCTTTTTTGTTTTACTCCTGAATCGTAAATAGCATCTGATTTTACTGGCTGCCCGTAAAACACGCGCAGTGATTTTTATAAACGCTAATAGTTTGTATTCATGCATTTGGTAAACTGGAACGTAAACGGAATCCGCTCAATCATTAAAAAAGATTTCTTAAAGGATGTAAAGGAGATGGACCCTGATATCCTTTGTTTTCAGGAAACCAAAGCAGCCGTGGAAGAAGTGCGCTCGGCACTCGAGCTTTTGCCAGGCTATCATGTATACATCAACTCATCCAAAGCAAGAAAAGGATATTCCGGTACCGCCATTCTTTCGAAAGAAGAACCGATCCAGGTAACATACGATATGGGCCTCGAAGAACACGACCAGGAAGGTCGCGTGATCACGGCAGAGTATCCTACATTTTTTCTCGTAACAGTATATACTCCCAACTCCGGCGAAGGACTTGCCCGTCTCGATTATCGCGAGCGGTGGGATAAAGAGTTTGCCGACTACCTGAACTGGCTCACACGCAGAAAGCCGGTAATTGCCTGTGGCGATTTTAACGTTGCGCACCAGGCTATAGATATAGCGCGCCCGAAAGAGAACTATAATAAATCAGCCGGATATACCCAGCGGGAGATCGATGGCTTTACACGACTGCTGGAGTCTGGCTTCATTGATACCTTCAGACGTTTCTATCCGGAAGAAGTAAAGTATACCTATTGGAATTACCTCTTCAACGCGCGTGCAAAAAATACAGGCTGGCGGATCGATTACTTCCTGGTGTCAGAATCGATCATTGATAAAGTAAAGGACGCTGCCATTTATAATCAATACCTCGGGTCTGATCACTGCCCGGTGGCGCTCCGTATAGAATTATAATAATGTAGTTTTAAAAGCTGGACAAACTGTTACCGGCTTTGTATCTTGAGGGGTATACATACAGCTATAGTCTGTAGTATGCTAACCCTTGACCTATGAAGCTTGCTATTACCATTTTACTCTTCATTGGAGTTATACCCGTTTATGCGCAGGTGAACGGCCTGGAAGCACAGAACAATGTAAATATGTTAGGTGCAGGCAGCTATACCGCCCGCACATTTGATAATCGCTATAAGGGAGTAAAGGGCTCCGTTACCTTGCTGCAGGATTTTTCTCCCGCCACAATTTACATGACCGACAAAAGGGTTGTTACTTATCCGAAAGTAAATTTTGATGCGCATGCAAATGAACTGATCATTGCCCGCAACGGCAGCGAGTATGTTATTCATAAAAAACTGGTGAATCGGTTTAGTATATATACCGGCACAGATTCATTACACTTTACAAAAGTTGAAGCTGAGGATAATAAGCCGCTATATTTCCAGGTACTGGTGCCCGGTAGTATACAGCTTCTTAAAAAGAATATAAAAATATTCAAGGAGGCCAGCTATCAGGGCGCGTATAGTGCAGGCCGTGAATAAGATGAATTTGTAGATGACGAGAAGTACTACGTAGCTGCAGAGGGTAAGCCGTTGGCGGAGGTCAAGAATAGAAAATCTCTGCAACAAATTATACCGGCTGACTATACTGATGAAGCAGACCAGTATATAAAGAAGAATGGTCTGAATCTAAAAGAAGAACAGCACCTGGTGATGCTGTTCCGTTATTTAAATGATATTGTTATGAAGCGCTGATACGCTCGATCTCAGCACCAAGTGCTTTTAAGCGGCCTTCTATATTTTGATAGCCGCGGTCGATCTGTTCTATATTGGATATCTCGCTTGTACCACTCGCAGAGAGTGCTGCAATAAGCAATGCTACACCGGCACGTATATCCGGTGACGACATCTTGATACCTTTTAATTGTTGCTTTCTGTCCAGACC